>NZ_JBFUBR010000013.1:0-310655 GCF_056405655.1 Pseudomonas sp. P1_F7
CCCACAAAGTTGTCACTGAACCTGTGGGAGCGAGCCCGCTCGCGATAGCGGCCTGTCAAACACTGCATCCCCCCCAATGCCCCGCTCCCGCACAACCCCAACCGAACATCTATCCTTCATATAGGTCAACCAAAGGAGTACCGGGACTGGAGGATCGCTCATCGTGCATATCGCTGACATCACCATGTTCTACGCCCCTGCCAGCGGTGGCGTACGCACTTATCTGGATGCGAAGCACCGTCGCCTGGGTATCAAACCCGGCATTCGCCACAGCTTGCTGATTCCCGGATCCTCTTTCAGCGAGCAGGATGGCATTTATACCGTTCCGGCCCCTGCCTTGCCCTTCGGCAAGGGTTATCGCTTCCCTCTGCGTCTCGCGCCCTGGCGCAATGTCTTGCAGGATTTGCAGCCCGACCTGATCGAAGTCGGCGACCCCTATCTCACCGCATGGGCGGCGCTGGATGCGCGGCGGCAACTCGATGTGCCGGTCATCGGTTTCTATCACTCGGACCTGCCCCTGCTGGTCAGCAACCGCATGGGCCATTGGGTGACCAACAATGTCGAGGCCTATGTCAGCAAGCTCTATGGCAACTTCGACCGGGTCCTGGCGCCCAGCCGGGTCATGGCCGACAAACTCACCGGGCTTGGGGTCAGGAATGTCTTCGTGCAGCCGTTGGGCGTCGACCTGCAAACCTTCAATCCCGATGCCAGAGACCCCGGGCTGCGGGCCGAACTGGGCCTGGACGAAAACACCCGCCTCTTGATCTTTGCCGGGCGCGGTTCCAAGGAAAAAAACCTGCCGGTGCTGCTCGACTGCATGAAACGCCTGGGCCGACGCTATCACCTGCTGCTGGTGGGCTCGTCGATGCCCACGGCCGTGCCGTCCAACGTGACGGTGATCGACGAATTCTGCCCGGCCGTACAAGTTGCCCGCCTGATGGCCAGCGCCGACGCATTGCTGCACGCTGGCGATCAGGAAACCTTCGGCCTGGTGTTACTCGAAGCCATGGCCAGCGGTATACCGGTGGTGGCCGTGGCGGCCGGGGCCTTCGAGGAAATCGTCACCAATGACTGTGGCGTGCTCTGCGCACCGAACAACCCCGCCGCAATGGCCACTGCCGTTCGAGAGCTGTTCGGCTCGGGCAGCGTAGCGCTGGGCCGACAAGCGCGATTACATGTCGAACGGCATTACGCCTGGGATACGGTGGTCAACAGCCTGCTGCGGCACTATCACGCCGTGCTCGGCAGCCAATGGCCGCTGACAGCCAATGGTTGAGCCCATGAACAGTCCCGCTTTACTGCTGGTACTGCACGACGTGGCACCACCCACCTGGGCCGATTACCAGCCGTTCGTCAAAGACATCGACGCCTTGGGTGGCGTGCCGATCACCTGGCTGGTGGTCCCGGATTTCCACAAACACAACAATCTGGACGCCCATCCGCAGTTTTGCCGGCTACTCAGTGCCAGGGTCGCCCGGGGCGACGAACTGGCACTGCATGGCTATTTCCATTGCGACGACGGGCCGATGACCCGCAATCCTCGCGACTGGTTCATACGTCGGGTCTACACCCACGAAGGCGAGTTTTACTGTTTGTCGCAAGAAACCGCCCTCGCCCGCCTGCGTTCGGGTATCGAGATGTTCCACCGGCATGACTGGCCGCTGGAGGGGTTCGTCGCCCCGGCCTGGCTGATGAGCCAAGGCACTCGCCAGGCACTGCGCCAATTGCCGTTGAGTTACACCAGCGACTCGCGACATTTGTACCGGCTACCGGATTTCATCGCGATCGAGGCGCCGGGGCTGGTCTGGAGCGCGCGCAGTGCCTTGCGCCGGGGCGTATCGATGCTTGTCAGCGACCGCCGTGAACAACGCTGGCAGCACGCCCCGGTGATTCGCCTGGGCCTGCACCCGGTGGACATGCGCCATGAGTTCTCGCGCCGATACTGGCTACAAACCCTCGAGCGCCTGCTCGACAACGGACGCGTTCCGATGACCAAGGCCCAGTGGCTGGCGCTGCAAAACGACCGTGTGGGTCGAGCGGCATGAGTCGCGGACTGCTGTTGCTCGTCGGTCGCTGCTGATGAGGTTGATGAAACTCAGGCAGGCTCAGGTTTGTCCTCGGGCTCTTGCTGCAACTGTTCCCACAATTGCGCGGCGTCAGGAAACTCAGTACCGGTTTCAGGCCCCATGTCATCCGGGTCGTAGCGGCTCAGGCAACCCTCGCCCAGCGTGGCGGGAGCCTTGGCGGTGGCTTTGTCCAGTGGATCGGCCATGGTCATGTCCTCGGTGCAGAAACGGCGAAGGGCCTGAAGCGATTGAACGCCCAGGCCCTTCGAATTTCAACTGTGACGTACGTCTGTCAGAAGACGACGGTCTTGTTGCCGTGCACCAGCACGCGGTCTTCCAGGTGATAACGCAAGCCACGGGCCAGCACCATTTTCTCGACATCACGGCCGAAACGCACCATGTCTTCGATGCTGTCGCTGTGGCTGACGCGCACCACGTCCTGCTCGATGATCGGGCCGGCATCCAGCTCTTCGGTCACATAGTGGCAAGTCGCGCCAATCAGCTTCACGCCACGCAGGGAGGCCTGGTGGTACGGCTTGGCACCGACGAACGACGGCAGGAAGCTGTGGTGAATGTTGATGACCTTGTGCGCGTATTCGCTGCACAACTCGGGCGGCAGGATCTGCATGTAGCGGGCAAGCACCACCACTTCGGCATCGTGCTGTTTGACCAGGCGCGAAACCTCGGTGAAGGCTGGCTGCTTGTCCTGCGGATTGACCGGGACGTGGTAGTACGGAATACCGTGCCACTCCACCATGCTGCGCAAGTCATCATGGTTGGAAATCACACAGGAAATTTCGCAGTCCAGTTCATCGCTGTGCCAGCGGTGCAGCAAGTCGGCCAGGCAGTGCGACTCGCGGCTGGCCATCAGGACCACGCGTTTCTTTTGTTCGGTATCGGTGATGCGCCAGTCCATCGAGAACTCTTCGGCGATCGGGGCAAAGGCTTCGCGAAACGCTTCGATACCAAAGGGCAGGGAGTCGGCACGGATTTCGTGACGCATGAAGAACCAGCCACTGAGATTGTCCGAGTGATGGCTCGCTTCAGTGATCCAGCCGTTGTGTGACGCCAGAAAGTTACTGACTTTGGCAACGATGCCAACACGGTCCGGGCAAGAAATCACCAGACGAAAAGTGCGCATGAGGGGGAAACTCCAGAACTTCGCAAAGGCCGCCATTCTAGCGATTGCGCAGCAAAACTGCAGTATTGATGACGTTTCGCCCCGCCGGAAGGTCGGTGCGGCAGGACGGGCAGCGCCCGCGCTTGTTCGCCGGATGCTCTAGCGGTGCCGGTCAATTGTTAATTTATGTATATCTGACCGACAATAACTGCACTACCGATGTGCACCAAAGACACAGCAACTAAATTAAATAAAGTTGGCTTAAATGTTTACTTGATGAAACACCGTGACTATTATTGCCGCACTGTCACCTGCCATCCAGCGCACAACATAAGGTAGTCCACATGTCCTTGATCAACGAATATCGCGCCACCGAAGAAGCTATCAAAGAGCTGCAAGCCCGTTTGAAGAACCTGTCCCAAGACGACAAACTGCAAACCGAGCTGGAATTCGAAGGCAAACTGCGCACCCTGATGGGCGAGTATTCCAAGTCCCTGCGTGACATCATCGCGCTGCTGGATCCAGAATCCAAAACCAAGGCACCACGCGGCGGTGCAGTGAAAACTACCGGCACCAAACGTGCTCGCAAAGTTAAACAGTACAAAAACCCGCACAACGGTGAAGTCATCGAAACCAAAGGTGGCAACCACAAGACTCTGAAAGAGTGGAAAGCCAAGTGGGGCGGTGACGTGGTGGAAGGCTGGGCTACCCTGCTGGACTAAGCCTCAGAGCTTGTCGCAGACGGATCCGTGACAAAAAAGAACGCCAGCGAATGCTGGCGTTTTTTTATGCGCGGTGTTTAAGCCCCGGCATGTTCGATTTCAAAGACACAAACGTTGGCGCAGTCCCTGGACATAATCCTGCCACTCACTGAGCACCCCCTGCTGAAACGGAGTAGCACTAACGCTCAATTGGGCCGAGGCCTCTGCAAAACTTTCAAGGGTATTTGGTGCCCCCCACTCGGGTTCTGACAAACGTTTCTGACAGAATATTCGCCAGCGTTCTTGCTCTTCGCAATTCAACGTGTCGGAAAAGTTGCGTGCGCGATATCGAAACAGCAATTCAGGCAAACGTTCGTCATCGAAAGGCCACTGCTCTTGTGCCAATTGCTTCGGGTCAACGCTTCTGACTTGTTCACACAATCGTCGATCCCGATCGCCGATAAATCCATCGTATAACTGTTGCTCCGGATCCTGGCTCTGGGAAAAATCTTCGCGGGCATAAATCGCCAGGATTTTATCCAGCCAAACTTTCTGCGCGTCATTTAGCCGCAACACCCGCTGCTGATACAGCGCCATATCCAGCCCCAGGCGTTGCTGGTCTTCTTTGCGAAGTACCGACAACGGTGCCACCACCGGGCACTTGTTGATGTGAATCAGCTTCAACGGCACCGGCAACTCGCCCTCGGCCAGTTCGTCGCGGCGGGTATACAAGCGCTGGCGCAAGCTTTCGGCATCCAGATCGAGCAGGCCCTGGGGATCGAGGTGCAGGTCACAGACAATCAGGGCGTTCTTGTTGCGCGGGTGCCAGGCCAGCGGCAACACCACCCCCACATAGCTGCGCGCGGCCGAAAAACGCCCGGAAACGTGCACCAGCGGTTGCAGCAGGCGTATCTGGTCCATGACTTTTTGCTTGCTGCGCAGTTGAAACAGCCAGTCGTACAGCTTTGGCTGTTTTTCCCGTATCAGGCGTGCCAGAGCAATCGTCGCGCGAACGTCCGACAGCGCTTCGTGGGCATTGCCATGATCGATGCCATTGGCAGTGGTCAGGCGTTCGAGCTTGAGCGTGACCCGCCCCTCGTCATCGGTCGGCCAGACCATGCCATCGGGGCGCAAGGCATAGGCGGCGCGCACCACATCGATCAGGTCCCAGCGGCTGTTGCCGCCCTGCCACTCCCGCGCATAAGGGTCGAAAAAGTTTCTGTACAGGCTGTAGCGGGTCATCTCGTCGTCGAAACGCAAGGTGTTATACCCCGCGCCACAGGTGCCGGGCGCTGCGAGTTGGGCATGCACCCGGGTCATGAAATCGGCTTCGCTCAAGCCCTGCGCTTGCAATTGCCCGGGAGTGATTCCCGTGATCGCGCAGGCGGCCGGGTGCGGCAGGATGTCGTCACTGGGCTGGCAGTAAAGATTGACCGGCTCGTCGATTTCATTGAGATCGAAGTCAGTGCGCAGGCCGGCCATTTGCAACGGACGGTCGCAACGGGGATTGATGCCAGTGGTTTCGTAGTCGTACCAGAAGATGGAGGTCACGGGCGATTCCTGAACTGAAGATCGGCAAAGTCTAGGCGTTCACCTCCCGCCCCGGCCAGTAGTCTTGTCATTCAAGCACCTTGCGCGACTCGCCATGCCCTCCATAGTTATGTCGTTTCCCCCCGCATAGGCTGCTAGCATCGGATGGACACAGAATCCCGATCCAGGCCACATCATCAGGTTGCCCATGCTCGAGACCACAGCACTGCCAGGGAATGCGCCGCTGTCACCGCCACTGGATACGCGGTATCACGTCGAAACGCCGGAAGGCGTCGACCTGCCACTGCGCCCGGCCGGGTTGATGGTCCGTGCGCTGGCGTTCTCCATCGATCTTGGCTTGCGCGGCCTGATCCTGGGCGTGCTGTTCATTGCCCTGGCGATGCTCGGCAAACTGGGAGCCGGACTCGGCTCGATCCTGCTGTTCGTGGTGAGCTGGTGGTACATGGTGCTGTTCGAGGTGCTGAACCACGGCCGCTCGCCGGGCAAGCAATGGATGGGATTACGGGTGGTGCACGACGATGGCACCCCGGTCGGCTGGTCCGCTTCGTTGCTGCGCAACCTGCTGCGCGTTGTCGACCTGTTGCCCTTCGGTTACTTCCTCGGGGCCGTCAGTTGCCTGCAACATACCCACTTCAAGCGCCTCGGCGATATCGCCGCCGGGACCCTGGTGATCTACCGCGAACAATCGCACACCCGCCCCGAAATCCCTGAAGCCCAGCCCCGCCGCCCGGCCTTTGCCCTGACTCTCACCGAGCAACGGGCGATTCTCGGGTTTGCCGAGCGCCAGGGCGAACTCTCCCCGGCGCGGGCCGATGAACTGGCTGCGATCCTCGCCCAACCGTTGCAAGTCCCGGCCCCGCAGGCGGTGACCGAGCTCAACGGCATCGCCCGCGGCCTGTTGGGGCCGACATGAAGCAAAGCCTTTTTGAAAACCGGCACAAGGCCGAATGGGAACAGTTCGCTCGCCTGCTCGAGCAATTGGAGCGCGACAGGAAAGCCACCGGGGCCGGCAGCTTCCCGAGGGACTACCGACGTCTCTGCCAACACCTGGCACTGGCCCGGGAGCGTGGCTACAGCAGTTTTCTGATCGACTCCCTGCAGCAACAAGTGCTGCGCGGGCATCAACAGCTTTACCGTCACCGCAGCCGTTTGGGTGCCAATGTGCTGGCATTCATCCTGGCCGATTTCCCGCGACTGGTGCGCGAACAGTGGCGTTTCGTCCTCGCCGCCAGCCTGATGTTCTTTGCCAGCCTGGCCGGTTTCGCGCTGCTGGTGTACCTGTACCCGGACCTGGTCTACAACCTGATCCCCGCCGAGCAGGTCAGTGAAATGCAAAGCATGTACGACCCCGTTGCCGGACACCTCGGGCGCACGGCGGAACGGGCCGCCAGTGAGGACTGGGCGATGTTCGGCTACTACATCATGCACAACATCGGCATTGCCTTTCAGACCTTCGCCAGCGGTTTGCTGTTTGGTTTGGGCAGTGTGTTTTTCCTGATCTTCAACGGCCTGATGATCGGTGCGGTGGCCGGGCACCTGACTTACGTCGGCTACGGACAAACCTTTTGGTCATTCGTGATCGGCCATGGCGCTTTCGAACTCAGCGCCATCGCCCTGGCCGGTGCCGCCGGTCTGAAGCTGGGCTGGGCGCTGGTCGCCCCGGGACGCCTGCCACGCGCCGAGGCCTTGCGTCTGGCCGCGCGCAAGAGCGTGATGCTGATCTGCGGGGTCATGTTGTTTCTGTTGATCGCTGCGTTTATCGAAGCTTACTGGTCATCCTTGACTGGCCCGTCGCACCAGACCAAGTACCTGGTGGGCGCAGCGCTCTGGTTGCTGGTGGTGGTTTATCTCGTGTTTGCCGGACGTCGCCGTCATGCGCCTGAGTGACGCCACCGTAGTGATTCGCCCGCGCTCGACCTGGGAAGCCATGGACCTCGGGGTGCTCCTGAACCAGCGGCACCGACGCCTGTTGATGACCAGCTGGGCCATGGTCACCTTGCCCATTTTCGCGCTGCTCAGTTGGGGGCTCTGGGATTCGCCCTCTCTCGCCGTGTTCATTTTCTGGTGGCTGAAGCCGGCGTTCGAACGTCTGCCCCTATACATCCTGTCCCAGGCCATGTTCGGTGAAACGCCCACGCTCAAGCAGGCCCTGCGCCAATGGCCGCGCCTGCTCAAACCGCAATTGCTGGCCAGCCTGACCTGGCGACGCCTGAGTTTGCCCCGCAGTTTCGTGATGCCGGTGGTGCAACTCGAAGACCTCGACGGACAGCAACGCCAGCAGCGCCTACAGGTGCTGTTGCAGCGAGACGCCGGCGCCGCACGCTGGCTGACGATCATCGGCGCGCATCTGGAAGGCGCGCTGTGGATCGGCTTGATGGTGCTGTTCTATCTGCTGCTGCCACAACAGGTCGCGCTCGACTGGAGCTGGCAGTCGCTGATCTCGGCGGCCACCCAGGACTGGCGTTGGCTGGAACACCTGACCAATGCCTTTTATGCACTGGTGCTGGTGGTCTGGGAACCGATCTATGTCGCCTGCGGTTTCAGCCTTTACCTGAACCGGCGCACCGTTCTGGAGGCCTGGGATATCGAACTGGTGTTCCGCCGAATGCGCCAGCGTCTGCTCAGTGCAAGCGCTGTCCTGTTGATCGCCATGATTGTGCTAATGCCGACCACTCACAACGCATGGGCCGCCGAACCGGCCACTTCACCCGACAGCCCGCGCTTGCTGGACCAGTCCCTGACCAGCCAGGCCTCCCGGGACAGTATCAAGGCGATCCTCGAACAGCCGCCCTTCAGGAACCGGGAAACGGTGACACGCTATCGCTTTGGCGAAGACCAACCGAGTGCTGAAGCCCCGGACGACGGCAAGACACCGCTGTGGTTGAAGGCCCTGTTGAAGCTGTTTGAGGGGCAGCACTTCGGGGCATTGGCGACACTGATTGAAATCGTGCTGTGGGGCATCGTTATCGGAGCCATCGGCCTGTTGATCTGGCGCTATCGTGACTGGTTGCAGGCATTCGTCAGCCGAAGACCGACACTCAACATCAAAGCCACGAGGCCATTACCGCAGCGGGCGTTCGGCCTGGACCTCAAGCCCGAGTCCCTGCCCGCCGACATCGCCACCAGTGCTGAAAGCCTCTGGCAGACCCATCCGCGCGAAGCACTCGGCTTGCTCTATCGCGCCCTGCTCAGCCGCCTGTTGCACGACTTCAACATTGCGCTCAAAGCCGCCGACACCGAAGGGCAGGTGCTGCGGCGGGTCGAGCTGTTACAGCGACCGGCCTTGCTGGCCTACAGCCAAACCCTGACCGGGCACTGGCAAAACATGGCTTATGGTCATCGCCTGCCGCCCGCTCAGGTGCAACAGGAACTGTGTAACGGCTGGCGTTTTCTGTTCGGCTCGGAGGTTGTCCGTTGAATCGGCGCTGGGGGGCGATAGCAGGGGTGTTGATCGCCGGGTTGGTGGCTGCGCTGAGTGTTTATCTGTACCTCAAGGCATCCCCCTACCAGACCGAAATCGACCACGGACCCTCCCCCGAAGCCAAGGCCAACCCATATCTGGCGGCGGAGCTGTTCCTGCGCAAGCAAGGCCTGAGCGTCGGCCACGCCAATGGCCTCGACATCCTGCCCAGCCTCGACCCGCATCAACACAGCCTGCTGTTGCTCGGTGACCGCTACAACATGACCCCGCGGCAGATCGACCAGCTGATGAACTGGACCCGGGCCGGCGGGCGGCTTCTGTTCGTCGCCGAGTCGCTGTGGGATGAAAAACTTGGCCATAGCAATGACCTGCTGCTCGATCGGGTGCAACTGCACCAGTCCCTGAGCAAAGACCTCAAGGCACCGCCACCCAATGTCGGCGAAGATCCGTACCCGCAACTGACCAAGCTCTATCTGGAAAACGAAGACGCCCCGGCCTACGCCGGTTTCGATACCACGTTCCATCTCGAAGACCCGAAAAACCTCGCCCAGGCCTGGGCCAACAGCGCCGGGGCCACACACATGATGCAGCTCAATTACGACCTCGGCTCGATCATCGTAGTCACCGATGCCGACTTGTGGAAAACCCCGGCCATCGACCAGTACGACAATGCCTGGCTGCTCTGGTACCTGACAGCCGACACCCGCGTGACGCTGATCTTCAATACCGATCACGACAGCCTGCCGAGCTTGCTGCTGCGTTATTTTCCCCAAGCGCTGGTCGCGTTGTTCGCCTTGATCGGCCTGGGTTTCTGGCACTTTGGCGTGCGTCAGGGTCCATTGCTGGAACCGGCACCGAAAGCGCGCCGACAATTGCAGGAGCACCTGCGCGCCAGTGCCGACTTCCTGCTGCGTCGCAACGGTCAGGCCGGCCTGCTGCAAGCCTTGCAGCAAGACATCCTGCGGCGCGTGCGGCGTCGCCATCCCGGTTTTGAACAGCTCGGTGTTGCCGAACAATGGCTGGTGCTCGCGCGCCTGACCGGCCAACCCACACGCGCTATCAGCCAGGCCATGAGCCCACGACCGAAGCAACGGCTTTCCAGCGTTGAATTCAGCCGTCAGGTCGCCCACCTGCAATCCCTGAGGAACGCACTATGAGTCAACCAATCGAGCCCGACGCACCGAGCCATGTCGCTCAACAGCGTCAGCGTGCCGGGCATCTGGCCCAGGCCGTACGCAAAGAACTGCAAAAAGCAGTGATTGGCCAGGACAGCGTGATCGACGACGTCCTGACGGCGCTGATCGCCGGCGGCCATGTGCTGCTCGAAGGCGTACCGGGTTTGGGCAAGACCCTGTTGGTGCGCGCCCTCGCCCGCTGTTTCGGCGGTGAATTTGCGCGCATCCAGTTCACCCCGGACCTGATGCCCAGCGACGTCACCGGGCATGCGGTGTATGACCTGCAAACCGAGCAATTCAAACTGCGCAAGGGCCCGTTGTTCACCAACCTGCTACTCGCCGACGAGATCAACCGTGCCCCGGCGAAAACCCAGGCGGCGCTGCTCGAAGCCATGCAGGAACGGCAAGTCACCCTCGAAGGCCGCCCATTGCCCATTGCGCAACCGTTCATGGTGCTCGCCACGCAAAACCCGATCGAACAGGAAGGCACTTACCCGTTGCCGGAGGCCGAACTGGACCGTTTCATGCTCAAGGTGCGCATGGATTACCCCGACGCCGAGCAAGAGCTGAACATGGTGCGTCAGGTCAGCCGCTCGACCCGGGCCGACATGCTCGATGTTCAACCGATGCGCACGTTGTTACAGGCCAAGGATGTACTGGCCCTGCAACGCATCGCCAGCGACCTGGTGCTGGACGATCAGGTGCTCGATTACGCTGTGCGCCTGGCCCGCTCAACCCGCAACTGGCCCGGCCTGATCCTCGGCGCCGGCCCACGCGCGTCCATCGCGCTGGTGCGCTGTGCCCGCGCCCGTGCGCTGCTGCGCGGCGGTGAGTTCGTGATTCCGGATGACATCAAGGGCTGCGCCCTGGCCGTGCTGCGTCATCGTGTGCGCATCGCGCCGGAGCTGGACATCGAGGGCCTGGATGTCGATCAGGTGCTCCAGCAGATGCTTGACCAAGTGCCGGCGCCGCGCCTGTGAAACCCTCGCGCCTGATGCTCGCCTGGCTGCTGATCCTGCTGGCCTGCGGCATTGTGTCGGGCACTTTGGGGGCATTGGAGTTCGCGGTTCCGGCGAATCTCATGGCGATCAACTGGGGGTTGCTCCTGGCGCTGCTGGCTCTGGCCCTGCTGGATGCGGTGCGCGTGAAGCGCCTGCCTTCGCCCCGACTGAAACGCCAGTTGCCCGGCAGCCTGGCGCTGGGTCGATGGAGCGAAGTGCAACTGACTGTCGAACACGACTTTCCCCAATCGCTGAACGTACAAGTCTTCGACCATGTGCCAGCAGGCCTGAGCTTCGAACACCTGCCCCTGACGGTCGAGCTGCAACCGGACCAGCACAGCCTGGCCGGTTATCGCCTGCGTCCGCTCAAGCGCGGACACTTCAGCTTCGAACGCTGCGAAATCAACCTGCCAAGTCCCTTGGGGCTCTGGTCGGACAGACGCTTGCTCGACCTGCCCGACGCCACCCGCGTCTACCCCGACTTCGCCCGCCTCTACGAAGGGCAACTACTGGCAGTGGACAACTGGCTCAGCCAGCTCGGAGTACGTCAGAAACAACGGCGGGGCCTGGGCCTGGAATTCCACCAATTGCGCGAATTTCGCGAGGGTGACAGCCTGCGCCAGATCGACTGGAAAGCCACTGCCCGGCAGCGCACGCCGATTGCCCGGGAATATCAGGACGAACGCGATCAACAGATCATTTTCATGCTCGACTGCGGCCGGCACATGCGCAGCCAGGATGATGAGCTGTCGCACTTCGATCACGCCCTCAACGCCTGTTTGTTGCTCAGCTACGTCGCACTGCGCCAGGGCGACGCGGTGGGCCTGAGTACCTTTGCCAGCGAACAGACGCGCTACCTTGCTCCGGTAAAAGGCACCAGCCATCTCAATACACTGCTCAACAGCGTTTATGACCTGAACAGCACCCAACGCAGCGCCGACTATCAAGCTGCGGCAACACAACTGCTGGTACGGCAAAAACGCCGGGCACTGGTGGTGCTGGTGACCAACCTGCGCGAAGAGGACGACGATGAGCTGCTCTCGGCTATCAACCGCCTGAGCCAGCAGCATCAGGTGCTGGTCGCGAGCCTGCGCGAAGACGTGCTCGACACCCTGCGTCAGTCACCGGTGCAGACCTTGCCCGAGGCGCTGGCGTATTGCGGGACCGTGGACTACCTCAATGCACGCGCCGAACTCCATGAGCGCTTGAACGCTCATGGAGTACTGTTGATAGATGCGCGGCCCGGCGAATTGGGGGCAGAGTTGGTGACCCGGTACCTGGGCTGGAAAAGAGCTGGAGTTTGAGCCTGAGCAATCACTGACAGCCGGTTTCCCAGTGATCTCAAGCCGAAGCCGGCAACGGCAGAAAACTGAAATACTGCTTCAACGCCTCCACCAGTTGCCCATACTCCGGTGGCGCCCGTTGCAGGCTGAAACCGGCGTCATAATGTTGGGGGGTCACGTCTTCGTGACACCACAGGCAACAGGCCTGCAGGTCGATGATCTGCTGACCACCTTCGATACCGGGAATTTTCAGGCGCAGGTAGAAGTCGGCGCCGATCATCATCGGCAACTGGCTGATCAGCATCAGTCCGTCTTCAGAAACATTGCCCAGATTGCCGATGGGCTTGCCGGTGATGCCGTTGAACACTTTCAGGAAGTACGGCAGTTGATGCCGCTCGATTCGGCGGTCGGTGAACATGTGCAATTTCGCTATGCAAGGCTCTTAAGCAGAGCCGCACTACTGCTTCGGAACGGGTACGCATCAAGTCTTTGCCCGCTCTCCCCGCTTCCGGTGCGCCAGTCCTGACAGCGCAAAGTCTTGCTTGTGCCGGTCACAGGTGTTGCCCCGGTTCAGAGGCAAGGCTCTAAAACCGGTTCCTTGGACTATAGCTCACCACCGCCGGTGAGCCAGCGATCAGAGGGTTACTGCCATCAGAACTGCGTCGGTTTAACGGCCGCTGCACTGCGCGTCGGATAGTGGCCCAGGCTCTGCAGGGTTTCAATGCGGGCATGGGCGCGGTAGGCGTACTCGCTCTGTGGATAGGACGCCATGATGAACTGATAGGTCTGGGCCGCGTCGATAAACATCTTCTGTCGCTCCAGGCACAGGCCGCGCATCATCGACACTTCCGGCCACACGTAAGGCCGCGCGCGGCTGTCGCGTTCGACCTTGGACAGTTCGAGCATCACCTGCTCGCAATTGCCCCGGTCATAGGCGCTGTAGGCATTGTTCAAATGATGGTTCATCGACCAACGGGTGCAGCCCGTGACGCTGAGGGCGCTGATGGCAAGGGCGGCAATGAGCACGAATCGCATGGGGGATCTCCTGTCTTGAACCCTGTATCGACCTGTGGTCGGAAATCTTCAGGCTGCCGGATGCAAAGTTGTGGGGTTCAATAAAGAAAGCGATAAGTAGTGCATTCGAACAATGACTACAACTTCGGAGCATAGTAGCCTCACTCAGCGCTTGAACTCAGGAGTCTTTGCATGTCCGTCCGTCGTACCAAAATCGTCGCCACCCTTGGCCCGGCCAGTAACTCGCCGGAAGTTCTCGAACAGCTGATTCTGGCTGGCCTGGACGTCGCCCGCCTGAACTTCTCCCACGGCACCCCCGACGAGCACAAGGCTCGCGCGAAGCTGGTGCGTGACCTCGCGGCCAAACACGGTCGCTTCGTCGCCCTGCTGGGTGACCTGCAAGGCCCGAAAATCCGTATCGCCAAATTCGCCAACAAGAAGATCGAGCTGAAGATCGGTGATCAATTCACCTTCTCCACCAGCCATCCTCTGACCGAAGGTAACCAGCAAGTGGTCGGCATCGACTACCCGGACCTGGTCAAGGACTGCGGCGTGGGCGACGAGCTGCTGCTCGACGACGGCCGCGTGGTGATGCGCGTCGATACCGCCACGGCCACCGAACTGCACTGCACCGTGACCATCGGCGGCCCGCTGTCCGACCACAAAGGCATCAACCGTCGCGGTGGCGGCCTGACCGCTCCGGCCCTGACTGAAAAAGACAAGGCCGACATCAAGCTCGCCGCGGAAATGGAAGTCGACTACCTCGCGGTGTCCTTCCCGCGTGACGCCGCCGACATGGAATACGCCCGTCAACTGCGCGACGAAGCCGGCGGCACTGCCTGGCTGGTGGCAAAGATCGAACGCGCCGAAGCCGTGGCCGATGACGAAACCCTCGACGGCCTGATCAAGGCGTCCGACGCGGTGATGGTTGCCCGTGGTGACCTGGGTGTGGAAATCGGCGACGCCGAGCTGGTGGGCATCCAGAAGAAGATCATTCTGCACGCACGCCGCCACAACAAGGCGGTGATCGTCGCGACCCAGATGATGGAGTCGATGATCCAGAACCCGATGCCGACCCGCGCTGAAGTGTCCGACGTAGCCAACGCCGTGCTCGACTACACCGATGCCGTGATGCTTTCGGCGGAAAGTGCCGCTGGCCTGTACCCGCTGGAAGCCGTTCAGGCCATGGCGCGCATCTGCATCGGTGCCGAAAAGCACCCGACCAGCAAGACCTCCAGCCACCGCATCGGCAAAGAGTTCGAGCGCTGCGACGAAAGCATCGCACTGGCGACCATGTACACCGCCAACCACTTCCCGGGCGTGAAGGCGATCATCGCCCTGACCGAAAGTGGCTACACCCCACTGATCATGTCGCGCATCCGCTCCTCGGTGCCGATCTACGCGTTCACCCCACACCGCGAAGCCCAGGCCCGCGCGGCGATGTTCCGTGGCGTGTACACCATCCCGTTCGATCCGGCTTCGCTGGCGCCGAACGAAGTCAGCCAGAAGGCTATCGACGAGCTGGTCAAGCGCGGCGTAGTGGAAAAAGGCGACTGGGTCATCCTGACCAAGGGCGACAGCTACCACACCACCGGTGGCACCAACGGCATGAAGATCCTGCACGTTGGCGATCCGATGGTCTGAGTAACCGGTTGCTGAAAAACAAAAGCCCCGCCATGTGAATGGCGGGGCTTTTTGCATGCTGATCCTGAAAGTGTATTGGCTGGACAATCGCTATCGCGAGCAAGCTCGCTCCCACATTGTCAGGTGTTGTTCACAAAATATCTGATCGCCACAAAAACCTGTGGGAGCGAGCTTGCTCGCGATGAGGCCGGCCCTGACACCGAAAACTCAGTGCCGTTTGATAAACCCCGTCAACGCCGCCAACGCTTCCGGCGAACGCAGCCGCTGGGTGAACAACGCCCCCTCCTCTTCAATCACCTTGCGCAACAGCTCCCGGTCCGGCGCTTTCATCAATTGCTTGCTGATACGCACCGCTTCCGGTGGCAGCGACTCAAAGCGCAACGCCATCTCCCGCGCCTTGGCCAAGGCTTCTTCGCCACTGCCCAAGGCTTCGGACGCAATACCCCATGCGGCAGCCTGTTCACCATTGAAACCCTCACCGAGCAGCAACAACTCGGCCGCCTTGGCCTGCCCGAGCAAGCGCGGCAGGATCAGGCTGGAGCCGAATTCCGGGCATAGACCCAGGTTGACGAACGGCATGCGCAGACGTGCGTCGCGGCTGACATAGACCAGATCGCAATGCAGCAACATCGTTGTGCCAATGCCCACCGCCGCTCCGGCCACGGCGGCGATCACCGGTTTGCGGCATTCGAGCAGGCCCCGCATGAACTGGAATACCGGGCTGTCGAGGCCGCTCGGCGGTTGCTGGATGAAATCGGCGATATCGTTGCCGGCGGTGAAACATTCGGCGGAGCCGGTGATCAGCACGGCGTTGATCCCGGGGTCGCTGTCGGCCTGTTGTAGTGCTTCGGCCAAGTGGCTGTACATGGCGCGGGTCAGGGCGTTTTTCTTGTCCGGGCGATTCAGGCGCAGGGTCAACAGGCCGTGTTCGCGTTCAACTTGGATGGCATCGGTCATGGCAGGTCTCGCGTCTGAAAAGTCAGCGCTCAACCACGGGGCAGGAACACATCGGCCAGCAGTTGATTGCGCGGCAATCCCGCCAGGTACAGGCGCCGGGCAAAGGCGTCGACACTGTCGGGGGCTCCGCAGAGTAAGGCCAGGGTTTGCCGCGAAACAAGCCGCAGTTGCGCCAAAGCCGCAGGCAACTCGGCCGGGGTCCACAGTTCGACACTCAGGTTCGGACGGCTGGCGGCCATGGCTTGCAGCGGCTTGGCCAGGTAGTGCTCATCGGTATCATGGGCCAGGTGAATGACGCGGATGGTGCCTTGGTGATCCTGCCGCAGCGCTTCGCGCAATACACCAAACAATGGCCCCAACCCGGTGCCGGCCGCCATCAACCACAACGGCCGGGCGTGCCAGTCAGGGTCGTAATGCAAGGCACCGCCGCGCAGTTCACCGAGACGGATCGGATCGCCGATGCGCAGTTGTCTGGCGGCATCGCTGAATTCCCCGGGTTTGCGGCAATCGAGATGAAACTCCAGAAAACGGTCTTCTTGCGGCAGGCTGGCGAGGGAATAGGGCCGCGCCACGCTGCCCGCCCACAACACCAGGTGCTGGCCGGCGCTGTAACGCAGCGGTCGCTGGGGGATTACGCGTAGACGCAGGACCGTGGCGCTCAACCAATCGACGGCAGCCACTTCGGCCGGTCGGCCATCGGTTTGCGGGTCGAAAGCATGCACCTGCAAGTCCTCGACCACCTGGCATTGGCACGCCAGGCGCCAGCCCTGTTCACGCTGCTGTGCACTCAGGGCATCCGGGCGGCTGTCACTCGGCAGGCCCCGCACACATTGCACCAGGCACGCATGGCAACTGCCGGCGCGGCAACTGTAAGGCACTGGCACGCCGTTCTGATTCAGCGCGTCGAGCAGGTTGCTGCCCGCCGCCACCGACCAGTGGCGCTCGCCGACCCGCAGCTCAGGCATCGATGTTCTCCCACGCCGCCGCGCATCGGTTGCGGCCGTCACGCTTGGCGCGATAGAGCGCCTGATCGGCCTGTTGCAGGGCGTCATCGAGATCGTCGCCCTGCTCCAGCAGGGTCATGCCGGCGGACAGGCTGAGGCTGCGTACATTCAGACCAATCAACTCGACATCGGTGAACGCGATGCGCAGCCGTTCGCAGCACGAAGTCAAACTGTCGGCATCGCAATCGGGCAGCAGCACCACGAACTCCTCGCCACCGTAACGGGCCAGTACGTCACCGTCGCGCAGGCACGCGGTGGCAACGCCGGCGAAGGCTTGCAGCACCTGATCGCCGGCGGCATGACCGTGCAGGTCGTTGATGCGTTTGAAATGGTCGAGGTCGATCAGCGCCAGGCCATGCACGACACCGGGGTCCATGGCGTTCAACTCGCGTGAAGCCAGGCGCAGGAAATGCCGGCGATTGAACAGGCCTGTGAGCTCGTCGGTGGCCACCAGGTCTTCGAGCTGGCGCATCATTCCGCGCAACGTGTCCTGATGCGTCTGTAAGGCAAAACGCCGCTGTCGCATGCGCTGTCGCGAGGCCTGCACATAGCGGGCATACAGCACCAGCCACACCAGTACGATGAACAGCACACAGACCTGTAACACCGCCATGGCCGGGTCGGACAGCTGGAAGTGGTAGCCCTCCCACAGCGTGATCGCACTGAAACTGAAAAACACCAACAGCGCACATCGCACAAAAGACCGGCGCGACAGATGGAACAGGCCGAACAGCAGGATCAGCACGTAAAACACCAGAAACGCACCCCGGGCTTCGTCCAGGTGGGCGATCAGCCAGGTTTGCCCCCCAAGCCCCAGCAACACTTGCGTCTCGGTCAGGCTGGGGTCGGAAAAACGCAGGTTATAGCCGCTGTAAAACACCGCGAACAGGGAGGCCTGGCTGATCACCACCAGCGTGCTGCCGATGACGACACTGGAAAGCGGTGCATCGTAGTGACCGGTAAAAAACGCCAGCCACAGCAACAGCAATGCCAGGGCATAGGTGCCGGCCGCGAGGGCGAAACGTTTGAGCAACAGGCGCTGGATGGCGTTATGGGTCAATCGTTGACTCACCAGATGAAAGGAGACTGACAGAGCGTCCTACTCTACAGACCGCATGTCACTTTAGTGGCGTGACCGATAAATGACCATTCAATTTTCGGGATGGGCAAGGTCGTCTCGGTTGCAGGAGCTTATGCGACCAACGATTGACTGCCGGCGCGTGTGCCGGCCTTTGATGCGCGTTATACTGCCGCGCCTTTTTAGCGTCGCGCCAGCTTGCCCGGCGTGCCTTGAAAGGTGCTTGCAACCGACCGATGCACCCAAGCTGCAAGCACCTTATTGAATGTTCCCGTCTTTTAGAGGAGCGCGACTCATGACCGTGATCAAGCAAGACGACCTGATTCAGAGCGTTGCCGACGCCCTGCAGTTCATTTCCTACTACCACCCCGTGGATTTCATCCAGGCGATGCACGAGGCCTACCTGCGCGAAGAATCGCCAGCGGCCCGTGACTCGATGGCACAGATCCTGATCAACTCTCGCATGTGCGCCACCGGCCATCGTCCGATCTGCCAGGACACCGGCATCGTGACCGTGTTTGTCCGCGTGGGCATGGACGTGCGTTGGGATGGCGCCACCATGAGCCTGGACGAGATGATCAACGAGGGCGTACGTCGCGCCTACAACCTGCCGGAAAACGTCCTGCGTGCTTCGATCCTCGCCGACCCGGCGGGCGCTCGCAAGAACACCAAGGACAACACCCCGGCAGTCATCCACTACTCCATCGTTCCGGGTAACACCGTGGAAGTGGACGTGGCGGCCAAGGGCGGCGGTTCCGAGAACAAGTCGAAAATGGCCATGCTCAACCCGTCCGACTCGATCGTCGACTGGGTGCTGAAAACCGTCCCGGAAATGGGCGCCGGCTGGTGCCCACCGGGCATGCTCGGCATCGGCATCGGCGGCACCGCCGAGAAAGCCGCGGTCATGGCCAAGGAAGTGTTGATGGAATCCATCGACATCCACGAGCTCAAAGCCCGTGGCCCGCAGAACCGCATCGAAGAAATGCGTCTGGAGCTGTTCGAGAAGGTCAACCAGTTGGGTATCGGCGCCCAGGGCCTCGGTGGCCTGACCACCGTGCTCGACGTGAAGATCATGGATTACCCGACTCACGCTGCTTCGCTGCCGGTGTGCATGATCCCGAACTGCGCCGCCACCCGTCACACGCACTTTGTGCTCGACGGTTCCGGCCCGGTTGCCCAGGAAGCGCCTCCTTTGGACGCCTACCCGGAAATCGTCTGGGAAGCCGGTCCGTCGGCCCGCCGCGTCAACCTCGACACCCTGACCCCGGAAGAAGTGCAGAGCTGGAAGCCGGGCGAAACCGTCCTGCTCAACGGCAAGATGCTCACCGGTCGCGACGCCGCGCACAAGCGCATGGTCGAGATGCTGAACAAAGGTGAAACACTGCCGGTCGATCTGAAAGGTCGCTTCATCTATTACGTCGGCCCGGTTGATCCGGTGCGCGAAGAAGTGGTTGGCCCGGCTGGCCCGACCACCGCGACGCGGATGGACAAGTTCACCCGTCAGATCCTCGAGCAGACTGGCCTGCTGGGCATGATCGGCAAATCCGAGCGCGGCCCTACCGCGATCGAAGCGATCAAGGACCACAAGGCCGTCTACCTGATGGCAGTCGGCGGCGCGGCTTACCTGGTGGCGCAAGCGATCAAGAAATCCCGCGTTGTCGCTTTCGCCGAACTGGGCATGGAAGCGATCTACGAGTTCGACGTAAAAGACATGCCTGTGACCGTTGCGGTTGACAGCAAGGGCGAGTCGGTACACATCACAGGTCCTGCCATCTGGCAGAAAAAGATCAGTGAAAGCCTGGCGGTAGAAGTGCAATAAACGGCACTCAGGTCCGCTGAAAAAACCGGTTTGTCGGCAACGACAGACCGGTTTTTTTTTCGGTTGGATAACTGTACTCCGGCGAGAGCAGACCGCCCTTCGCATGCTATGGTGCCTTCCCCCATTTTGGCCTGTTGTTCACTGCATGTTGACGACCTCCCGACCCCTGCGCCTGGCGCTCTACACCTTATTGATCATCGCCGGTGCCGCCATCGCCGCCACCTTGGCGATACGCCACACCGTGCGCCAGTCAATGGTCGAAGACGCGGCTCGCGCCAATCAGCAACTGGCGCTGTATGCCACGTCCCTGCATACCCTGATCGAACGTTACCGCGCCCTGCCCGCCGTGCTGGCGCTGGACCCGGAACTGCGTTCGGCGCTCAAGGGCGCGGTGAGCCCCGAGCAACAGGATGCGCTGAACCGCAAACTGGAAAAGATCAACGGTGCCGCCGAATCCTCGACCCTGGAATTGCTCGACCGCAGCGGCCTGGCCATTGCGGCCAGTAACTGGCGCCTGCCCAGCAGCTATGTCGGCCACAACTACGGCTTCCGGCCGTACTTCAACCAGACCCGCACCCAGGGCACCGGGCGCTTCTACGCTGTGGGGGTGACCAGCGGGATTCCCGGCTACTTCCTCTCCAGCGCGGTCAGCGATGACGACGGCCAGTTCCTCGGTGCCATGGTGGTGAAACTGGAGTTTCCCGAACTGGAGCGGGAGTGGCGTCAGGGCAGCGACACGCTGCTGGTCAGCGATGCCCGCGGGATCATCTTCATCGCCAACCAGCCGGGCTGGCGTTATCGCCTGCTCAAGCCGCTGAGCGACAGCGATCACGCCGAACTCAAGACCACCCGTCAGTACGACAAGCAGCCGCTGACGCCACTTGAGTTTCAATCGTTGCGGCGCTTCGACGACAACAGTGACCTGGCTCGCGTCGATGGCCCGGACGGCAAGGCGGATTACCTGTGGGAATCCCTGCCGCTGAGCACCGAGGGCTGGACCCTGCACCTGCTGCGACGCCCGCAGGTCGCCTTCGAAGACAGCCGCAACGCCGCGCTTGCCGCGGCCGGGTTGTGGCTGACCCTGGTGTTCCTGTTGCTGTTTCTCAACCAGCGCTGGCGCCTGGCGAAAATGCGCCAGCGCAGTCGCGAAGAACTCGAACGACTGGTGGAAGAACGTACCCGCGACCTGCGCACTGCCCAGGAGGGCCTGGTGCAGTCAGCCAAACTCGCGGCGCTGGGGCAGATGTCTGCCGCCCTGGCCCATGAGATCAACCAGCCGCTCACCGCCCAGCGCATGCAGTTGGCGACCTTGCGCCTGCTGCTCGACCACGGCAGGGTCGACGACGCCTACAAGGCGCTCAAACCGGTGGATGAAATGCTCACGCGCATGGCGGCCCTCACCGGCCACCTGAAAACCTTCGCCCGCAAAAGCCCCAGTGGTTTGCGCGAACGCCTGGACCTGGCGGCGGTGGTGGACCAGTCGCTGCAACTGCTCGACACCCGGCTGCGCGACGAACAGGTCAGCACCGTGCTACACCTGACCCGCCCGGCCTGGGTGCGTGGCGATGCGATTCGCCTGGAACAGGTGTTGATCAACCTGCTGCGCAATGCCCTCGATGCCATGCAGGACAAACCCTGCAAACGCCTGGAAATTCGCCTCGAAGCCGACGAACAATTGTGGCGCCTGAGCGTGATCGACAACGGTGGCGGTATCGCCGAAGAGAACCTGCCCAAGGTCTTCGATCCGTTCTTCACCACCAAGCCGGTGGGCGATGGCCTGGGGATCGGTCTGGCCGTGTCCTTTGCCATCGTCCACGAATCCGGCGGGCGCCTGAGTGCCGACAATCATGACAAAGGCGCCGTGTTTACCGTGACCTTGCCCATCGACCTGGAGGTGCATGAACCATGCTGAACTCAGTGATCGTGGTCGACGACGAAAGCAGCATCCGCAGTGCCGTCGAGCAATGGTTGAGCCTGTCGGGTTTCGAGGTGCAGTTGTTCAGCCGCGCCGACGAGTGCCTGGCGCAGTTGCCCAGGCATTTTGCCGGGGTAATTCTCAGCGATGTACGCATGCCCGGCATGACCGGCCTGGAACTACTGGCCGAGGTGCAACGCCGGGATGCCGATTTGCCGGTGATCCTGCTGACCGGCCACGGCGATGTACCGATGGCCGTCGAGGCCATGCGCGACGGCGCCTACGACTTCCTCGAAAAACCCTTCAGCCCGGAAACCCTGCTCGGCAGCCTGCGCCGCGCCCTCGACAAGCGCCGGCTGGTGCTGGAAAACCGCGCGCTGCACGAGCTGGCGGACAACCGCGCCAAACTGGATGCCACGCTGCTCGGTGTGTCCCGGGGTTTGCTGACCCTGCGGCGGCAGGTGCTGGACCTGGCAGCACTGCCGGTCAACGTGCTGATTCGCGGCGAAACCGGTAGCGGCAAGGAACTGGTCGCGCGTTGCCTGCACGACTTCGGGCCCCGGGCCGACAAGCCCTTTGTCGCACTCAACTGCGCGGCCATTCCCGAGCAATTGTTCGAGGCAGAGCTGTTCGGTCACGAGAGCGGCGCGTTCACCGGGGCGTCCGGCAAGCGCATCGGCAAGCTCGAGTACGCCGACGGCGGCACGCTGTTTCTCGATGAAATCGAAAGCATGCCGCTGGCCCAGCAAGTGAAACTGCTGCGGGTGTTGCAGGAGCAAAAGCTTGAACGACTGGGCTCGAACCAGAGCATCCGCGTGGATTTGCGCATCATTGCCGCGACCAAGCCGGACCTGCTCGACGAAGCGCGTGCCGGACGTTTTCGCGAAGACCTGGCCTATCGTTTGAACGTCGCGGAACTGCGCCTGCCACCCTTGCGCGAACGCCGTGAAGACATCCCCCTGCTGTTCGAATCCTTTGCCCAAAACGCCGCCGAACGCCTGGGACGCAAATTTCCACCGCTGAGCGGCGCCCAGTTGAGTCACCTGCTGAGCCACGACTGGCCGGGCAACGTGCGCGAACTGGCGAATGTCGCCGAGCGTCAGGTACTGGGGCTCGGTGAGCCGGAGCCCTTGGGCATCGAACCCGGCCAGTCACTGGCGGCGCAGCAGGAAGCGTTCGAGGCGCAATGCCTGCGTGCGGCATTGACCCGGCACAAGGGCGATGTGAAAGCGGTGCTCGAAGAACTGCAACTGCCGCGCCGGACCTTCAATGAAAAGATGCAGCGGCATGGGTTGAGCAGAGAGATGTTTTTGCAGGACAGCTGAGTTTTTGCAGTGCCTGTCCTGGCCCCATCGCGAGCAAGCTCGCTCCCACAGTGGATCTGTGTACGCCGAACATTGTGGGAGCGAGCTTGCTCGCGATGAGGCCTGCACAGGCAAAGCAAACAACAAAACCATAAGCAATTTTCCGCCCATCACCCACCATGAATAAGCGGATTTCCGCTCATCGAAACGCCTTCCCCCCTCTAAACCGGCCCTCTCCTCCTTGGCACAGCTCCTGCTATAGCCCCTGCAGGCTGCGTTTAATCGCGCTCCACAAAAACAATTAAATGAAGGATCCTTCAATGGATAACTCCAACGCCCTGCCCCTTGGGTCGGCTGCCACGCCGGCTAAAGAAAGAACCACCGCCAGTCGCATCAAATCGATTTTCAGCGGTTCTGTCGGCAACATGGTCGAGTGGTATGACTGGTACGTCTACGCCGCCTTCTCCCTGTACTTCGCCAAGACCTTCTTCCCCAAAGGCGACACCACCGCCCAACTGCTCAACACCGCCGCGATCTTCGCCGTGGGCTTCCTGATGCGTCCGATCGGTGGCTGGCTGATGGGTCTGTATGCCGACAAGGTCGGACGCAAAAAGGCCCTGATGGCCTCGGTGTACCTGATGTGCTTCGGCTCGCTGCTGATCGCCCTGAGCCCAAGTTATGAAGTCATTGGCATCGGCGCGCCGATCCTGCTGGTGTTCGCGCGCTTGCTGCAAGGCCTGTCGGTGGGTGGCGAATACGGCACCTCCGCCACGTACCTCAGCGAAATGGCGACCAAGGAACGTCGCGGTTTCTACTCCAGCTTCCAGTACGTGACCCTGATCTCCGGCCAGCTCATCGCGTTGGCGGTGCTGATTGTCCTGCAGAACTTCCTGACCACCGAGGAGCTCTACGCCTGGGGCTGGCGCATCCCGTTCGCCATCGGCGCGCTGTGTGCCGTGGTTGCGCTCTATCTGCGTCGTGGCATGGAAGAAACCGAGTCCTTCACCAAGAAAGAAAAAGCCAAGGAAAGCGCGATGCGCACCTTGATGCGTCACCCCAAGGAACTGATGACCGTGGTCGGCCTGACCATGGGCGGCACCCTGGCGTTCTACACCTACACCACCTACATGCAGAAATACCTGGTGAACACCGTCGGCATGAGCATTTCCGACTCCACCACCATTTCCGCCGCCACGCTGTTCCTGTTCATGTGCCTGCAACCGATCATCGGCGGGCTGTCGGATAAGATCGGTCGCCGGCCGATCCTGATTGCCTTCGGCATCCTCGGGACGCTGTTCACCGTGCCGATCCTCACCACCCTGCACACCATCCAGACCTGGTGGGGCGCGTTCTTCCTGATCATGGCGGCACTGATCATCGTCAGCGGCTACACCTCGATCAACGCCGTGGTGAAAGCCGAACTGTTCCCGACCGAAATCCGCGCCCTGGGCGTGGGTCTGCCGTACGCACTGACCGTATCGATCTTCGGCGGCACCGCTGAATACATCGCGCTGTGGTTCAAGAGCATCGGCATGGAGACGGGTTACTACTGGTATGTCACGGCGTGTATTGCCGTGTCGTTGCTGGTGTACGTCACCATGAAAGACACCCGCAAGCATTCGCGGATTGTCACGGACTGATCGCCAATCGACGCTCACTGCAACGGTGAGCGCCAAGGCCCTTCGCGAACGAACTCGCGAAGGGCACCATTCGTCTCCCCCTCCACCAGGATAATCATCGGTTAATGCACCGGCAGCAGCCTGCTGCTGAGTGCATCCATATCGACAGGACGCACGTATATCCGTTACAGGCCTCGAAAGAGTGCCTGAACGTACCCATAGCGAACGTACCTGGAGTACCTGTCATGAAAATCCGATTGATCCTTGCCCTGACCCTTTCCGTGCTGGCTGCCAATACCTTTGCAGCCGATGGCTACGACAAAACCGGCTCGGCCTCTTTCGAGTCCGGTGCCAGCGCCGCCATCGAACGCAGCCACTCGGGCGCTTATGCCTCTGACGGTTTCGACAAAACCGGTAGCGCTGAAGCTATCGGCTGATCGTGGAGGGCAATTCACAGCCCGGCCTCAAAACCTGTAGGAGCGAGCTTGCTCGCTCCTACAGTGTTCTTCATCTGACTGGAAATCTGCGGCGCGTGCTTGCACCATGAACGTCTCCCGCAAGTTCTGGAACTCACTCCATGCCCGACGACATCCACTTCTACGAACCCGCCAACGGCCACGGCCTGCCCCACGATCCGTTCAACGCCATCGTCGGCCCGCGCCCCATCGGCTGGATCTCTTCACAGAATGCCGAGGGCCACTTGAACCTGGCGCCCTACAGCTTCTTCACCGCCTTCAACTACATTCCGCCGATCATTGGGTTTTCCAGCATCGGGCGCAAAGACAGCCTGAACAACATCGAACAGACCGGGGAGTTCGCCTGGAACCTGGCCACGCGGCCGCTGGCCGAGCAGATGAACCAGAGCTGCGCCATGGTCGGGCCTGAGGTCAACGAATTCGAACTGGCCGGACTGACGACCGTTGCCTCGAAGGTCATTCAGGTGCCACGGGTGGCCGAGAGCCCGGTGTCCTTCGAGTGCAAGGTCACGCAGATCATCCAGTTGCAACGGGCGGACGGCAATATGGTGCCGAGCTGGCTGATCCTCGGCGAGGTGGTCGCCGTGCATATCGCCAAGTGGCTGTTGAAGGATGGGATATACAACACCGCCGCGGCAGAACCGATTCTGCGCGGCGGTGGGCCAGCGGATTACTTCCAGCTGGGGCCTGAGGCGTTATTCAAGATGTACCGCCCTGGGCGGTGAGAATCACCAGAGCAGGTCGGTGTTTTCCTTGACGTCCTTGAGGCGGGTCAGCTCCCTGGCGGCCGCATCATCGGCTTCGTGAGCGGTCTTGAAGATCTGGCCTTCCAGCACTTTGTGAAAACGCGGGGCGCCGGAACCACCCAGCGCTTTGACGGCGATAGCGGCGTGGTAACCACCCTCGCCCGGTACTACAGCGGAAACAGCTTCGAAGTGTTCAAAGGCTTTACGTGCCATGTCGCGCATCCTGGCTGGTTGAGAATGCCGTCATTAAACCCTCAACCGGCCAGTTTGTGTACCGCCACCGCGGACTGTCCCAGGGCCTGCGCCGCCGAGACATCCTTGAAGGTGTGGAAATCCAGACTGTTGACCACCAGTTCCTGCACCAGCTCGGCAAAAATCTCCATCGCCGGCGTGCTGAAGTACGCGGTCATGGCCTGTTGATTGCTCCAGAAACCGGACACCAGCCACAGCTCCGGATCGCACTGCGAATGCTGCAAGGCAAAGCTCAGGCAGCCTGGCGCTGCGCGGGACGGTTCGATCAGGGCGCTGAGGCGTACACCAAGTTCCGCCGAACGCCCGGCGCGCGCTCGAACGAAGGCCATATGACTGACGGGGATCTGCGTGGACATGTTCAACCCTCCCGGGGAGTCGCGTGGCAGCCGGGGGACGGGCTGCGACAGGATCAAAGGTTAAGGGCCGCGACGCCTGTCTCGTTAGTCGATTCCTGCCGGTGCGTTGCACAATCCTGCGAAACTGCATGGACAGCCTGTAACAAGCGGTAAAAACCTGTCGCGGTTCTGCCATACGAGTTTCAAGCAAGTTTTTCTGGCACAAGGCTCTAGTGGCAATACCGCCGGTCGACCCCAGGCAGAATCAGGCAAGCATCCGGCAGGATGTGTCTACCGCTGCCACTTGCACAAACTTATGCTCTGCTCCATTCCCTCCATGCCTTGCCGAGGATGCCTCGCATGTCGTCGCTCGATCACTTTCAAGCCCCGCTGGACACCGACATGGAAAAGCAGCGCGCGGAACTGGCGGCCATCATTCGCCGTAACACCGCCGAGGATGGCAGTTATGCCACGGCCATCGGCTCGCTGTTCATGTCCCGCCACAGCCAGTCCCATGAGTTCGCCCCGGTACTCGCACAACCGGCGCTGTGCATCATGGCCCAGGGGCGCAAGGAAGTTCAGCTGGCCAACGAGTACTTCAACTACGACCCGCTGAATTACCTGGTGGTCTCGGTCTCGATGCCGCTGAGTGGACGGGTGGTGGATGTCTCGGCCGAGGAACCGATCCTGGCCTTGCGCCTGGACATCGACCCGACGGAAATCACCGCACTGATCGCCGACGCCGGCCCCCTCGGTGTGCCCACCCGGCCGACCGGGCGCGGGCTGTATGTCGAAAAACTCGACACCGCCATGCTCGACGCCGTGCTGCGCCTGGCACGGTTGCTGGACACGCCAAAAGACATCGCCATGCTGGCGCCGCTGATTCGCCGGGAGATCCTCTATCGCCTGTTGCGCAGCAAACAGGGGCATCGGCTGTACGAAATCGCCATCGCCAACAGTCAGAGCCATCGCATCAGCCAGGCGATCAAATGGCTCAACGGCAATTTCGAACAGCCGTTGCGCATTGATGATCTGGCAAAAGAAGTGAACCTGAGCGTGTCGACGCTGCATCACCGCTTCAAGGCGATGACGGCGATGAGTCCGTTGCAGTATCAGAAGCAGCTGCGCTTGCAGGAAGCACGGCGGTTAATGCTGGCCGAAGGGCTGGAGGCTTCGGCGGCGGGGTATCGGGTCGGGTATGAAAGCCCTTCGCAGTTCAGCCGTGAGTACAGCCGGTTGTTCGGGGCGCCGCCGTTGCGGGATCTGGCGCGGTTGCGGTTGTTGGTCTGATCCGGAATGTGTGTTGGTTGTGCCGGCCCCATCGCGAGCAAGCTCGCTCCCACAGGGGGCCGGCGTACACCGTCCAATGTGGGAGCATGCCCAACGCTCAGGCCAAAGCCCTGACACGGTGTGCTCAGTGCGGTAAACGACACTCCGGAACACTCCACCGTGGTCTCGATGGTCGCGCCGATATCGCGCACGAACGTCACCTTGCCCAGCAAGCGGTTGCCCGCCGTCGCCTGGGGTGCGGACAGTTGCAGGTCTTCCGGGCGAATCAGCATCTTCACCTTTTCCCCAGCCACAATGCTGCTGCAGATCGGCACTTGCAGCGCATCGCCGCCCGGCAAACTGACCTTGCCGTTACCCAGCACCGTGGCCGGGAAGATGTTGCCCGAGCCGATGAAGTCCGCGACGAACTCGTTGGCCGGGTGCCGGTAGATCTCGATCGGCGTGCCCACCTGCTGCACCTTGTGCTCACCCAATACGACCACGATATCGGCCATGGTCATGGCCTCGCGCTGGTCGTGGGTCACCATGATGGTGGTGATGTTCAGGCGTTGTTGCAGTTGACGGATTTCCACCTGCATCGACTCACGCAGCTTGGCGTCCAGCGCCGACAACGGTTCGTCGAGCAGGAGGATTTTCGGGTGCGAGGCAATCGCCCGGGCAATCGCCACGCGCTGGCGTTGGCCGCCGGACAGCTTGGCCACCGGCCGATTGATCATCTGCTGCAGCTGGATCAGTTCCAGCAATTCCACCACCCGCGCCTGCTGATCAGCCTTGCTGACTCCACGCAGTTTCAGCGGATAGGCGATGTTCTCCCCGACCGTCATGTGCGGGAACAGCGCCAGGGACTGGAACACCATGCCGAAGTTGCGCAGGTGCGCCGGGGTGTTGCCGATGTCTTCGCCGTCCAGACGGATCTCGCCGTCGGTCAGGGTTTCAAGGCCGGCGATCATGCGCAGCAAGGTGGTTTTGCCGCAGCCCGAAGGGCCGAGGAAACACACCAGTTTGCCCTCGGGCAAATGCAGGTTCACATCCGTTACCGCGCAGGCCGAGCCGTAGTGTTTCTCGACGTTTTCCAGAATCAGACCAGACATGTGAATCACCTCAAGAAATCAGAACGAAACGCCACCTTCACCAACCAGTTTCTCGAGTGCCCAAATCAGGACAAAGTCGATCAACACGATCAGCACGGCAAACGAAAATACGGTTGGGTCGAGCGAAGACACAGTGCGGCTGTACATCCAGATCGGCACGGTCATGACGTCGATGGTGTAGAGGAAATAGGTCACGGTGAATTCGTTGAACGAGACGATGAACGCCAGCAGCATGCCCGCCAGGATCCCCGACTTCATCAACGGCACCACCACATCGACAATCGCCCGCAGCGGTGAAGCACCGAGCATTTGCGCGGCCTCTTCGACTTCGCTGCCGATGGAGAGCATCGCCGCCGTGCAGTTCTTCACCACGAACGGCAACGCGAGGATCACGTGGGCAATCACCAGGCGCGAGGTGGTCATCTGGAACGGCAGGCTGTCGAACACCAGCAGCAACGCCAGCCCCAATACCACCATCGGGAACACCAGCGGCAACGACATCAATTGCAGGGCCACGGCCTTGCCACGGAACTCGCAACGGGTCAGGGCGTACGCCGCCGGCACCGCGATGATGGTCGCGAAGACCATGGTCAGGCAGGACACCATCAGGCTGGTGGACATGGCTTTGCCCAGGCTCAGCACATCGCTGGCGTCCGGCGACACGAAGGTGTGCCAGGCGGCCTTGTACCATTGCAGGCTGTAGCTGCTCGGCGGGAAGTCGAGGTTCGACGCGCCGCTGAACGACATGACGATCATGGTCAGGATCGGCAGTACCGCCAGCAGCAGGATGAAGCCCGAAAGGATGCCGGCAAACTTGCCGGTCTCGCCGGGCAACAGCCCATAACGCTTCTTGGTCAGGGTGCTCATTGGGAAGCCTCCAGCATGCGCCGACGACGGCCAGTGATGTATTCGGACAGGGTCATGATCGCGAGGGTGGTGACGATCAGCACCACACCGGCAGCGGATGCGGCGGGCCAGTTCATCAGCGGGGCGATCTGGTCATGCACCATCACCGCCAGCATCGGCACGCGCCGGCCGCCGAGCAGTAAAGGCACCACGAAACTGCTGGCGTTGTAGGCGAATACCAGGGTCGCACCGGTAATGATCCCCGGCAGACTCATCGGCAATACCACCTGGCGGAACACCTGGAAGCGACTGGCGCCCAGGGTGGCGGCGGCTTCTTCGTAGCTGCGGGCGACGCCGCGCATGGCGCTGGCAATCGGCAACACGGCCAGCGGGAAGGCGGTTTGCACCAGGCCCATCAACACGCCGTTCTGGTTGTAGAGCAGCATGATCGGGCGCTTGATCAGGCCCAGGCCCATCAGGGTCTGGTTGAGCATGCCACCGGGACCGAGGATCACCAGCCAGCCGTAGCTTTGCAGCAGCAGGTTGACCAGCAATGGCAGCAACACCGCCGCAAGGAAGATCCGGCGCACGAACGGCGAGGTCAGGCGCGACATGGTGTAGGCCACCGGGATCGCCAGAATCACTGCGATCACCGCGCTGATCAGCGCCAGGCGCAGGGTCAGCATCAGCGATTTGAGGTAATAGGGTTCCAGCAACTGGGCGTAACTGGCCAGGCTGAACCCGGACCATTCCGCGCCTTTGGTGCCCACGCTCATGCGCAGTACCAGCAGGCTGGCGGCAATCAGTACGCCAAGAAACAGCATCGACGGCGAGAGGAAAAACCAGGCGCGCGTCGTTGGCGAAACACCCCGAGCGGCGCGCACGGGGGCGGCACTCACCGGATGAGTCAGAGGTTGGTGTTCCATAGCAAAGGGTCTCGTCAATGGAAGATCAGAAATATCAGCCTGTACGGCCCCCCTGTAGGAGCTGCCGCAGGCTGCGATCTTTTGATCTTTTTCAGAGCTACCGAAGAGCAGGATCTAAAGATCGCAGCCTTCGGCAGCTCCTACAGATCAGGAAGAAAAGATTTCCGTGTAACGACGAATCCATTGGTCATGCACAGTCGCCAGGAAGGCGTTGTCGTGCATGATCGCCTTCTCGGCGATCTGCTCCGGCGTGAGGATGTACGGGCTCTTGCGTGCTTCGGCGGAGATGATCGCCTTGGCGTTGACCGGGCCGTTGTAGATGTCTTCAGCCATCTTGCCCTGCACCAGCGGGTCCAGAGAGTGGTTGATGAAGGCGTAGGCCATGTCGGTATCGCCCGGACGGTTCTTCGGCATCACCGACAGCATCAGGTCGGTGTAGAAACCTTCCTTCATGCCGAACGTGGCGCCCAGGCCGTAGTTCGGATCGCGGATCTGTTTCGGGAAGAAGGCTGGCGCGTACAGACCGCCCATGTCCAGGGAACCGGTGCGGAACAGTTCGGCGATCTGGTTCGGATTTTCACCCAGGGTCACCACACGATCTTTCAGCTCGGCGAGTTTCTTGAAGCCAGGTTCAATGTTGTGTTCGTCACCACCGGCCAGTTTGGCGGCGATGATGATCAGGTCCATGGCCTCGGTCCAGTTCGGCGGTGGCAGGAAGATGTTCGGTGCCAAGTCGGCGTCCCACAGGGAAGCGTAACTGGTTGGAGCTTCTTTCTGGGTGCGGGTGCTGTAGACCAGGCTGTTGCACCACAGCAGGTAACCGATACCGTGGCCATTGGCGCCGGTGCGGTATTTCTCCGGTACGTCGACGAGGTTGGGAATGCGGTTGAGGTCGGGTTTTTCCAGCAGGTTGGCGGCGGCCAGACCTTCGGCGCCGACGCCTGCCAGGGTGATGATGTCGTACTGCGGACGATCACCGCCGGCCTTGAGCTTGGCGACCATTTCCGAGGTACTGCCGGTGCGGTCAGCGATGACCTTGCAGCCGTACTTGTCTTCGAAGGTCGCGGCGATGTTGCGCAGTGCAGCCAGGCCGGTGTCATCGGACCAGGTCAGCAAACGCAGGGTCTTGCCGGCAAAACGTGTGTCGCTGGCATTGGCCTTGATGAACGGCATGCTCATGGCGGCCGCTGCAACCGAGGCTACGCCCACGGTCTTGATAAATTGACGTCTGTTCAGATCATGCTCGCCCATTACGGACTCCCTTTGTTTTTGTAGGTATAAGGCAGGTCGAAACTGTTGCATCCGCGCGACCGGACCAGCGTTAGCCCTCGTATTTTCGGGGGCTTGGCTGAGCCAGCAAGTTCATCCTGAGGTCGTGTAAAACACCTGACTATCGATAAAAACTCATTGAAGCCATGACGCCAGCGCATGCCTCATCGCGAGGCATGCGCTCACCTTTTTCGTGCCTTCAGACAGCCCGGATCACGTGTTTGATTTCCTGGAAAGCCTGCAAGCCCCACGGCCCCAATTCACGGCCGATGCTGCTCTGCTTGTAGCCGCCCCAGGCGGTCTGCGGGAAGATCACCTGTGGCGCGTTGATCCACACAAGCCCCGCCTGCAAAGCGTTGGCGACGCGGTCAGCGGTCTGTGCATTGCGCGTCACCACACTGGCAACCAGGCCAAACTGGCTGTCGTTGGCCAGGGCAATCGCTTCGGCTTCGGAGGCGAAACGGCGTACGCAGATCACCGGGCCGAAAATCTCTTCATTCCACAACGCACTGTCGAGGGGCACTTCGGTGAACACCGTCGGCTGCAAAAAATATCCGCGCGGCAGGTCGGCCGGGCGATTGCCACCGCAAACCAGCTTGGCGCCGGCGCTCAAACCGCGATCGATGTGACCGAGCACGCGCTGGTATTGCGCCTGATTGACCAGCGCGCCCATTTCCACGTTCGGGTCGAACGGGTCGGCCACGCGAATGGCTTCGGCACGGGCTTTCACACGGGTCAGGAATTCATCGGCCAGTTCATCGGCGACCAGCACGCGACTGGTGGCGGAACACATCTGCCCAGCGTTGAAGAAACCACCGCCGCAGGCCACTTCCACCGCCAGGTCGAGATCGGCATCGGCCAGCACCAGCAGCGAAGATTTGCCGCCCAGTTCCAGGCTCACGCCCTTGACGGTTTCCGCCGCCCGTTGCATGACCTGCACGCCGACCGCATTGCTGCCGGTGAAGGAAATTTTCGCGATGCGCGAGTCTGCCGACAGGGGCGCGCCAACCGCCAGGCCAGTGCCGCACACTAGGTTGAACACGCCCGCAGGCAACCCGGCTTCAGCGATGATCGCTGCCAGTTCCAGCTCCGGCAGCGGTGTCACTTCCGAAGGCTTGAGCACCACGCAGCAACCGGCGGCCAGGGCCGGGGCGAGTTTCCACGCGGTGGTAACCATCGGGAAGTTCCACGGCACGATCAGGCCGACCACACCGCACGGCTCGCGGCGCAAACGCGCGCTGAAGTCGTCGGACGGCAGCTCGATGGCGCTGTCCTGTTTCGCGTCCAGCCCTTCGGCCAAACCGGCGTAATACTCGAACGTGGCGATCACGTCATCGACGTCGATCGCGGCTTCGAATTGTGGCTTGCCGTTGTTGCTCGACTGCAAGTGCATCAGTTTTTCGCGATTGGCCTGCACGCCATTGGCAATTTTGCGCAGGATCGCGCCGCGTTCGGCGCCCGTGGTTTTCGACCAGACGGCGAACGCCTGGGTCGCCGCGCTCACGGCTTGATCAACCGCACGCTCGTCGCCGCCATTCACGGTGGTCAACAGGGCTTCGGTCGCCGGGTTGATCACCCGCAGGTGTTCGTTGCCGGCCGACCATTGGCCGTTGATGTACAGGCCATCCAGGGTCATAGGGAAAGTCATTTCGACACCGCCTGCATCCACTGGGTCTGGTCGATTTCAATCAGGGTCGGGCCCTGGCGATCTGTAGCCATACGCAATGCGCCACGCAGTTGTTCGACACTGCTGATCGCTTCGGCCGCACAACCCAATGCCTTGGCCACACCGATGAAGTCCGGGGTGTAGATGTCCACGCCGACCGGCTCGATGTCGCGGTTGACCATGTACTTCTTGATCTCTTCGTAGCCCTGGTTATTCCACAGCAACACGATCACCGGGGTGCGTGCTTCAACGGCGCTGGCCAGTTCCGGCAGGGTGAATTGCAGGCCACCGTCGCCGATCAGGCACACCACCGGAGGACGCGCGACACCTTCGACACTGCCACCAAGCCAGGCGCCAATCGCCGCCGGCAAGGCGTAACCAAGGGTGCCGTAACCGGTGGACGAGTTGAACCAGCGGCGCGGGCGCTCCGGGTTGAACGTCAGGTTGCCGGTGTACACAGGCTGAGTCGAATCGCCGACGAACACCGCGTCTGGCAGTTCATGCAGCACGGTTTCGAGGAAACGGGTCTGGGCCAGGGTCGGTGCGTCCCAGGTGGCGGCCAGGTCTTCACGCAGACGAGCGGCGCGCACTTGGCCCCAATCGTTGCGGCGCTCGGCCAGGGGTTTGTGCGACAGGGCACTGAGCAAGGCCTGGGCGGCGTTGCGCGAGTCGGCCACCAGTGCCACGTGCGGCGGGTAGTTGCGCACGGTCTGGTCCGGGTCGATGTCCACTCGCAGCAGTTGGCCAGGAATCTCGAAGCCACCGGCGAAGGTCACGTCGTAGTCGGTTTCGGCCAGCTCGGTGCCGATGGCCAGGACCACATCGGCCTCGGCGACCAGCGCACGGGTGGCGACCAGGCTCTGGGTCGAACCGATCAGCAGCGGGTGGCCGGAAGCGAGCATGCCCTTGGCATTGATGGTCAGGGCTACCGGCGCGTCCAGCAGTTCGGCCAGTTCAGTCAGCTCGGACGCCGCGTCAATGGCACCGCCACCGGCGAGGATCAACGGACGCTTGGCACCGGCCAGCAATTCGGTCATGCGTGACACGGCACTTGGCGAAGCACCGGCGCGGTCGATATTGACCGGCAGGCTGCTGAGCAGGTCATCGGCTTCTTCGACCAATACGTCCAGTGGAATTTCGATGTGCACCGGACGCGGGCGGCCGGCCTGGAACAGCGCGAAGGCACGGGCCAACACGCCCGGCAATTCCGACGCCGACATCAAGGTGTGGGAGAACGCCGCGACACCGGCACACAGTGCGCCCTGGTTCGGCAGCTCATGCAGCTTGCCGCGACCGCCGCCCAACTGGCTGCGCGATTGCACACTGGAGATCACCAGCATCGGGATCGAATCGGCATAGGCCTGGCCCATGGCGGTGGTGATGTTGGTCATGCCAGGGCCGGTGATGATGAAGCACACACCCGGTTTGCCGCTGGTGCGGGCGTAGCCGTCGGCCATGAAGCCGGCGCCCTGTTCGTGACGCGGCGTGACGTGGTTGATGCTCGAACGGGCCAGCCCGCGATACAGCTCCACGGTATGCACCCCCGGAATGCCGAACACCTGCTCGACCCCGTAGTTTTCGAGTAACTTGACCAATACTTCGCCGCACGTCGCCATGTCTTTGCCCTTTTTGTTCGTTTGAGACGCCGGGCGTGCGGTGTGTTTATGATGGATTCGCAGGCCCGGGAATGGCCTCATTGGAACGGGCTGGACGTAGCCGCAACAATGGATAAAAAGTCATACTAGCCATGTCCTCACGTCATACCTTGGATCCCAATGAAACGACTGCCTCCCCTGCCGGCGCTGCACACCTTTCTGATTACCGCGCAGTGCTGCAATTTCACTCGGGCCGCTGAACAGCTGCACATCACCCAGGGCGCGGTGAGTCGGCAGATCGCCGGGCTGGAAGATCATCTGGGTTATGAGCTGTTCATCCGCCTGGCCCGAGGCCTGGACCTGACAGCCGAGGGACGGGAATGGCTGCCACGGGTGCAGCAGATTTTCGGCCTGATCGACGAGGCCGTTGAACAGATCGGCGAGAAGCGTGAAACCCTGCAGCTCAAGGCACCGACCTGCGTCATGCGCTGGTTGCTGCCGCGTCTGTTGCAATGGCAAAGGGAACGCCCGGATGTGCCGGTGGAACTGACCACAACGGTCAAGCACGGGGTGGATTTTCATCGCGAGCAGTTCGATGCAGCGGTGATGTACGGCGCACCGCCGGACGATTCATTGATGTCGCAAAAACTCTTCGACGAACAACTCACGCCTGTGTGTTCCAGACCGATGCTCGAAGGCCCCATGCCCCTGCAAGCACCGGCCGATCTGCAACAGCACCTGTTGCTGCATCCGACCCGCGACGAGCGGGACTGGAAAGCCTGGTTGAAAGCCGCGGATGTGCATTTGACCAATGTCGGCAAGGGCCAGCATTTCGAAACACTGGACCTGGCGATGTCGATGGCGTCCCAGGGAACGGGTGTGGCGATTGGCGATTGGTCGCTGATCGGCGATGACCTGAACGCCGGGCGGCTGGTCATGCCATTCGAATTGAAAGTGACAACGGGACTGGCGTATTACCTGGTGTTCCCCGAAAAACCCGGGCCTTCGCCGAAGTTGAGGGAATTGATGGGCTGGTTGGTGGAGCAGGCTCAGTCGCGTTGAACCACGGTATCTGTAGGAGCTGCCGCAGGCTGCGATCTTTTGGTTAGTACCCGACCGTAATCCGCTGCCGCGAATGCTTTGGCGCTCCCACTTCGTCGAGCATTGCAATCGCGTAGTCGGCAAACGTGATCCAGCTGCGCCCTTCGCTGCTCACCAGCAAATCATCCTGACCGATGCGGAACTTCCCGGTGCGCTCGCCTTCGACAAATTCGGCTGATGGCGACAGGAAGGTCCAGTCCAGCTCCTTTTCCTGACGCAGGATAGCGAGGAACTCGGCACCGGCACTGGCTTCAGCCTTGTACGCGTCCGGAAATCCTTTGCTGTCGATCACTCGCGTACCATCCGGCAACAGGAGCGAACCGGCCCCGCCCACGACCAGCAGGCGTTTAACCCCAGCTTTTTTCACCGGGCCAATGACTGCGCTGGCAGGTAGCGTGGCGAAATGCGCCGCGCTGATGACCACGTCATGACCCGCAATTGCAGCTTGCAACGCAGCGGCATCAAGGGCATCGACGGCCTTGCTGACCACACCTTCACGCGGGTCGACTTTCGATGTGTCGCGGGCAATGGCGGTAACGCTGTGACCACGACGCAGGGCCTCGTCCAGCAGTTGGCTACCGGCACGACCGGTGGCACCAATGATTGCGATTTTGCTCATGACGTTCTCCAATGGGTTGAGCTTGTTGGATTTCAGTTGAGGCGGGTTACCACTTCATCTCGCCCTTGGCGACCTTGGCGCTCAGCTCCAGGGAGCTTTCATCACCCAGTGCCGGGAAGCGTTTTTTCATCGCCGCGATCAGCGCGGCAGAATCCTTGGCCTTGGCGGTTTCTTCGTCGAAGGCCTTGATGTAAGCGGCGGTGAACTCCACGGCAGCCAGGGAGCGATCGCTCTCGCCGAGGTAGTGACCCGGCACCACGGTCTGCGGTTTCAGGGTTTCAATGGAATGCAGCGTAGCCAACCAATCGGCATGGGACTGTGGCGTTTGCGTGTCAGCCATCCACACATGGATGTTTTGCGCCACCACGACACCTCCGACCACGGCCTTGATCGACGGAATCCACACGAAGCTGCGATCCGGCTGCGGGCCCTCAAGACCAACGACCTGCAATTTCTGCCCTTCGAGGGTCAGGCTATCGCCCTTGAGCACACCCGGCACGATGGTTTTGCCCGGCACATCAGCCCCCATTTTCGGGCCCCAGAACGCCAGTTTGCCGTCGACGGTTTGCTTGATGTGGTCAACAGTCGGCTGCGAAGCAAGGACCTTGGCCTTGGGGAACGCGGCCGTCAGGGTATCGAGGCCGAAGTAGTAATCCGGATCGCCATGGCTGATGTAGATGGTGGTCAGTTGCTTGCCGCTGGCGCGGATTTTTTCCACCACCTGTTCGGCCTGGGATTTGCCGAATTGCGCATCCACCAGGATCGCTTCTTTCTCGCCGCTGACCAGCACCGAGGTCACCGGGAAGATGGCTTTTTCACCGGGATTGTAGACATCCAGCGTCAAAGTCGAGGCGGCTGCATGGGCGGCGAAACCGAGGGCGGCGCCTGCCAGCACAATGCGCCTTAAAGTGGTGAAACCGATCATCTGTTGCTCCGTTGTCCGTATGCCTTGTTTGGCGATGGAACAGAGCTTAGTTGCCTGACTCAGTACAAAAAATGCGATGCTTGAACATAGTTTGTTTCTGAAAGCGGGCAAATCATGGATCGTCTTCAAGCAATGCGCGTGTTCGTCACGGTGGTCGACCTCGGCAGCCAGTCGGCCGCCGCGGACCATCTGGAGCTGTCACGGCCGGTGGTGTCGCGGTATCTGGCGGAACTGGAAGACTGGGTCGGCGCGCGCCTGATGCATCGCACCACGCGCAAGTTGAGCCTCACCGCCGCCGGCAACGAGATCCTGCCCCGCTGTCGGCAGATGCTCGATTTGTCCACCGACATGCAGGCCGCCGTCAGCGAACCTGATGACGCACCGCGCGGCCTGCTGCGGATCAGCGTCAGCACCTCCTTCGGCCAGGCGCAACTGGCCGATGCCATGGCCGCGTACGTCCGACGCTACCCCGGCGTCAGCATCGACATGCAGATGCTCGACCGCACCGTGAACCTGGTGGATGAGCGCATCGACCTGGCGATCCGCACCAGCAACGACCTGGACCCGAACCTGATCGCCCGCCGCCTGACGGTTTGCCGCTCGGTGATTTGCGCTTCCCCCGCTTACTTGCGCGAGCACCCGGCACCGCAACGGGTCGAGGACCTGAGCCTGCACAATTGCCTGACCCACTCCTACTTCGGCAAAAGCCTCTGGCATTTCGAGCAGGACGGCGAGCAGGTTTCAGTACCGGTGCAGGGCAACATCAGCGCCAACGAGGCCAGCACGCTGCTGCGCGCAACGATCGCTGGCGCCGGGGTGGCGATGCTGCCCACGTACCAGGCCGGTGTGCACATCCACAGCGGCGAATTGATTCGATTGCTGCCGGCGGCGGAACCCCGGCAAATGAACGTGTATGCGGTGTATGCCTCACGCAAGCACATGCCGGCGGCGTTGCGCAGCTTGCTGGATTTTCTGGTGCTTAGATTTCCGGAAGAACCGGAGTGGGATATCGGGTTGTAACACCGCCCCCCTGTAGGAGTTGCCGAAGGCTGCGATCTTTTGATCTTGCTTTTCAAAAGCAAAGTCAAAAGATCGCAGCCTTCGGCATGGCGCTGCCGCCTGGCGCGTCGAGCAACTGCGCAACCTGCCCCGTGAATACGCGAGCTGCAACTTCGAGCGCTGCATTCCCCACAACGCTACCCTCAACGCCCTCCGGTAACGAAGGGGGTCAGGCTTCGTTGTCCTGATCGGCCTTCAAGCGGTCGCGGAACGCCTTTGGCGAAATCCCCACACGACGCCGGAACAGGCGCGTGAAGTTGGTCGGATCGGAAAACCCCAACACGTCGGACATTTCATAAATGGTCATGCTGGTGTAGGTCAGCAAACGCTTGGCCTCCAGCAATTGCCGTTCGTGCATGATCTGCAATGCCGGTTGCCCCGCCAGCTCACGACAGGTGCCGTTGAGGTGCGACACGGAAATCCCCAGCCGGTGCGCCAGGTCCTCGACCTTGACGTGCTGGCGATAGGTCTCTTCCACCAGCTGAATAAACCCGTTGAGGTATTCCCGGGCCCGCTGCGGTCGCGCCATGGCGGTGCGCCGCTGGATCACCTGGCGGCTGACCCACACCATGATCACACTGACCAGCGAATGCATGAGCATTTCCCGCGCCGGTTGATGGCTGGTGTATTCGTTCTGCAAGGCACTGAACAGGCTGTTGAGGTACTCGGCGTCCTTGCCAGCCGGGTAGCTTTCGGCCTGGGCCAGGGCATTGATCGAATGTCCCAACTGCATCTGCAAGTAGGCGATCAGCGGCGCGGCCAGGGTCACGACAAAGCCTTCCACGTCTTCGGAAAAGCGAAAGCCGTGCACCGACAGCGGTGGCAGGATCTGGATCGCCGGTTCCACCAGTTGCGTACGTTGGCCTTCGATTTCAAGCTCTGCCTGACCTTTGAATACGAAGAGCAACTGGCACAAATCAGCGTGGCGGTGGGGTTTGATTTCCCAATGATGTTCGCGACTGCGTTTGGAAATGGTTTCACAGTGCAGCAAGTCCGGGGTCGGCCAATCCAGGCTTTCACCGTAGAGCTTGAACACCGGAATCGAAGGCAGGTCAGGCTTGTTCATCACTTCAATCCAGGCCTCGGGGTCAATGGCGGGCGATAATCGCACCGATTGGCAGAATGTACAGCTATCGGCTCAGTTTTCACCTTCAATTGACAGACTCGCAAGTGAAAAATGCAAGCACTCGATCCATAAAAATCATTCACCGGCCCTTGTCGAGTGAAGCTTGCGAGTCATAAAAACAATGAAAACGCTGAAAACCCAAGTCGCCATTATCGGTGCTGGCCCCTCAGGCTTGCTGCTCGGCCAATTGCTGCACAACGCCGGCATCGACAACATCGTTCTCGAACGTCAAACCCCCGATTACGTGCTCGGCCGAATCCGCGCCGGCGTGCTCGAACAAGGCATGGTAGAGCTGTTGCGCCAGGCTGGCGTGTGTCAGCGCATGGACGCAGAAGGCCTGGTCCACGGCGGCTTTGAACTGGCCCTCGACGGACGTCAGGTGCACATCGATCTGCAAGCGTTGACTGGCGGCAAGACGGTGATGATCTACGGCCAGACCGAGGTCACCCGTGACCTGATGGCCGCTCGTCGGGAGGTGGGCGCGCAGACGATTTACCAAGCCAGCAACGTCGTTCCCCACGGCATGAAAACCGATGAAGCGTTTGTCACTTTTGAGAAGGACGGCGAGCCGTATCGACTCGATTGCGACTACATCGCCGGTTGTGACGGCTTCCACGGTGTGGCGCGGCAATCGATTCCTGCCGAATGCCTGAAGGTGTTTGAACGCGTCTATCCGTTTGGCTGGTTGGGTATTCTGGCCGACACGCCGCCGGTCCACGAAGAACTGGTCTACGCCCGCCACGAGCGCGGTTTTGCCCTGTGCAGCATGCGCTCGTCGACGCGCACCCGTTACTACCTGCAAGTGCCCGCAGACGAAAATGTCGAGGATTGGTCCGATCAACGCTTCTGGGACGAACTCAAAAATCGCCTGCCGGTCGATCTTGCGCAAAAACTGGCCACCGGCCCGTCCATCGAAAAAAGCATCGCGCCCCTGCGCAGCTTCGTAGTCGAACCGATGCAATACGGCCGCATGTTCCTGGTCGGCGATGCCGCGCACATCGTCCCGCCCACCGGCGCCAAGGGCCTGAACCTGGCGGCCAGTGACGTCAGTACGCTGTTCAATATCCTGCTCAAGGTTTACCGCGAAGATCGCCTTGATCTGCTGGAGAAATACTCGGAGATCTGCCTGCGCCGGGTGTGGAAGGCCGAGCGGTTTTCCTGGTGGATGACCTCGATGCTGCACCGCTTCGACGACCACGATGCCTTCAGCCAGCGCATTGCCGAGTCGGAACTGGAGTATTTCATCAGCTCCGAGGCGGGTCGAAAAACCATCGCAGAAAACTACGTCGGGCTTCCTTATGAGGCTATCGAATAGCTTCCTACCGACTTACACTGGCGAGCATCCCCGCTCGCCTTGCCTCGTGCGGGTCAATCACTGCCCGCAGGTTTTCCCGTGACCAATCTCCACCAGCCTGAAACGCCCAAACCCGCCATCCGCAGCGTGCTGGTCGCCCTGATGCTGGCGATCTTTCTCGGGGCGCTGGACCAGACCATCGTCGCCGTTTCGATGCCGGCCATTTCTGCGCAATTCAAGGACGTCAGCCTGCTGGCCTGGGTGATTTCCGGCTACATGGTGGCCATGACCGTGGCGGTGCCGATTTACGGCAAGCTGGGTGACCTGTACGGGCGGCGCAAGCTGATGCTGTTCGGCATGGGCCTGTTCACCCTGGCGTCGGTGTTCTGCGGCATGGCCCAGAGCATGGAGCAACTGGTACTGGCGCGGATCTTTCAGGGCATCGGCGCCGGCGGGATGATTTCGGTGAGCCAGGCGATCATCGGTGACATCGTGCCGCCACGGGAACGCGGTCGTTATCAGGGCTATTTCAGCAGCATGTACGCCGTGGCCAGCGTGGCCGGCCCGGTGCTCGGCGGCTACATGACCGAATACCTGTCCTGGCGCTGGGTGTTTTTGATCAACCTGCCGCTGGGTCTGGGCGCTTGGCTGGTGGCCTATCGCACGCTGGTGGGCCTGCCGATTCCGCAACGCAAACCGATCATCGATTACCTGGGCACCGTGCTGATGATCATCGGGCTCACGGCGTTGTTGCTGGGCATCACTCAGGTCGGTCAAGGCCACTCGTGGCGCAGTGCCGAAGTGTTGGCACTGCTGGCCAGTGCGGTGCTGGTGCTGGGGCTGTTTGTCGTTCACGAGCGGCGGGCACGGGAGCCGTTGTTGCCCATGCATCTGTTCGCCAACCGCAACGCGATCCTGTGCTGGTGCACGATTTTCTTCACCAGTTTCCAGGCCATCTCGTTGATCGTATTGATGCCGCTACGCTTTCAGAGCGTCACCGGCGCCGGTGCCGACAGCGCCGCCCTGCACCTGCTGCCGCTGGCCATGGGTTTGCCGATTGGCGCGTATTTCGCCGGCCGCCGTACCTCGGTGACCGGGCGCTACAAACCGATGATCCTCACCGGTGCTGCGCTGATGCCCATCTCGATTCTTGGCATGGCGTTCAGCCCGCCGCAGGCATTCATCGTGAGCAGCCTGTTCATGCTGCTCTGCGGGATTTCCTCCGGCATGCAGTTCCCGACGTCATTGGTGGGCACGCAGAACTCGGTGGATCAGCGGGATATCGGCGTGGCCACCAGCACCACCAATCTGTTCCGTTCGCTGGGTGGTGCCGTGGGCGTGGCGTTGATGTCGGCGCTGCTGCTGGCGCTGTTGCAGGATTCAAGTTTTGCGCACCTGGCCGGCTCGTCGCTGATTGCCGAAGGCAGTTCGGGGAATGTGTTGCTGGACGGGTTGAACGCCGTGCCGGGTGACGCGCAGAACGCCTTGCGCGCTGAATTGCTGCTGACGTTCCGGCACTTGCTGACGGTCAGTGCGGCGGTGTCGCTGCTGGGTCTGGCGGCGGCGCTTGCCATGCCGAACATGTTGTTGCGCGGGCGCGAGGACAAAGTTCGGTAGATATCTATATGAGCGAAGGCGTCATCCCAGATACCCCGCTATCAAGGGCTGTAATACCCGACAGCCACCAGAAAATGCCCGACCTTTTTCAGGTAGGCGTGTTTGTTTTCGACCTTGCCGGTCACCGGGTTTTTCCAGCGGTATTCGTATTCGCCATCATCCTGTTTGGCCATCAACGCCAGAATCGGTTCGCCCACCGGTTTGCCTTCCGGGTCCAGGATTTTGCTGAAGTCGGTATTGATCAGCCGCAGATTGGTGCCGTGGGCCACGTAACGCCGGGTGTCCAGGTCGACGACAAACACATACAGGTCATCCTGCAGGTAGCCACCCTTGAGGGAGTTGATCGCCGTCAGGGTGCCCTTTTCGTCCTTGGCCAGATCGGTTGCCGCTTTATTCAGCAAGGCCATGGCCTGTTCGGCGGAGGCCCGTGGCAGGTAATAACCGACCGCCAGAATCCGCTGGCCGATGCGCTGGTAGTAGACATGCTTGCGCTCGACCTTGCCGTCGTTCCAGTTCTGCCAGCGATATTCCGCCTGCTGAATGCCATTGCCTTCCGGCACTTTCAGGGCGTCCTTGAAGGTTTTCTGCAAGTCTGGCCCAAGCACTTCCGAGACATCCCGGCCAATCAGCGCCGACGACGGCCCGCCGCTGGCAAGCATCACGCCCTTGGTGTCGAGCACGAAGACATATCGGTCCTTGTCGACAAACTCACCCTGACGGCTGAACGCCGCAAAGGCCTTGTCGCCATTCTCGTGGTAGTAAGCCAGGGCTTTTTCCAGCAGGGCGATGGCCGCCTTGCTGTCGTCCTTTTCCGTCCCGGCGGCTTGCGCCTGGCCCAGGCACAGCAAAAACATGCCGCACAGCAAGGCGAACCTATGCAGAAACCCCATTGCGCATCCCTCGTACCTGATGGTTTTTCAAGAGCGTAGACGGCAATGGGGGATGTATGGGTATTCAGGAAAACGCAGCGTGAGGCTTTTGTGGCGAGGGAGCTTGTCGGATCGCCACAGCAAGCTCCCTCGCCACAAATACTCACACCACTGACAATTACTGCCGGGCGCGCAGTTGCTGCTGCAAGTTCTGGATCTGCGCCTGAAGGGTATTGATGTTGCGGGTGACCTGGCTGCGGAACGCATCGAACTCGGCGGTATTGGTCGAGCCCTGTGCGGCGGCCGGACGGTTATCCTGCACGCTTTTGAGCACGATCATGTCTTGCTCGAGACGCTCGATGGCAACGCTCGGGTTGCCTTGTTTCTTCAGCGCGGTGATATCGGCGCCCAGGCTTTTCAGCTGCGCATCGAGTTTTTCCGAGTCGGACGGGGCACTTTTCAGTGCGGCCAATTCACCGCTCAAAGCTTTGACCTGGGCCTGCAACTGCGTATTGGCCGTCTGATGTTCGGTGTCCTGGGCACTCAACTGTGCCAGGCGTTTGTCCAGCTCGGTGGTTTGCGCGGTCATTTGTGCCAGTCGCTTGTCCAGGTCCGAGGCTTGGCCGGCAACACCTTGCTGCTGGGCGCCCTGGTCCTTGAGTTTGCTTTCCAGCTGGCGGATTTGCAGCTTCAAGGCCTCGCTGTCAGTGGTGACACTGGTCTGGCTGGCAACAACCTTTCCGGAAATGTCCTGCAGGCGCCCAGCCGCTTCCTCACTGATCCGCGCGAAACTTTCCTGGGTCGCCACCAGTTGCTGTTCCATCAGGGAAATCTGCTGAAAGCTCCACCAGGCCAGGCCCGCGAACGCAAAGATTAACGCCCCGACCAGCGCCCACAGCGGGCCGGTACTCGCCGCCTTGACCTTCACCACCGGCGCCGTGCGCGAATGCACGACCGTGCGGGCAGTAGGCGGAAAATCGTCGTCGAGAATGTCTGCACGCAGGCTCGGTACATCGTCGAAGTCGTCGTTGGCATCGTTACGCATGGACATTGAATCAACCTTAGTGAAACAAATGATGGCTTTATGCCGCGCAGTATAAACCCCCACAGCCTCAACCATTGACCCTGAAGCCCCGTATCCGGTTCAGTAAGGGGTCGTTGTTCGAGCGTCAGCGAATAGCCTGAGCCTTCCACCAGCCACAGAATTCATCGAGGGCCGTCCAGAGACTGACCTTGGGATCGTAATCCAGATAATGCCGGGCGCGGCTGATGTCCAGGGTGAAATTTTTGTTCATGACCTGCATGCCCAGGCGCGACAGCGTCGGTTCAGGACGCCCCGGCCACAACTTGCACACACCCTCGTTGAGCGCCGCCACGCTGTAGGCCAGGCCGTAGGAACGGTGGCGGGTTACCTGTGGGACGTCCATGTTGCGCATGACGTAATTGACCACGTCCCACAACGGAATCGGCGTGCCGTTGCTGATGTTGTAAGCCTTGCCCAGTGCAGAACCGCTGGTCAGCAAACTGCTGAGCAACGCCTCGTTGAGGTTTTGCACGCTGGTGAAATCAACTTTATTCAGACCGTTGCCGATGATTGCCAGGCGCCCCTTGCGCTGCATGTTCAACAGGCGCGGGAAGATGCTCATGTCGCCGGCCCCGGTGACGAAACGCGGGCGCAGGGCCAGGGTTTCGAGGCCGAACTCCTGAGCGCCGAAGACTTTTTGCTCGGCCAGGTACTTGGTGGCGGCGTAAGGGTGTTTGAAGCGCTTGGGCACCTGTTCTTCGGTCAGGCCCAGGTGATCGCGACCATCGAAGTAGATCGACGGCGACGACAAATGCACCAGCCGCCGTACCCGTTGCTTCAGGCAGGCTTCGACCACATTTTCGGTGACCTGGACGTTGCCCTGATGGAAGTCCTGATAACGCCCCCACAAACCGACGGCACCGGCGCAATGCACCACGGCCTCGACGTCCGAACACAGTTCGCGCGCCAGTTCCGGGTCGCTCAAGTCGCCCTGGATAAACTCGGCTCCGCGGCGTACCAGATGCTCCACACTCTCGGCCCGGCGACCGTTGACCCGCACGTCCAGGCCCTGCTCCAGGGCAAAACGCGCAAAGCGCCCGCCGATGAAGCCGCTTGCGCCGGTAACCAGAATCTTCATGAATTGCTCCAACAAATGCAGTGGCGAGCTTCATGCTGCACCCTGCAAATTAAAAACGGTCCGCAAGCGCTTCACTTGCAGCTTGACGCTTACTGCTGCTCCAAGGGCACCAGCCATTGCTTCGATGCGCGTACCAATTGATCGGTGAGTAACCCCAGCAACTGGCCGCCATTACGCCAATGATGCCAGTACAGCGGCACATCGATCGGCTTATCTGGCAGCAGCTCCTGCAATACGCCCCTTTCCAGTTGCTCGCGCACCTGCAGTTCCGGGACCAGCCCCCAGCCCAGCCCGGCTTCCGTCAGACGAATGAAACCTTCGGAGGACGGGCATAAATGGTGTTCGAAACCGCCCTCGACGCCGAGGGACGCAAGATACCGATGCTGCAGGAAATCGTCCGGGCCAAACACCAGCGCCGGGGTGCGGGCCAACTGATCGGCGCGTACCCCTTGCGGGAAATGCCGGGCAATAAAGGCGGGGCTGGCCAGCGCACGGTAACGCATGGCCCCCAGCAACACGCTGCGCGCACCCGCCACCGGACGCTCGCTGGCACAGACGCAGGCCGCCACTTCACCGGCACGCATGCGCTTGAGACCGACGGTCTGGTCCTCTACCACCAGATCCATCAACAGATGTTGCTCGGCGCAGAACTCGCCCACCGCCTGCGCCCACCAAGTGGCCAGGCTGTCGGCGTTCAGTGCGATCCGCAGGCGTTCCGGCAGGCCCTCTTCATCCAGCGCCGGCACCAGGCTTTGCAAATCCCGTTCAAGCAAGCGCACCTGCTGCACATGGTTGAGCAGTCGCCGACCGATTTCCGTCGGCGTTGGTGGCGTGGCCCGCACCAGCACCGGCTGGCCAACCCGCGCTTCCAGCAGCTTGATGCGCTGGGAAATCGCCGATTGTGACAAGCCCAGCACCTGGGCCGCCCGTTCAAAACCGGCCTGTTCAACCACGGCGGCCAGGGCAGAAAGCAATTTATAGTCGAACATCAGTTTTCCTAATGAGCGATCAGCAAGATTGGTTTTTCTTATACAGCCTTCACACGGACAATGACCAGCAAGAACTCTTGAACAAGGATCACCCACATGGCTGGCGAAACTTCATTGGCAACGCTGCTGCGCAGCATGAGCCCGCAACTCAACGCCGGCGAATACGTGTTCTGTACTCTGCGCGACGGCAAATTGCCTGCGGATCTGGAGATTGTCGGCAGCTTCCGCGAGCAGGAAGGCCTGACCGTGATTCTCGAACGTTCCCACGCCGAAAAAGCGGGATTCAGCTTCGACTACATCGCCGCCTGGATCACCTTGAACGTACATTCGGCCCTCGAAGCGGTCGGCCTGACCGCCGCGTTCGCCACTGCACTGGGCAAGGCCGGAATCAGCTGCAACGTGATTGCCGGCTACTACCACGACCATTTGTTTGTCGGCCAGGCCGACGCCGACCGTGCCCTGCAAGTTCTGCGGGATCTGGCAGCCAACGCGGAGTAAAAAATCATGTGGCAAAGTTATGTGAACGGGCTGCTCGTGGCCTTCGGCCTGATCATGGCGATCGGCACCCAGAATGCGTTTGTCCTGGCGCAAAGCCTGCGGCGTGAACATCACCTGCCGGTGGCAGCACTCTGTGTGGCCTGCGACGCCCTGTTGGTAGCAGCCGGGGTATTCGGCCTGGCGACGGTACTGGCGCAGAACCCGACACTGCTGGCCATCGCCCGTTGGGGTGGCGCAGCGTTTCTGTTGTGGTACGGCAGCCAGGCACTGCGCCGAGCCTTTTCCAAGCAGAGCCTTGAGCAGGGCGAAAACCAGACCGTACGCTCGCTGCGGGCGGTCATGCTCAGCGCGCTGGCGGTGACGCTGCTCAACCCGCACGTTTATCTGGACACCGTTTTGCTGATCGGTTCCCTGGGCGCACAACAAACCGAGCCCGGCGCTTATGTCGTAGGCGCGGCCAGCGCCTCGCTGCTGTGGTTTTTCACCCTGGCCCTCGGTGCGGCATGGCTGGCACCGTGGCTCGCCCGCCCCAGTACCTGGCGAATTCTTGACCTGTTGGTGGCGGTGATGATGTTTGCCGTAGCGCTGCAGTTGATCGCGGCCATCTGATTCGCCGAACCTCTATTCCACACAGTTGTTGCGTGGTTATGCCGCCCCCCCGGTGCTATGATCCGACTCCCTGCGCCGCAAAGAGTACAAACTCCCCGGCGCTTGTCTGGCCGCCCGTGATCGGCCTTGCGCTCACCGCAACTGACCTGATTAGGAGAATCATCATGGCTTTCGAATTGCCGCCGCTGCCTTACGCACACGACGCCCTGCAGCCGCACATTTCCAAGGAAACCCTGGAATACCACCACGACAAGCACCACAACACCTACGTCGTGAACCTGAACAACCTGGTGCCAGGCACCGAGTTCGAAGGCAAGACCCTGGAAGAAATCGTCAAGACTTCCTCGGGCGGTATCTTCAACAACGCCGCTCAGGTCTGGAACCACACTTTCTACTGGAACTGCCTGGCGCCAAACGCTGGCGGTCAACCAACCGGCGCTCTGGCTGAAGCCATCAACGCGGCTTTCGGTTCGTTCGACAAGTTCAAGGAAGAGTTCAGCAAGACTTCCATCGGCACCTTCGGTTCCGGTTGGGGCTGGCTGGTGAAGAAGGCTGACGGTTCCCTGGCCCTGGCCAGCACCATCGGCGCCGGCAACCCGCTGACCAACGGCGACACCCCGCTGCTGACCTGCGACGTCTGGGAACACGCTTACTACATCGACTACCGCAACCTGCGTCCGAAGTATGTCGAAGCGTTCTGGAACCTGGTCAACTGGAAGTTCGTGGCTGAGCAGTTCGAAGGCAAAACCTTCACCGCTTAAGCTCGACGCCAGTCAAAAGAACCCGGCTTTTTAGCCGGGTTTTTTATTGCCCGGAATTTTCAGCGTTCGGCAGGGCCCCTTCGCGAGCAGGCTCGCGATGAACGATGACGCGGTCAACCTGACTGAATACCTATCCCTGCGGATCGACGTTATCCAACGCACGATTCACCGCCAGTTCCGCCAGCATGATGATCTGCGCAATGGCCAACGCCGTGTTGCGCTGAGGGCCGGTCAGGAAGGTGGCGAAATCACTCGCCATGACGTTGGCCGAAGCCAATGACTCACAAGCGTGGGCCAGCAGGGATTCGGTATCCATATCCGGGACGATCATGAACATGGTGTTGGGGGTGTAGGGTTTGGCTGTATTTAAGGGCGGATCGGGGATTAACTTATCCACTGAAATATTCCTATGCGGTGGGTGCCGCCAATTGCCGTTCTCACACGGCAAAGAGGTGGCAGCTATGTGCGAGGTGAGAAAACCGGTCATAGGCCACCCGGCCAGACAAAAGTCTGCCCGCACACAGCCGCCATAACGCATTTACAAACAGCGGATAAGCTGGCGGCAATTATGCGGATACTGGCACTGGATGACTATGACTTGCCGGGTTCTCACACCCGATCGCTGAGTTTTCAGCGACAGTCAGAGGCTATTGAGTCCGCTTCCGACGGGCAACCTGAAAACTGCGTGGGAAACTTCTGGCGCTTTCCTACACCGCGTTAACCCGCAAGAACGTAACGCGGAGCGTCACTGACAGCATTCCCACGCGCGAGCGTGGGAATGCTCAGCTTAGAGGCGTGGGAGATTGGTCGGCTGTCAGGCCGCCATCGCGAGCAAGCTCGCTCCCACAGAAAAGCAAAGGCAGACCGGCGTACACGCACGCTCCTCACCACTCATCAGGCCGAGCGTTAGCTCGCCTGCAGCTTTTGATCTTGATCCACCCGCCCCCTCGGAAGGCTGAGTGGAGGTGTTCATCCGGGGATTGGCGCGCAGCGCCGTTCGACGCAGTCGAACTCATTGCATGTAGGTCGAAGCGAAGCCGACCGGAGGGCAATGCCCCCGGATGAATACCGGAGCGAAGGAACCCCGAGCCTCAGCGAGGGGCCGTACGTAAGGGGCGAGACCTTTGGTTCCTTTGGGGCGTTTGCCAAAGGGACTCGCCGTAAGGGCGAAACCATAAGTCGCCGTTACCGCAGAAATGGATATGTACTTAGCCAACAAAAGTCAGGTCGGCTATCTGGCCGCCTGAGCGAGCAACCCAGGACAATTTCCCACGATGAAACAAGTCTAGTCCCCCTTGCCCCAACGCCGCGGACGACTAACATCAACAAAAGGAAAATATCTCCACCCCCACCCCTCAAGTTGAAGGACTCGACAACCGACACAGTGCTAATAGGCTAACTCGTCAAGGCAACTGCAATTCGGCCAAGCTGCAGGCAAAATCCCCCAGGGATGATTGTCCCTTTGACTGCCATCACGGGATTGCCAATACTCATGGCAACTTGATGCTACCCGCACGGAACAAGGAATAACCCTTTGAAGCTGGAACTCAAGAACAGCTTGTCGGTGAAGTTGCTCCGGGTCGTGCTCCTGTCGGCATTGATCGTCGGCGTGGTCTTGAGCTGCGCGCAGATTGTGTTCGATGCCTATAAAACACACCAGGCCGTCGCCAGCGATGCCCAGCGCATCCTCGACATGTTTCGCGACCCCTCGACCCAGGCTGTCTATAGCCTGGACCGGGAAATGGGCATGCAGGTAATCGAAGGCCTGTTTCAGGACGACGCTGTGCGCCAGGCCTCCATTGGCCACCCCAACGAAGCCATGCTCGCGCAAAAATCCCGCGAGTTGCAGCACTCCCACAGTCGCTGGCTGACCGACCTGATTCTTGGCAAGGAACGCACCTTCACCACCCAACTGGTCGGTCGCGGGCCTTACAGCGAGTATTACGGCGATCTGAGCATCACTCTCGATACCGCCACTTACGGCCAGGGGTTCATTGTCAGCTCGGTGATCATCTTCATTTCCGGCGTACTGCGCGCGCTCGCCATGGGGCTGGTGTTGTATCTGGTCTATCACTGGCTGCTGACCAAGCCGCTGTCGCGGATCATCGAGCACCTCACGGAAATCAATCCTGATCGTCCCAGCGAACACAAGATTCCGCTGCTCAAGGGGCACGAGAAAAACGAACTGGGCATCTGGATCAACACCGCCAACCAGTTGCTCGAATCCATCGAACGCAATACCCATCTGCGCCACGAAGCGGAAAACAGCCTGCTGCGCATGTCCCAGTACGATTTCCTGACGGGACTGCCGAACCGGCAGCAATTGCAGCAGCAACTGGACAAGATCCTCATCGACGCCGGCAGACTGCAGCGCCGGGTCGCGGTGTTGTGTGTCGGCCTCGATGACTTCAAGGGCATCAACGAACAGTTCAGCTATCAGACCGGCGACCAGTTGTTGCTGGCCCTGGCCGATCGCCTGCGCGGTCATAGCGGTCGCCTGGGCGCCCTCGCCCGCCTCGGTGGCGACCAGTTCGCCCTGGTCCAGGCCGATATCGAGCAGCCCTACGAAGCTGCCGAACTGGCGCAAAGCATTCTTGATGATCTGGAAGCGGCGTTTGCCCTCGACCATCAGGAGATCCGCCTGCGCGCCACCATCGGCATCACCCTGTTCCCCGAGGACGGCGACAGTACCGAGAAGTTGCTGCAAAAGGCCGAGCAGACCATGACGCTGGCCAAGACCCGTTCGCGCAACCGCTATCAGTTCTATATCGCCAGCGTCGACACCGAAATGCGCCGTCGCCGCGAGCTGGAAAAAGACCTGCGCGACGCACTGATCCGCAATCAGTTCTACCTCGTCTACCAGCCGCAGATCAGCTATCGCGATAACCGCGTGGTGGGCGTCGAAGCCCTGATTCGCTGGCAACACCCCGAGCACGGTATGGTACCGCCAGACCTGTTCATCCCGCTGGCCGAACAGAACGGCACCATCATTGCCATCGGCGAATGGGTGCTTGACCAGGCCTGCAAACAATTACGCGAGTGGCATGACCAGGGCTTCAGCGACCTGCGCATGGCGGTGAACCTGTCTACGGTTCAATTGCACCACGCCGAACTGCCACGGGTGGTTAACAACCTGCTGCAGATGTATCGCCTGCCACCGCGCAGCCTGGAGCTGGAAGTCACCGAAACCGGCCTGATGGAGGACATCAGCACGGCGGCCCAGCACCTGCTCAGCCTGCGCCGCTCCGGCGCGCTGATCGCCATCGATGACTTTGGAACCGGCTATTCGTCCTTGAGCTATCTCAAGAGCCTGCCGCTGGACAAGATCAAGATCGACAAGAGCTTCGTCCAGGACCTGCTCGATGACGACGACGATGCAACTATCGTTCGCGCCATCATCCAGCTGGGCAAGAGCCTTGGCATGCAGGTGATTGCCGAAGGCGTGGAAACCGCCGAGCAAGAGGCCTACATCATTTCCGAAGGCTGCCACGAAGGTCAGGGCTATCACTACAGCAAGCCGTTGCCGGCACGGGAACTGGGCCTATACCTGAAGCAAGCCCAACGCAGTAACGCCGCTATTTTGTAAAAAACACAACCCTCCTGTAGGAGCGAGCTTGCTCGCGATGGTCGTGAACGATAACGCGTTCATTCTGGATGAGCGCGTTGTTCTCAGGTTCATCGCGAGCAAGCTCGCTCCTGCAAGGCCGCGAGCCACGCTCTGTGAATAAGAAATATTTCCAGGTACAACCCTTTACACATAATGCGAAAGATTTGCATTATGTCGCAGTTTTGCGTGCGCATCGCACCACTCCACCCTCTATCGAAGCAGGATGTTCGCCATGATTCGTATGCCTCTGGCTACCGCCAGTCTGTTGGCCATCGCTATTTCCCTCGCCGGTTGCGGCGAAGGTAAAGACAAAGAAAAAGCGGCCGCGCCTGCGCCAGCTGCCAGCACTGCGGCTGCGCCTGCTGCTGCCGGTAAAGTCGACGAAGCCGCCGCCAAAGCCGTTGTCGCCCATTACGCCGACATGGTTTTCGCCGTTTACAGCGATGCCGAATCCACCGCGAAGACCCTGCAAACCGCCGTCGACGCCTTCCTCGCCAAGCCGAACGCCGACACCCTGAAAGCCGCCAAGGCTGCCTGGGTTGCCGCTCGCGTGCCTTACCTGCAGAGCGAAGTGTTCCGCTTCGGCAACACCATCGTTGACGACTGGGAAGGTCAGCTGAACTCCTGGCCGCTGGACGAAGGCCTGATCGACTACGTCGACAAATCCTACGAACACGCACTGGGCAACCCGGGTGCCACTGCCAACATCATCGCCAACACTGAAGTGCAGATCGGCGAAGACAAGGTCGATGTCAAAGACATCACCCCGGAAAAACTCGCCAGCCTGAATGAGCTGGGCGGTTCCGAGGCCAACGTCGCCACTGGCTACCACGCCATCGAATTCCTGCTCTGGGGCCAGGACCTGAACGGCACCGGCCCAGGCGCCGGCAACCGTCCGGCTTCGGACTACCTGGAAGGCAAAGGCGCTACCGGCGGTCACAACGATCGTCGTCGAGCTTATCTGAAGTCCGTGACTCAGCTGCTGGTCAGCGACCTGGAAGAAATGGTCGGTAACTGGAAGCCGAACGTGGCCGACAACTACCGCGCCACCCTGGAAGCGGAACCGGCTGAGTCCGGCCTGCGCAAAATGCTGTTCGGTATGGGCAGCCTGTCCCTGGGCGAACTGGCGGGCGAGCGCATGAAGGTTTCCCTGGAAGCCAACTCCCCGGAAGACGAACAGGATTGCTTCAGCGACAACACCCACAACTCGCACTTCTACGATGCCAAGGGCATTCGTAACGTGTACCTGGGCGAATACACCCGTGTCGACGGCACCAAAATGACCGGCGCCAGCCTGTCGTCCCTGGTGGCCAAAGCCGACCCGGCTGCCGACACCGCGCTGAAAGCCGACCTGGCCGCCACCGAAGCCAAGATCCAGATCATGGTCGACCACGCCAACAAGGGTGAGCACTACGACCAGTTGATCGCCGCCGGCAATACCGCGGGCAACCAGATCGTCCGTGACGCTATCGCGTCGCTGGTCAAGCAGACCGGTTCGATCGAAGCCGCCGCTGGCAAACTGGGCATCAACGACCTGAACCCGGACAACGCTGATCACGAATTCTGATCAACGCTGGCTGAGTGAAAAAGGCGACCTTCGGGTCGCCTTTTTCTTGCCTGCCCGGATGAGCCCCCCTGTAGGAGCGAGCTTGCTCGCGATGAATTTGAAGGCAACGCATTTTTCCAGACAGCACGCGTCACCGTTCACGTCCATCGCGAGCAAGCTCGCTCCTACAGGGGATCGTGGTTTACAGATAGACTCTTGCCTCACATCAAGCAAACGATAATTCCTCTTATTCAAATTCCCATCCCCTGTTAGACTTTGCGCCCTTGTTTTGCTCGTCTTGCAGGATGTCTGATGCCCCCGCTGCCTCTTCGCTTGTCCGCACTGTTGCTGGCCCTGGGCCTGAGTGCCTGCGATGACGCCCCGAAATTCACCCAGGCCGAACCTGGTGAAGCCCGCTCCGGCGGCAGTGCGACGGTGCACAAGACCGATCAGAATGCGTTTTCCATGCCCTCGGCGAATCTGCCACCGTCACGGCGTGTGGATTTCAGCGTCGGCAACAGCTTCTTCCGCAGCCCCTGGGTGATCGCCCCTTCGACGACGACCGCCCGCGATGGCCTCGGCCCATTGTTCAACACCAATGCCTGCCAGGGCTGCCACATCAAGGACGGCCGCGGCCATCCGCCGACTCCCGACGATGTAAATGCCGTGTCGATGCTGGTGCGCCTGTCGATTCCCGACGCCCCGGCGTATGCCAAGGTCATCGAACAGCTCGGTGTGGTGCCGGAGCCCGTCTACGGCGGTCAGTTCCAGGACATGGCCGTACCCGGTGTGGCCCCCGAAGGCAAAGTGCGGGTCGATTACACCGCCGTGCCGGTTCGCTTCAAGGACGGCACCGAAGTCGAACTGCGTAAACCAAGCCTCAACATCACCCAGTTGGGCTACGGCCCGATGCACCCCGACACTCGTTTCTCGGCGCGTGTAGCGCCGCCGATGATTGGCCTGGGCCTGCTCGAAGCGATCCCCGACGAGGCGATCCTGGCCAACGCCGAGGCACAGGCCAAGGCGAACAACGGTATCGCCGGACGCCCGAACCAGGTGTGGGACGACGCCCAACAAAAGACAGTGTTGGGACGGTTTGGCTGGAAAGCCGGACAACCGAACCTCAATCAACAAAATGTTCACGCGTTTTCGGGTGATATGGGCCTCACGACCAGCCTGAGACCCATTGATGACTGCACGGACGCGCAAACGGCCTGCAAACAGGCACCGAGTGGCAACGGCCCCAATGGCGAGCCGGAAGTCAGCGACAACATCCTGCGCCTGGTGCTGTTCTACAGCCGTAACCTCGCCGTACCAGCCCGCCGAGACGTCAACGCGCCAGAAGTGCTGGCCGGCAAGACTTTGTTTTATCAGGCCGGTTGCCAGTCCTGTCACACCCCGAAATACACCACCGCTGCCAACGCCGCCGAACCTGAACTGGCCAATCAAGTGATTCGCCCGTACAGCGATCTGCTGCTGCATGACATGGGCGACGGCCTGGCCGACAACCGTACCGAGTTCCAGGCCAGCGGCCGCCAATGGCGCACCCCGCCGTTGTGGGGCATCGGTCTGACACAGGCGGTCAGCGGCCACACCCAGTTCCTGCACGACGGCCGTGCCCGCAACCTGCTCGAAGCCGTGCTCTGGCATGGCGGCGAGGCGACAGCGGCGCAGCAACAGGTTTTGTCTTTCAATGCCGAGCAACGCGCTGCGTTGCTGGCGTTCCTGAATTCCCTTTAACACGCATTCCACTCGCGGGAGCCCGACATGTTCCGTCCCAAACTGTTGTTCACCAGCCTTGCCGCACTCGCCCTGGGCGCCTGTTCGCCCCAGGACCCGCAAGCGGTCACGTCGGCGGCCATCGCCAAGTCGGTGATCCTGCCGACCTACACCCGCTGGGTTGAAGCTGACCGTCAATTGGCGATCAGCGCCCTCGCCTACTGCGAAGGCAAGGAAACCCTGGAAACGGCCCGTGCCGACTTCCTGCACGCGCAAAAAGCCTGGGCCGAACTGCAACCCTTGCTGATCGGGCCATTGGCCGAAGGCAACCGTTCGTGGCAAGTGCAGTTCTGGCCGGACAAGAAAAACCTGGTCGGCCGTCAGGTCGAGCAACTGGTCACCGCCCAGCCGCAAATCGATGCCGCTGCACTGGCCAAGTCCAGCGTTGTGGTACAGGGTCTCTCGGCCTACGAATACATTCTGTTCGACAGCAAGCCTGACGTGGCCAACGCTGAGCAGAAGAGCAAATACTGCCCGCTGCTGATCGCCATCGGCGAACGCCAGAAGCAATTGGCAGAAGAGATTCTGCAAACCTGGAACAACACCGACGGCATGCTCGCGCAAATGAGCAAATTCCCGAACCAGCGTTATGCGGACTCCCACGAAGCGATCGCCGATCTGCTGCGCGTTCAAGTCACGGCCATCGACACCCTGAAGAAAAAACTCGGCACACCGATGGGCCGCCAGAGCAAGGGTGTGCCGCAACCGTTCCAGGCCGATGCATGGCGTAGCCAGGCATCCCTGACCAGCCTCGAAGCCAGCCTCGCGGCCGCCAAAACAGTCTGGGAAGGTGTGGATAACAAAGGCCTGCGCAGCCTGTTGCCGAGCGAGCAGAAACCCTTGGCCGACAAGATCGATGCGGCCTACGCCGCCTCGTTGAAGCTATTCGCCGGCAACCAGCGCTCGCTGACCGACATGCTCAATGACGAGGCCGGCCGCCAGCAGCTCAACGACCTGTACGAAAGCCTCAACGTCGTCCACCGCCTGCACGAGGCCGATCTGGCCAAGGCGCTGGGCATCCAACTGGGCTTCAACGCCAACGACGGTGACTGATGAGGGCGAGTTCCATGCTGCGACGCCAGGTTCTGACATTAGGTAGTTTGCTGCTGGGTGCAGTGACACTGGGCGGCTGGAAGCTGTTCAAGCAAAAGGACAAGAGTCCGCTGTTGCTGTCGGCACGGGACGATACAGATGGCCAGCATTACGCCGTCGGTTATCAACTGGATGGCACCCAGGTGTTCGCCACCCGGGTCGGCCAGCGGTGCCACGACATCATCAACCACCCGACACTGCCGATTGCGCTGTTTGTCGCCCGCCGGCCGGGTACCGAGAGCTACCTGATCGACCTGCGCGACGGCGCGCTCCTGCAAACCGTGGTGTCACAGCCGAACCGGCACTTCTACGGACACGCGGTCATTCATCGCAGCGGCGACTGGCTGTACGCCACCGAAAACGACACCACCGATCCGGGTCGCGGCCTGCTCGGCGTGTACAGATTCGAAGGCGAACGGCTGGTGCACAGCGGTGAGATTTCCACCCATGGCCTCGGTCCGCACCAGGTGTCGTGGATGCCCGATGGCGAAACCCTGGTGGTGGCCAACGGCGGGATTCGCACCGAGGCCGAAAGCCGGGTGGAGATGAACCTCAACGCCATGGAACCGAGCCTGGTCCTGATGCAACGTGACGGCACCCTGCTGAGCAAGGAAACCCTCGCCCAGCAGATGAACAGCGTGCGCCATCTGGCCATCGCCAGCGACGGCACCATCGTCGCCAGCCAGCAGTTCATGGGCGCGGCCCATGAGTCGTCGGAGCTGTTGGCGATCAAGCGGCCCGGTCAGCCCTTCGTCGCGTTCCCGGTGCCCGAGCACCAGTTGCAGGCCATGGGGCACTACACCGCCAGCGTCGCGGTACACAGCGACTTGCGCCTGGTGGCGTTGACTGCACCGCGGGGCAACCGTTTTTTCATCTGGGACCTGGACAGCGGTGAAGTACGCCTGGATGCGCCACTGCCCGATTGCGCCGGGGTCGGCGCCGTGGCCGATGGTTTTGTCGTGACCTCGGGCCAGGGACGCTGCCGCTACTACGACTGTCGCCAGACAAACCTCGTCGCAAAACCACTGGAGCTACCCGCAGGGCTCTGGGACAACCATCTGCATCTGATGGCCTGAATCATCAAAAAGATCGCCGCCTTGGGCCGCGCTTGCATCGGGATGACGTACACCCCGCAGGCGCGACCCGAGACGACGAATCTTTTCCGGCTTTCACCTCTCTAATACCTCGCAACCTGTAAAAACGGCAGTTGGATTACCCTCTACACTCCCGGTAATGTGCCCCCACTGTCTCACCTGATTTTCTCCAAGGAACTGGATATGCTGCGTCGCCGCATGCTGATCATGTTGGGTGTTGTTCTACTGATTGTGCTGGTCCTGGCCGCGTACAAAGCCTTCTCGATCTACACGATGGTTCAAGGCTTCTCTGCACCCAGACCGGCCATCAGCGTTGCCGTGGCCACCGCCACCGAGCGCCCATGGCAAGCCCGCCTGCCTACCGTTGGCACGCTCAAGGCATTGCAGGGCGTGGACCTGAGCCTGGAGACCGATGGCACCGTCATCGATTTGCAGTTCGAGTCAGGGCAAAAGGTCAAGGCCGGTCAACCACTCCTGCGCCTCGACAGCGCCGTGGAAAGTGCCCTGCTGGAAACTGCTCTGGCCGACCTCGGGCTGGCACAGCTCGATTACGGTCGCGGTAGCCAACTGGTCGGCAGCCAGGCCATTTCCAAAGGCGAGTTCGACCGACTTTCGGCGGTGCTGAAAAAGACCAAGGCCACGGTCAATCAACTCAAGGCTGCGCTCGGCAAAAAAAGCATCGTCGCGCCCTTCAGCGGCACCATCGGCATTCGTCAGGTAGACGTTGGCGACTATCTTGCCAGCGGCACCATGATCGCCACCCTGCAAGACCTCAGTAGCCTGTATGTCGACTTTTTTGTGCCCGAGCAGTCGGTGCCGAAGATTGCGCTCGGCCAGCCAGTGCAGGTCATTGTCGCGGCGTATCCGACCCTGGAGTACCTAGGCACCATCAGTGCAATCAACCCTAAAGTCGAGAACAGCACCCGTAACGTGCAGGTCCGCGCCACCCTGGCCAACCCCGATGGCAAGTTGATTCCAGGCATGTTCGCCAGCCTCCAGGTGCTCCTGCCCGACCCGCAACCGCGCATCGTGGTACCGGAAAGCGCGATTACCTACACGCTCTACGGCAACTCGGTGTATGTGGCCGTACCAAAGAAGGCCGAGGATGGCAGTCTGGTAAAGGACGACAAGGGCCAACCGGTGCTGATCGCCGAACGGCGTTTTGTCGAGACCGGCGAACGCCGCGATGGGCAAGTGATGATCACCAAAGGCGTGCAGAGCGGCGAGAAAGTGGTGACCGCCGGCCAGCTCAAACTGGATAACGGCTCACGCGTTGCCATCAGCGACGACAAGACCCTGGCCGGGCAGAACAGCCCACCACGCGCGGACTGATCAAGGAATTCCCATGGCTTTTACCGACCCGTTCATCCGCCGTCCGGTTCTCGCTACCGTGGTCAGCCTGTTGATAGTGCTGCTGGGCTTCCAGGCCTGGGGCAAGCTGCCGCTGCGCCAGTACCCGCAAATGGAAAACGCCCTGATCACGGTGGCCACTGCCTACCCCGGGGCCAACGCCGAAACCATCCAGGGCTACATCACCCAACCGATGCAGCAAAGCCTGGCCAGCGCCGAGGGCATCGACTACATGACCTCGGTGAGTCGCCAGAATTTTTCGGTGATTTCGATCTACGCGCGCATCGGCGCCAACAGCGACCGTCTGTTTACCGAACTGCTGGCCAAGGCCAACGAGGTCAAGAGCCAGCTGCCCCAGGATGCTGAAGACCCGGTGCTGAGCAAACAATCTGCCGATGCGTCAGTGCTGATGTACATGAGCTTTTTCAGCAAGGAATTGAGCAACCCGCAGATTACCGATTACCTGTCACGGGTGATCCAGCCCAAGCTGGCGACGTTGCCCGGCATGGCCGAAGCCGAGATCCTCGGTAACCAGGTATTTGCCATGCGCCTGTGGCTGGACCCGGCGAAGCTGGCGGGTTTCGGCCTGAGTGCCAGCGATGTGACCAACGCGGTGCGCCAGTACAACTTCCTCTCTGCCGCCGGCGAGGTGAAAGGCGAATACGTGGTCACCAGCATCAACGCCAATACCGAACTCAAGTCCGCCGAAGCCTTCGGGGCAATTCCGCTCAAGGTCGATGGCGACAGCCGTGTGCTGCTACGGGATGTGGCGCGCGTGGAAATGGGTGCGGAAAACTACGACACCATCAGCTCGTTCGGTGGCACCCCTTCGGTGTACATCGGCATCAAGGCGACACCCGGCGCCAACCCGCTGGAAGTGATCAAGGAAGTGCGCAAAATCATGCCGGACCTTGAGGCCCAGCTACCGCCGAACCTCAAGGGTGAAATCGCCTATGACGCCACCCTGTTCATCCAGGCCTCGATCGACGAAGTGGTGAAAACCCTGTTCGAAGCGGTGCTGATCGTGATCGTGGTGGTGTTCCTGTTCCTCGGTGCCCTGCGTTCGGTGGTGATCCCGGTGGTGACCATCCCGCTGTCGATGATCGGCGTCATGTTCTTTATGCAGATGATGGGGTACTCGATCAACCTGCTCACCCTGCTGGCGATGGTATTGGCCATCGGCCTGGTGGTGGACGACGCCATCGTAGTGGTGGAAAACATTCACCGCCACATCGAGGAAGGCAGGACACCGCTGGACGCCGCCATTGAAGGCGCCCGGGAAATCGCCATGCCGGTGGTCTCGATGACCATCACCCTGGCGGCGGTGTATGCGCCGATCGGTTTCCTGACCGGCCTGACCGGGGCGCTGTTCAAGGAGTTCGCCCTGACCCTGGCTGGCGCGGTGGTGATTTCCGGTATCGTCGCCCTGACCCTGTCGCCGATGATGTGTGCGTTTCTGCTGCGCCACGACGAGAACCCCAGTGGTCTGGCCCATCGCCTGGACATGATTTTCGAAAACCTCAAGCGTCGCTACCAGAGCCTGCTTCACGGCACCCTCAACACCCGGCCGGTGGTGCTGGTGTTCGCCGTGATTGTGTTGTGCCTGATTCCGGTCCTTCTCAAATTCACCAAATCGGAACTGGCGCCGGATGAGGACCAGGGCATCATTTTCATGATAGCCAACGCCCCGCAACCGACCAACCTCGACTACCTGAACACCTACACCGACGAGTTCGTCTCGATCTTCAAGGCGTTTCCCGAGTACTACTCGTCATTCCAGATCAACGGTTTCAACGGCGTGCAATCGGGTATCGGCGGTTTCCTGCTCAAGCCATGGAACGAGCGCAGCCGTACGCAAATGGCGATCCTGCCCGAGGTGCAGGCCAAACTGGAAAAGATCACGGGGTTGCAGATTTTCGGCTTCAACCTGCCGTCCCTGCCGGGCACCGGCGAAGGCGTGCCGTTCCAGTTCGTCATCAACTCCGCCAACGATTACGAATTGCTGCTGCAGGTGGTCGACCGGGTAAAAAAACGGGCGAAGGAATCCGGCAAGTTTGCGTTTGTCCACGTTGACCTGGCCTTCGACAAGCCGGAAGTGGTGGTGGATATCGACCGCGCCAAGGCTGCGCAGATGGGGGTTTCCATGCAGGATCTGGGGGGAACCCTGGCGACCCTGCTGGGCGAAGCCGAGATCAACCGTTTCACCATCGAAGGTCGCAGCTACAAGGTCATTGCCCAGGTCGAGCGACCGTTCCGCGACAACCCGGACTGGCTGAACAATTACTACGTGAAAAACACCAAGGGTGAACTGCTGGCATTGTCGACCCTGATCACCGTCACCGACCGTGCCCGACCGCGACAGCTGAACCAGTTCCAGCAACTCAACTCGGCCATCCTGTCCGGCGTGCCACTGGTGAGCATGGGGGAAGCCATCGACCTCGTGCGCCAGATCGCCCGGGAAGAGGCACCCGCCGGTTTTGCCTTCGACTACGCCGGCGCATCGAGGCAGTACGTTCAGGAAGGCAGCGCACTGTGGGTCACCTTTGCCCTGGCACTGGCGATCATTTTCCTGGTCCTCGCGGCCCAGTTCGAAAGCTTCCGCGACCCGCTGGTGATCCTCGTCACCGTTCCCCTGTCTATCTGCGGCGCATTGATTCCGCTGTTCCTGGGTTGGTCGAGCATGAACATCTACACCCAGGTCGGGCTGGTGACGTTGATCGGGCTGATCAGCAAGCACGGCATTCTGATCGTCGAGTTTGCCAACCAGTTACGCAAGGACAAGGGACTGACGGCACGCGAAGCGGTAGAGGAAGCGGCGGCCATCCGCCTGCGCCCGGTCTTGATGACCACCGCGGCGATGGTGTTCGGCATGGTGCCATTGATCATCGCCACCGGCGCTGGCGCGGTCAGCCGGTTCGACATCGGCACGGTCATCGCGACGGGCATGTCGATCGGCACGTTGTTCACCCTGTTTGTGTTGCCCTGCATCTACACGTTGCTGGCCAAACCCGATAAGCGCTGAAACAGATGTATCTGTAGGAGACGAACCTGTTGTACTGAAAGTCAGGGCATAAAAAAAGGCCTCGCATCAGCGAGGCCTTTCATTTGGGCTTCAATCGGTTCAACTTTGTGGCCTCAATCCCTGAGAAAGTCCGAACATGAACAACAATAAGTCATGATCGGGTCGGGTGGCCACGGATGCCTTTGCAACCCGTGGTAATGGACAATGTTCTTCTGCGCTTATCGAGCTGAGAACCTGGGGGCGCGGTTGCTCCCAGGTTGCCATCGCGATCGATGCAACTGCCAAGGCTCCTACCAGAAACAAACCTCGTGCAATTTCGAGTTTCATCGCTATAAACCCTTGATGGCGCTGCCAAACGCCGTCTCATAAAAATAGACGAGCTTTTTCCAGTCTGCCTCGCTGAACGACGAGTGGCGACGCAACTGCTTCAAGTCATGGACAGCTGCACGATTGGCGGTCAAACGCTGTCGACATTTCTCCAGATCGATCAGCGCCACTTCGACCTTGGCCGTCTCGCCCTCACCGGTCACGCGAACGAATACGTGCTTGTCGTAAAGGCAACCGTGCTGCCAGCGGCCCTTGTGCATGCGAGCCAGGTTTTCCGCCAGGTCCTTGAGCACTCGTTCGTTTATGGCTTCACCATGACGCTCGCGACCGCCACCGGCGTACCAGCGATCGATTTCCTCGAAGCCGTCCAGTGACTTGGTGACCAGCAAGGCACGCCATTTGTGCACAGGATCGCGCTGTGCGCCGCAGAAAACGATTTGCGGAACCCGTACGCCAAGCTCGTTCACACCGATGAACGCGGCATGCTCGCGCATAACCGTAGGCCGACCGAAAGGGTGCTGCCAGCTACGATGGATATGCCCGGTCTGGCGCTTGACATAGAGCAGCTGACCATCACTGCCCATCACTCGTTGAACGCCGCTTTCCCCACCGCGACGGACGTTGGGTTCTTCCACCCATTCACCGCGCTGATTCCAAAAGTAATCGAAGCGGTCCTGGGGAGCGACTTCCGTTTCTGCTGCATACTGCACTGCCATCCTGTTACCTCTTGCGTAATACGTAAACTCGCCACATGGCATAGAGCGGTAAAAAGTCCAGTTGTTCCTGGATGCGGAAACCCGCCTGCTCAAACTCCTTTTCTACGGTAGCGACCGGTAACACAAACCGGTTTTGGTAACCTTCCTGCCCACGGGTTTTCTCCGAACGCTTGCGTTTCCAGGCCTTGAAGTTGCCATCGACCCACAGCGAAAGGATCACGCTGTCACGGGAAACGCGCTCGAATTCACGCAAAATAGCCATGCGATGCTCGGCTTCACCGATGTGGTGGAGCAAGCGCATGCAAAAAATGCTGTCGACGGCGTTGCCCGGCAAGGCGATGTCGAATGCAGACGTGTGCAAGGGTTGTACCCGTTTCACCACGTCGGCAGGTTGCGCCTGGGTTGCGATCTTCAGCATGGACTGCGAGTTATCGGCACCGATGATCACGCGGTTGGATTTTTCCGCCAACAAGGGCCAGAAACGCCCTGCACCGCACGGCAAATCAAGGACCAGACCAGGCTCGCCAACCAGGGCCAGCGCCTTACGCGCCAGTTGCTCGTCACGCCAATGGGACAATCGACGGCCGAGACCTTCCTGGTGTTTGCGCAAATAGCGTTGGGCGTGTTGATCGTCGTACTTTTCTGAAAAATCGAGCTTGATCGGGCCGTCCATCATCAGGTCTCCTGAACTTCTGATAGCAACTACCTTAGGTTTTGGGGTGTCGGCGACAGGTCATCCACTTGTGAAAATTTTGTCACGGGAAACCCAAAAATATTACAGAGTTTTACAGAATAGGTAGCGTTTGCTGAACGCCCGACTCAACTGATCAAATTCAGGACAACTCCACCTGAAAACGGCAGCCACTAGGTTCCATGGTTGTCAGGCTGACGCTCCAGCCCTGGTTTTCACAGATCCGCTGCACCAGTGAAAGCCCCAGGCCCAGGCCTTCTCCACGCTTTTCGTTGCCCCGAACGAAGGGTTCGAACATCGCCTCGCGTTTTTCCTCGGGAATGCCCACACCACTGTCCTCGACCAGAAAGCCTGTGCCCGTCAGGGTCAGGCGGATGAAGCCCTGTTCGGTGTAATGCAAGGCATTGCGCAGCAAGTTCCCCATTACCGCATGCAGGAACGTCGCGTTGTAGCCCTTGGCCTCGGGGTCGCCCGGTTCGAAGATCAGTTCCAACCCTTTGCTTTCGATAGGTTCGCGCCACAGACCGATCAGGCCCTCGGCTACCTGGCCCAGGGACTGCTGCGGCGACATGCTGGCGTCTTCGCGCTGGGCACGGGCCAGCATCAGGAAGGTTTGCACCAGCTCACGCATTTCTTCACATGCCCGGGCGATGCGCTCGACCTGGGCGCGACCGCGTTGATCGAGACCAGGGTTTTCCAGCAATAACTCGCAGGAGCTGGCCAATATCATCAGGGGCGTACGCAATTCGTGGCTGACGTCGCTGGTGAACAACCGCTCGCGGGTCAGGGCCTGACGCAAGCGCCCGAGGGTAGCGTCGAAGGCCACGGCCAATTCGCCCACTTCGTCGGCGGCATAATCCGGCGCCAAAGGGGGAGCCAAACCCAGCAGTTGATCGCGATGGCGTACCTGGCGGGCCAGCCGCACCACCGGCGCCATGACCTTGCGTGCCAGGATCCAGCCGAGAAACACCGCCAGCGCCAGGCTCAGTACGAAACCCACCAGCACCACGGCAAACAGCACCCGCTCACGCTCTTCGAAGTCGCTCTGGTCCTGCAACAGCACGTACCGTCGGCCGTCGACGATTTCGACCATGGCGTGGTACGACAGGTTTTCACGGAACACTTCGTGGAAACCCGGCTCCAGGTGCCGCAAATCCTTGGGCAGCCTGAAATCACCCGGTCCGCTGCTGAAGTAGAACAATTGGTCCGGCTCGGGACGATGGCTCCAGTCCGTGACATTGTCCATCAGCAACAGGCGCTGCAAATCGCCGCCCAGACCTGCCGAAATCAGTTTTTCTTCCACCAGGTGCACGGTCGCCACGATGCCCATGGCAAAGGCACCCGCCACCAGTGCGCTCATCAGCGCAAAGGCAATGATGATTCGTTGAGAAAGGCTCTGCTTAAACTCCATCACGCCCCTCGGCCAGGCGATACCCCACACCGTGCACGGTTTGCAGCAATGGCTTGGCGAACGGCTTGTCGATCACCTGGCGCAGTTGGTGGACATGGCTGCGCAGGCTGTCGCTGTCCGGGCAGTCGTCGCCCCAGAGCGCTTCTTCAAGAATTTCACGGCGCAACACATGCGGGCTTTTCTGCATCAACACGGCCAGCAGCTTCAGGCCGACCGGGTTGAGTTTCAGCAACCGGCCTTCGCGAGTGACTTCCAGGGTGTCGAGGTCATAGCTCAGGTCGCCGACCTGCAAGGTCCGCCGTCCGCCGCCCTGGGTACGGCGCATGACCGCTTCGATACGCGCCGCCAGCTCAGACAGGGCGAACGGTTTGATCAGGTAGTCATCGGCGCCAGACTTGAAGCCTTGCAGACGGTCATCCAGTTGGTCGCGGGCCGTGAGCATGATCACCGGCGTTTCCCGGCGGGCATCTTCGCGCAGGCGCTTGCACAGGGTGTAGCCATCGATACCGGGCAGCATGATATCGAGCACGATCAAATCGTAATGCTCGGTGGCCGCCAGATGCAGACCAGACAGACCATCCTGTGCGCAATCCACGGTATAGCCTTTGAGCCCCAGGTAATCGGCCAGGTTGGCCAGGATATCGCGGTTGTCTTCAACCAGTAGAATTCGCATGGGTATCTCTCGGTCCACAGTAACGGCCGTCTTGGCCCGCGCAGCTTAAGGCCAAGCGTGGCCCACGGCTAGGGGAAGGCCATGGGTGAATCAATTCGATCAACTGAAAGGTATGATTGACAAGTTTTTCACTATCGATTCACACGCTGACTACAGCGGCCAGTGAAGACTGTCACGCGATTGATAATAAGGAATATAGAAAATGGACTATTTGAAGACAGCCCCCATGCGCTTTTTGCTGCTGATCACCGGCACCTGGCTGGCAATATTTTTTCTGACTCGAACAGTCCTGCTCCTCACGCATCTGGATGAGGCCGGAAGCGGCTTCCTGTCGGTATTCGGCATCGGCCTGCTTTACGACCTGGGCTTTATCGCTTACGCAGCGCTGCCCATGGGCCTCTACCTGTTGTTGTGCCCGCCAGCCTTGTGGCGCAGTCGCGGGCACCGCTGGTTTCTTCAAGGCCTGCTGACGGTCAGTCTGTTCGCGATGCTGTTCACCTCGGTGGCCGAATGGCTGTTCTGGGATGAATTCGGCGTGCGCTTCAACTTCATCGCCGTCGACTACCTGGTGTATTCCGACGAAGTACTGAACAACCTGCTTGAGTCGTACCCGATCGGCACGCTGCTGAGCATCCTCGCCGTGCTGGCCGTGGTTCTGAGTCTTGCATTGCGTAAAGCGTTCAACGTTGCACTCGATGCGCCGTTGCCGCCGCTGCGTGGCCGCTTGCTGAATGCACTCGGCTTGTTGATCGTCGCCGGCCTGAGCATGCAACTGCTCAGCCAGGATGCCCCGCGCGCCCAGGGCGGCAATGCCTATCAGAACGAACTGGCGAGCAATGGCCCGTATCAATTCTTCGCGGCATTCCGCAACAACGAACTGGACTACCCGCAGTTCTACAGCACACTGCCGTCGGCCGTGGTTGCCCAACAGATTCGCGCCGAACTGGCAGAACCCAATGCCCGCTTCGTGGGTGAGGACCCGCAGGACATTCGTCGGCAGATCGATAACCCGGGCGCACCGCGCAAGCCCAACATCGTGCTGGTCACTATTGAAAGCTTCAGCGCCAAGTACATGGGCAGCAACGGTGACACCCGTAACCTGACCCCCTACCTTGATGCCTTGCGCAAGCAGAGCCTGTATTTCAACAATTTCTACGCCACCGGCACCCGCACCGACCGCGGCCTGGAAGCCATCACCCTGGCGATCCCACCGACACCCGGTCGCTCGATCGTCAAGCGCGTGGGGCGTGAAAGCGGCTTTGCCAGCCTTGGCCAGCAACTCAATGCCGTGGGCTACGACAGTGTGTTTGTCTATGGCGGCCGCGGTTACTTCGACAACATGAATGCGTTTTTCAGCGGCAACGGCTACCGCGTCGTGGACCAGAGCAGCGTCGAGGAGTCGGAGATTCACTTCAAGAATGCCTGGGGCATGGCTGACGAGGATCTCTACAACCAGACACTGAAACTGGCCGATGCCGACTATGCCAAGCAGCAGCCATTCCTGCTGCAGCTGATGACGACGTCCAACCACCGCCCTTACACCTATCCGGACAACCGGATCGACATCAAGTCCGGTAACGGCCGTGACGGCGCAGTGAAATACACCGACTACGCCATTGGTCAGTTCCTTGATCAGGCCCGTCAAAAACCGTGGTTTGACAATACAATCTTCGTCTTTGTCGCCGACCACACCGCAGGCAGCGCCGGTAAGGAAGACCTGCCCATCGCCAACTATCAGATTCCGCTGTTCATCTATGCGCCCAAGTTGATCGAAGCTCGGGAAACGGCACAGCTGGCCAGCCAGATTGACCTCGCGCCCACTTTGCTCGGGCTGCTCAATCTGGATTATGAATCGACGTTCTTTGGCCGTAACCTGCTGCAGGACAACCCGCTGCCTCCACGCGTGGTGGTCGGTAACTACCAGCACCTGGGGTTGTTCGACGGCAAGGACCTGGCAATTTTGAGCCCTCGCCAGGGATTGCGTCGTCACGATGAAGCGCTGACCGAAAGCCGCGAGTCCCGGTCTAGTGCCGATGACCCGCTGATTACCCGCGCAATCACCTATTACCAAACCGCCAGTTATGGCTTCAAGCAACAGCTGCTTGGCTGGAAGGCGCCCAAGGAGGGTGCCGGTCAAGTCGGCGAACGTTAACCGAATCGCCCCGGGCTGATGCCCCGGGGCTTTTTCCATTGTTCAGGATCCACCATGTCATCAACCGCTGTCCGTCCTGCTCCTCGCCCGCTCAACTTCTGGGTGTGCCTGGGGCTTCCCGCCGTTGCGGCGATCATTCTGGTGTTGCTCGAACTGACTTCACTGGACATGGACCTTGCCAAGCTGTTCTACGACCCGGTCGCGGGTGACTTCATCGGACGGCACAGTTACTTCCTGGAAAACATCCTGCATACCCGCGCCAAGCAGGTAGTCATTGCATTTTCGGTGTTCGCCATCCTCGGCTACATCGCTTCGTTTTTCATGGCCAGGCTCAAACCGTTCAAGCGCGAACTGGGTTGCCTGGTGCTGTCCCTGGGCCTGGCGACTTCCTTTGTCACGCCCATGAAAGCAGTGACCGCGGTGCAATGCCCATGGAGCCTTGAGCAGTTCGGTGGTCACGAGACGTACAGCGAACTGTTGAGCCCTCGCCCGCACACCGAAAAACCGGGACGTTGCTGGCCCGGCGGCCATGCAGCCACCGGTTTCACCCTGTTTGCCCTGTTTTTCGTATTGCGTGACCGTCGCCCGCGCATGGCTCGCGCAGCGTTTGTCTTCGCCTTCGCCCTCGGCTCGGTGTTCTCCATCGGGCGGATGATGCAGGGCGCGCACTTCTTCTCGCACAACGTGTGGACGGCGGTGTTCTGCTGGCTGATTTGTTTGGGGTCGTATTACTACGTTCTGTATCGACCGGCTTTGAGGGCTGAACGCGAGGCCACTGCAGAACCTGTCGGCGCCTGATCTGACGCTTTCGCGGGCAAGCCACGCTCCCACAGGATTTATGCAGTTCCCTGTGGGAGCGATGTGAACATTGAAGTCCGGGCAATAAAAAACCCCGCCTGCTTTCGCAGGCGGGGTTTTTTCGTACAGGGGTAAGGCTGGCTTACATCATGCCGCCCATGCCGCCCATACCGCCCATGTCTGGCATACCGCCGCCAGCACCGCCGTCTTTCTTCGGTGCATCAGCAACAGCAGCTTCGGTGGTCAGGATCAGACCGCCGATCGACGATGCAGCTTGCAGCGCGGAACGGGTGACCTTGGTTGGGTCCAGGATGCCCATTTCGATCATGTCGCCGTATTCGCCAGTCGCAGCGTTGTAACCGAAGTTACCTTTGCCGTTCTTGACTTCGTTGACCACAACGCTTGGCTCGTCACCGCTGTTGGCAGCGATCTGACGCAGCGGTGCTTCGATGGCACGACGCAGAACGGCGATACCCACGTCCTGGTCGGCGTTGTCGCCTTTCAGGTCGAGGATTGCTTCCAGAGCGCGGATCAGCGCAACGCCACCGCCAGGTACCACGCCTTCTTCAACGGCTGCACGGGTTGCGTGCAGGGCGTCTTCAACGCGGGCTTTCTTCTCTTTCATTTCTACTTCGGAACCAGCGCCAACCTTGATCACTGCAACGCCGCCGGACAGCTTCGCCAGACGCTCTTGCAGTTTTTCACGGTCGTAGTCCGAGGAAGTTTCGGCAACCTGAGCACGGATCTGAGCAATGCGGGACTCGATGTCGCCTGCTACGCCAGCACCGTCAACGATGATGGTGTTTTCCTTGGAGATGGTCACGCGCTTGGCGCTGCCCAGGTTTTCCAGGGTGGCTGCTTCCAGGCTCAGGCCGATCTCTTCGGAGATAACGGTACCGCCGGTCAGAACGGCGATGTCCTGCAGCATGGCCTTGCGGCGGTCGCCGAAGCCTGGAGCCTTGACGGCTGCGACTTTAACGATGCCACGCATGTTGTTCACGACCAGAGTCGCCAGGGCTTCGCCTTCAACGTCTTCGGAAACGATCAGCAGTGGACGGCCGGCTTTGGCAACGGCTTCCAGCACTGGCAGCATTTCGCGGATGTTCGAGATCTTTTTGTCGACCAGCAGAACCAGCGGGTTGTCCAGCTCGGCAACCATGGTTTCCGGCTTGTTGACGAAGTACGGGGACAGGTAGCCACGGTCGAACTGCATGCCTTCTACAACCGACAGTTCGTTTTCCAGGCCAGTGCCTTCTTCAACAGTGATCACGCCTTCTTTACCGACTTTTTCCATGGCTTCGGCAATGATGTCGCCGATGGAGTTGTCGGAGTTGGCCGAGATGGTGCCAACCTGAGCGATTGCCTTGGTGTCAGCGCATGGCTTGGACAGGTTTTTCAGCTCTTTGACGATGGCGATGGTCGCCTTGTCGATGCCGCGCTTCAGATCCATCGGGTTCATGCCGGCAGCGACGGCTTTCAGGCCTTCGTTGACGATCGACTGAGCCAGAACGGTAGCGGTGGTAGTACCGTCACCAGCGTCATCGTTGGCACGGGAGGCAACGTCTTTGACCAGCTGCGCGCCCATGTTTTCGAAACGGTCTTCGAGTTCGATTTCTTTGGCGACGGAAACGCCGTCCTTGGTGATGGTCGGAGCGCCGAAGCTCTTCTCGATGATCACGTTACGGCCTTTCGGGCCCAGGGTCGCTTTTACCGCGTCAGCCAGGACGTTGACGCCTTTGAGCATTTTCTTGCGGGCGGAATCGCCAAACAGAACTTCTTTAGCAGCCATGATCGATATTCCTTAAATACTTTGTAGTAGCGGGAAAATGAGCGGGAAATCAGCCTTCGATAACAGCGAGGATCTCGTTCTCGCTCATTACCAGCAGGTCTTCGCCGTCGACTTTCACAGTGTTGCTGCCGGAGTAAGGACCGAACACAACCTTGTCGCCCACTTTCACGGACAGTGCACGCACTTCACCGTTTTCCAGTACGCGGCCGGTGCCGACAGCGAGGATTTCGCCGCTGTTGGCTTTTTCAGCAGCCGAACCTGGCAGGACGATACCGCCAGCGGTTTTCTTTTCTTCTTCGCTGCGACGGATGACGACGCGGTCATGCAGAGGACGAAGCTTCATTGTCGATCTCTCCTAATTGTGGTTTTCATCGGCCGGTGTATTCCCGGCGGGTTTAACAAAGGCCGGCGGTGCCGGTTGCGGTTCGTCAAGCGAACCGCGGAAGTCTGTCTGGCGTGTTCGCCAGAAACCTTGCGGTGACCGTTACATAAGGGCGCATAAGCTTATTACAAGGGCGGGGATCGAAAAAATTTCAGTTCGCTGCCCCGCAAACGAACACGGCACCCGAAGGTGCCGTGTCGATGTGCGTATTACTTGGTATCGCGGTGTTCGAACTCGCCTTCGATCACGTTGGGCTCACGGCCCAGCGGCTCGCGAGGCACCGGGCCGCCACGGGCCTGGAGGTCGTCGGCGAACGCTCGCTGACGCATCGCCTGCTCTTCGGCGCGCTGGCGCATTTTACCCGCCAGCAGGCGACGACTGAACGGCAGCAGCATGAACAGGCCGATCACATCGCTGATGAAACCCGGAAGAATCAACAGGCCACCGGCCAATGCCAGCATCAGGCCTTCGAGCATGGTCTGGGCCGGCATTTCACCGCGGCTCAGGCTCTCACGGGCACGCAGGGCCGTGGCCAGGCCGGCGACGCGCAGCACGAACACACCGAACATCGAACCGAGAATGATCAGCAGCAGGGCCGGGAAAAACCCGATAGACCCTGCCACCTGGACGAATACGAACAGCTCCAACACCGGGAACAGCAGAAAGAGCAACAAAAAAGGGCGCATCAAATGGTTCCTCAACGCAAGAATGCCTTGCCAGTTCACCTTAGATGACGTCGCCGTTTCGTGAATTCAAGCGTCGGCCACTTCATTTTTCGGCCAATGCTCGGCGTGCGCCAGAGAAACCAAGGCTTCGCGGACTTGTGTCGGCGTATTACAAGGCGCTTGAAACGGCAACCAGTACAGGCTCTGGCCGATGCGCAGGTGCATGCCTTCGCTGTCGATACCAGCCATTTGCGCCGGTACGTTTTTCGGCAGTCCGGCCAGATCGACGTAATGGGCGATGGCCTTGGCGTGATCGGCGTTCATGTGCTCGACCATGCTCACTTCGGCCTTGCCGGCGAACGGGTTGGCCAGGGTCAGGTCGTTGACCCAGTGAATCGCGCCAAAACCGCCGATGTAACGGTGACGTACAGGCTTGAGCACCCAGAAATCGAAATCGTGGGCCTGGTGATAACCCTGCGACTCCGGGAAGTAGCGGTAGTAACGCTCGGAGGCGGCTTCAATGGCTATTTCGTCTTCGAGCTGCTGTGCCTCAGCCAGGTAAGTCAGTCGACCAACGGCTTGAACATCTTCGGCGCCACGTTCGCCGACAAAGAGCGAGCACTTCGGGTCTTTTTGCAGATTATGAGTGTGCTGGGCGATGCGGCTGATGAGGATCAGCGGCCGGCCCAGCTCGTCCAGGCAGTACGGAACCACGGAGCCGAACGGAAAACCGGGCATTGATTTGGAGTGCGTCGAGAGCACCCCACGGTATTCCTTGAGGAGCAATTCTCGTGCATGCTTAGCCGCTTCAACGCTCAATTTATGACTCCTTAAATAGAATCCGTCAGAAAAACGGACGAGCTGCTGGTGAAAGTCCCAGCACGCCATCGGGGCAGTTCTCATGTGCAGCCGGGCCACGTCAGGCGCAGATCGAGAGGCTCTCTACAAGGAAACCACTCAGACCTGCTACCGGGGCATGCGAATGCAACTCACTGACAAAGTAATCATTATCACTGGCGGTTGCCAGGGTTTAGGCCGCTCCATGGCCGAGTATTTCGCAGGCCTTGGCGCGAAACTCGCGCTGGTGGACCTGAACCAGGAAAAACTCGACGATGCCGTCGCGGCCTGCAAGGCCCAAGGTGTCGAGGCCCGCGCCTACCTGTGCAACGTGGCCAACGAAGAGCAAGTGATCCACATGGTTGCCCAGGTCGCTGAAGACTTCGGTGCGATCCATGGCCTGATCAACAACGCCGGGATCCTGCGCGATGGCCTGCTGCTCAAGGTCAAGGATGGCGAAATGACCAAGATGAGCCTGGCCCAGTGGCAAGCGGTCATCGACGTCAACCTGACCGGCGTGTTCCTGTGCACCCGTGAAGTCGCGGCGAAGATGGTCGAGCTGAAGAACAGCGGCGCGATCATCAATATCTCGTCGATTTCCCGTGCCGGCAACGTCGGTCAGACCAACTACTCGGCGGCCAAAGCCGGTGTCGCGGCGGCGACCGTGACCTGGGCCAAGGAACTGGCGCGCTACGGCATTCGCGTCGCCGGCATTGCACCAGGCTTCATCGAAACTGAAATGACCCTGGGCATGAAGCCTGAAGCGCTGGAAAAAATGACCGCCGGGATTCCGCTCAAGCGCATGGGCAAGCCGGAAGAGATCGCCCATTCGGCGGCTTACATCTTCGAGAACGACTACTACACCGGCCGGATTCTGGAAATGGATGGCGGGTTGCGCATCTAAGGCCACTACAAAACAAATGTGGGAGCGAGCTTGCTCGCGATAGCGGTGGTTCAGTCAACTTATCTGTTGAATGTGTTCCTGGTAAACCATCGCAATCTGGCTGTCAGGCTCGGCGATCACCGTTGGCTTGCCGCCATCGGCCTGTTCGCGGATGACCATCGACAGCGGCAACGAGGCCAGCAACTCGACACCATACTGGTTGGCCAGCTTCACGCCCCCGCCCTCACCGAACAGATGCTCGGCATGTCCGCAATTGGAGCAGATGTGCACGGCCATGTTTTCCACTACGCCCAGCACCGGAATGTTGACCTTGCGGAACATTTCCACGCCCTTGCGCGCGTCCAGCAATGCCAGGTCCTGCGGGGTGGTAACGATGACTGCACCGGCCACCGGCACTTTCTGCGCCAGGGTCAGCTGGATGTCACCGGTGCCTGGCGGCATGTCGATGACCAGGTAGTCCAGATCGCCCCACGCGGTTTGGGTCACCAGTTGCAGCAAGGCGCCGGAAACCATCGGACCACGCCAGACCATCGGCGTGTTGTCATCGGTGAGGAAGGCCATGGACATCACTTCGACGCCATGGGACTTGAGCGGAACGAACCATTTCTGATCCTTGACCTCGGGGCGGGTGCGCTCGGGAATGCCGAACATGATGCCCTGGCTCGGGCCGTAGATGTCTGCATCGAGAATCCCGACCTTGGCGCCTTCGCGGGCCAGGGCCAGGGCCAGGTTGGCCGCCGTGGTGGATTTGCCCACGCCGCCCTTGCCGGACGCCACGGCCACCACGTTTTTCACGTTCGCCAGGCCCGGAATCTGCGCCTGAGCCTTGTGCGCAGCGATCACACTGGTGATTTCGACCTTGGCACTTGCCACGCCATCCAGGCCCTGAATGGCCATTTCCAGCATCTGCGCCCAGCCACTCTTGAACAGCCCGGCGGCGTAGCCCAGTTCTAGCTGAACGCTGACGCGCTCGCCCTGGATCTCGATGTTGCGCACGCACCCGGCGCTGACCGGGTCCTGGTTCAGGTAAGGGTCGGTGTATTGGCGAAGGACGGCTTCCACCGCTGCGCGATTGACGGCGCTCATGGGCAACTCCGAAAACAGGACTGGAAAAGATAACGGGTATCGTACCTGTTCTGAGGGTAAGACGGGATGCTCAAAAAATTGCATCGACCCGTTACTCATCCAATGAAACAGGCTCACAGGGTGAAAAATATGCGTCGGCGCTTTATAGTGGCCGACCTCCGTTTCATCAAGTAGCCGAGCCCCATGTCCGAGCCACGCAAGATCCTCGTCACCAGCGCCCTGCCCTATGCCAATGGTTCGATCCACCTTGGCCATATGCTGGAGTACATCCAGACCGATATGTGGGTGCGCTTCCAGAAGCACCGCGGCAATCAATGCATCTATGTCTGCGCCGACGACGCCCACGGTTCGGCCATCATGCTGCGCGCGGAAAAGGAAGGCATCACCCCGGAACAACTGATCGCCAACGTCCAGGCTGAACACAGCGCCGACTTTGCCGAGTTCCTGGTGGACTTCGACAACTTCCACTCCACTCACGCCGAAGAAAACCGTGAGCTGTCGAGCCAGATCTACCTGAAGCTGCGTGATGCCGGGCACATCGCCACGCGCTCGATCACCCAGTATTTCGACCCGGAAAAGAAAATGTTCCTGGCCGACCGCTTCATCAAGGGCACCTGCCCGAAATGCGGCACCGAAGACCAGTACGGCGACAACTGCGAAAAATGCGGCGCGACCTACGCACCGACCGACCTGAAGGATCCGAAGTCGGCGATTTCCGGCGCCACCCCGGTGCTCAAGGATTCCCAGCACTTCTTCTTCAAGCTGCCAGACTTCCAGCAAATGCTGCAAACCTGGACCCGCAGCGGCACCCTGCAAGACGCTGTGGCGAACAAGATCGCCGAATGGCTGGATGCCGGCCTGCAACAGTGGGACATCTCCCGCGATGCGCCGTATTTCGGATTCGAGATTCCCGACGAGCCGGGCAAGTACTTCTACGTGTGGCTGGATGCGCCGATCGGCTACATGGCGAGCTTCAAAAACCTGTGCAACCGTACGCCGGAGCTGGACTTCGACGCGTTCTGGGGCAAGGACTCCACCGCCGAGCTGTACCACTTCATCGGCAAGGACATCGTCAACTTCCACGCCCTGTTCTGGCCAGCCATGCTCGAAGGCGCGGGCTACCGCAAGCCAACCGGCATCAACGTGCACGGCTACCTGACCGTCAACGGCCAGAAGATGTCCAAGTCCCGCGGCACCTTCATCAAGGCCCGGACCTACCTGGACCACCTGTCGCCGGAATACCTGCGTTACTACTACGCGGCCAAGCTGGGCCGTGGCGTCGACGACCTGGACCTTAACCTCGAAGACTTCGTGCAGAAGGTCAACTCCGACCTGGTGGGCAAGGTCGTCAACATCGCCAGCCGTTGTGCCGGCTTCATCAACAAGGGCAATGCCGGCGTGATGGTCGACACCAACGCCGCGCCTGAACTGACCGAAGCCTTCCTGGCCGCCGCGCCGAGCATCGCTGACGCCTATGAAGCCCGCGACTTTGCCCGCGCCATGCGCGAGATCATGGGCCTGGCCGACCGCGCCAACGCCTGGATCGCCGACAAGGCGCCGTGGTCGCTGAACAAACAGGAAGGCAAGCAGGACGAAGTCCAGGCCATCTGCGCCACAGGCGTCAACCTGTTCCGCCAGTTGGTGATCTTCCTCAAGCCGGTGCTACCGCTGCTGGCCGCCGACGCCGAGGCGTTCCTCAACGTCGCTCCGCTGACCTGGAACGACCACGCGACCTTGCTCCGCAATCACCAGCTGAACGAGTTCAAGCCGTTGATGACCCGAATCGACCCGGTCAAGGTGCAAGCCATGACCGACGCCTCGAAGGAAGACCTGACCGCCAGCCAGACCGACACCGGCGAAGCCGCACCTGCCGGCAATGGCGAACTGGCCAAGGATCCTCTGTCGCCGGAAATCGAGTTCGACACCTTCGCGGCAGTCGATTTGCGTGTCGCGCTGATCGTCAAAGCCGAACACGTGGAAGGCGCCGACAAGCTGTTGCGCCTGACCCTCGACATCGGTGACGAGCAACGCAACGTGTTCTCCGGGATCAAGAGTGCTTACCCGGATCCGTCCAAGCTCGATGGTCGCCTTACCATGATGATCGCCAACCTCAAGCCACGGAAAATGAAGTTCGGTATTTCCGAAGGCATGGTGATGGCGGCCGGCCCTGGCGGTGAAGAAATCTACCTGCTCAGCCCTGACAGCGGCGCCAAGCCAGGTCAGCGCATCAAGTAAATTTCTGCACTGAACCGATCCCACAGTCGTGCCTGACGCGACTGTGGGATTTTCATGTCTGGCCCACCCTCCCGCCTTGCCGGATAATGCCTAAGCTTTTCAGACCATCTCCTGTAGGAGCGAGCTTGCTCGCGATGGTCGTTAACGATAATGCGTGCCCACAGGTTGACGCGGCGCTCTTGAGTCCATCGCGAGCAAGCTCGCTCCTACAAAAACTACCGTTCCTGCCGGCACGAACAATGACCGAGATCCTGCTTACGCTTATCAGCGCCGCCCTGATCAACAACATCGTGTTGCACTGGCCGTTGGCCGTCGATCCGTTGTTGGCCGGTCAGCGCCGCCAGGTCCATGCCTTGGGTATTGCAACGACCTGCCTGATGCTGGTCGTGGGCATGCTCGGCTACGCGCTCTATCAATGGCTGCTGGTGCCGCTTCAATTGACACCGCTGCGTCTGTTTGTGTTTCTGCCATTGAGCGTACTGCTGATCAGCCCACTGCTGAAGTGGCTGGCACGGGTGTTTTCAACACTGCCGTTCGAAGGCCTCTGGCCGTTGCTGCTGGGCAATGCCGGCGTGCTCGGCGTGGTCTTGCTCAATGCTCAGGAAGACAAAGGTTTCTTTCACGCCACAGCCTTGAGCCTCGGTGCAGGGCTGGGCTTCTGGCTGGTGTTGAGCCTGTTCACTGATTTGCGTGAACGCACGGCCGACAACGATGTTCCCCTGCCCTTTCGCGGCTTGCCGATCGACCTGATTGGTGCCGGCCTGATCGCAGTGGCTTTTCTCGGATTCAGCGGACTGATCAAAACATGAGTCTGATTCAACTCATCGACGCACTCTTGCCGCAAACCCAATGCGGCAAGTGCGGCCACCCCGGGTGCAAGCCGTACGCCGAAGGCATCGCCAGCGGTGAGCCAATCAACAAGTGCCCGCCCGGCGGCAACGAAACCATCGCGGCCCTGGCCGAACTGCTGAAGGTGCCGGTGCTGGAGCTGGATGTCAGCCGTGGCTCGGCACCTGCGCAGATCGCCTATATCCGCGAGGCCGAGTGCATTGGTTGCACCAAGTGCATTCAGGCCTGCCCGGTCGATGCCATCGTCGGCGCAGCCAAACTGATGCACACGGTGATCATCGATGAGTGCACCGGTTGCGACCTCTGCGTGGCACCGTGCCCGGTGGACTGCATCGAAATGCGCCCACTGCCGCCGGACACGGTACTGCCCGTTGTCGGGGGCCTCGCCCTTACACCGCAGGCGCGGCAGGCCCGCACCCTCAAGCGCGATCACGCTCGGCGCCGCTTCGAACAACGCAATGCCCGCTTGCAGCGTGAGGAGCAACAGAAAATCGCCGAGCGCCAGGCAAGGCAGCGAGCCGCGCAACCTGCCGAGACGACAGCCGACCCGGTGCAGGCGGCCCTCGAACGCGTCCGCGCACAGAAAACCGCCAATGCCGATGCCGCGCTGAAAAAGGCCAAGATCGATGTGGCGATGAGTCGGGCGCAGCTGCTCAAATCGCTGAAGGCCTTTGGGCATCCGCCGACCTTCGAGCAGCAATCGCAGCTGATCGTCCTGCAACAACAGTTCGAAGCCGCCGAACAAAACCTGACGCAACTGGAAAGCGTCGCCCAACCTGCCCCTGCACCGACGGTCGCAGCTGCGTCGTCAAATGATGCCGATCTGAAACGGGCCAAGATCCAGCTGGCCATGCGCCGTGCCGAACTGAAGAAGGCTCAGGCCAACGAAGCACCGGCAGAACAAATCGAAGCCCTGGAGCGCGCACTCGGCGAAGCCGAACGCCAGGTGGACGCTCATGCCAGCCCTTGAAGCGGTTGATGATCGCCTGCAACAGGCGATGAAACTGGTGCTGTTGGCCACGCTGCCGGGAATGCTGGTGGCGTTCTGGCTGTACGGCTGGGGCGTGTTGATCAATCTGGTTCTGGCGGCCGCTGCCGCGTTGGCCGTCGAAGCCGCCATCGTGCAATTACGCAAGCGGCCGCTGCGACCAACCCTGAGTGACGGCAGCGCGCTGGTCAGTGCCACATTGCTGGCTCTGGCGCTGCCGCCTTACTGCCCATGGTGGCTGACCCTCAGTGCTGCCGCTTTTGCGATGATTTTCGGCAAGCACTTGTATGGCGGCGTCGGCTCGAACCCCTTCAACCCGGCGATGCTCGGTTTTGCTCTGGTGCTGGTGACCTTTCCACAACCAATGACCCTTTGGCCATCGCCCCATGGCATGGATCTGCCGAGCAGCTTGCAGCACGTGTTCGGCATCGGACATATGCCGGATGCGTGGGTGCAGGCCACCGCACTGGACAGTCTGCGGATCAACAAAAGCCTGACCATGGATGAACTGTTTGCCGGTAACCCGGCATTCGGCCACTTTGGCGGCCGGGGGGTGGAATGGCTGAACCTGGCCTTTTTGGCGGGTGGAATGTTTCTCCTGCAACGAAGGGTGATCAGTTGGCATGCCCCGGTGGGCATGCTGGCCAGCCTGTTCATCATCAGCCTGCTGTGCTGGAACGGGTCGGGCTCCGACTCCCACGGTTCGCCGCTGTTTCATCTGCTGAGCGGTGCGACCATGCTGGGGGCATTCTTCATCATCACCGAACCGGTGTCCGGCGCCAGAAGCCCTGGCGCAAAATTAATGTTCGGCGTCGGCGTGGGGCTTCTGACTTATCTGATTCGTACCTGGAGTGGCTACCCGGACGGCATCGCCTTCGCCGTGCTGTTGATGAACCTTTGCGTGCCGGCGCTGGAGCGGTTCGTGGCGGCCAGGCAACAGCCGGAGGCGCCATGAGCCGGACATCAAGCATCGCGTTTGTGGTGCTGTTGGCCGCACTGGGCCTTGGCGTGACGTACTTCGTGCAGCTCGGCAGCGCGCCGCGCATTGCAGCCGAACAGCGCCTGATCGACAGCCGTAACCTGCTGGACCTGATTGCGCCGGACAGCTACGACAATCAACCACTCGAACACCCCATAACGATTGAAGCAGCCGCACTGACCAACAGCACCTTGCTGGGTGGTTATCTGGTGACCCGGGCCGATCAACCCGTCGCGGTGTTGCTGCGCAGTCAAACCCTTGGCTACGCCGGTGCCATCGACCTGTTGATCGCTGTCGACGCCAACGGCAGGTTGCTGGGCGTCAAAACCCTCAAACAGTCGGAAACACCAGGACTGGGGGCACGGATCGCCGACTGGCCCAATACCTGGCTCCAGGTTTTTTCCGGCAAGTCTCGAACAGAACCCGGTGACAGCGGCTGGGCGCTGAAAAAGGATCAGGGACAGTTCGATCAGATCGCAGGCGCAACCATCACCTCGAGAGCGGTGATCAATGCCGTCCACGATGCCTTGCGCTACTTCGATGAACACCGGCAACAACTGCTCGGAATCCCTGCCCATGGATAATTCATCGAATCTGCGCAACGCCTTGATGCTGACGCCGCTGATCGGCGCCACCCACTCGCTGATGGCCGCACTTGGCCTGTGCCTGATGTTCATGGTGGTGACCCAGTTGTTCAGTCTGGCCATGGGCGCCCTGCGGTCCCGACTGGTCCCGGCGACCCGCTTGCTGGCCAGCGTCCTGTTGGCGACCACGCTCACCAGTTGCGCGGAACTCATGGCACAGGCCTGGTCGCTGCAATGGCAGCAGCATCTTGGGTTTTATGGCGCCTTGATCGCCTTGCAATGCGTCGTACTGGAACACACCGGGTTCTTTCAGAACAGCTGGCATCAACAGCTACGATTCAATGGCCTGTTTGCCACGCTGATGATCGTGCTGGGCCTGCTGCGTGAACTCATCGGCAACGGGACACTCGGAAATCACCTGGCGTGGCTGATCGGCGCAACGCAAACTGACTGGCAAGGCTGGGTGCTGGTGGCCGATGGCGGTCTGCGCCTGGCCACATTGGTCCCCGGCGGGTTCATTCTGCTCGGACTGCTGATCGCCGCCTGGCAGGCCTGGCGCCCCACGCCCACACATTGATTGCCTTCGAGGAAACGTACTGCCCATGAATGCCGCAAAACGTCTGGAAATTTTCCGCAGACTGCACGAGGACAACCCGGAACCAAAGACCGAGCTGGCCTATTCCTCACCGTTCGAATTGCTGATTGCCGTGATTCTCTCGGCGCAGTCGACCGATGTCGGCGTCAACAAAGCCACTGCCAAGCTGTTCCCGGTCGCCAATACCCCGGCAGCGATCCATGCCCTGGGTGTCGAAGGACTGTCGGAGTACATCAAGACCATCGGTCTGTACAACAGCAAAGCGAAAAACGTGATCGAAACCTGCCGCTTGCTGGTCGAGCGTCACGCCGGTGAAGTGCCACAAACCCGCGAAGAGCTGGAAGCACTGCCCGGCGTCGGCCGCAAAACCGCCAATGTGGTACTCAATACGGCATTCCGTCAGCTGACCATGGCCGTCGACACGCATATTTTCAGAGTCAGCAACCGGACTGGCATTGCTCCCGGCAAGAATGTGGTGGAAGTCGAGAAAAAGCTGATGAAATTCGTGCCCAGGGAGTACCTGCTCGACTCCCATCACTGGCTGATCCTTCACGGCCGCTATGTTTGCCTGGCCCGCAAGCCGCGATGCGGAAGCTGCCGGATCGAGGACTTGTGCGAATACAAGCACAAAACCTCCGACGATTGAGGCGCTATTAGGTTTATTGAATTGTCGATTGAAAAAATCTTTTTTACCCGCCGGGAGATTGTCGATATAAGGAGCGCCAAAGGCCTTCTTAGCCTGGAGTAACTAAATGAGTACTGGCAAAGAGCAATTGGACGTAGAAGACGACTTCACCACCGCCGAAACCGATGACGCCGAGCCGGTGGTTGAAGCAGCGAAAACTAATCTGAGCAAACGCCGCACCATCGACAATCTGCTGGAGGAGCGCCGACTGCAAAAGCAATTGGCCGATTACGATTTTGACTTATGACACCTGAAAGCCTCCCGAAACGGAGGCTTTTTTCTAAGTGCCATACTCCGGTAGACGCCCCTTGTCGCACAGTTACCTCATCACACCAGACCATTGCGTTGTGCCAGCTCGATCAGATCGACCAGAGACCGCGCATTCAGTTTGAGCAACAGGCGGGTCTTGTAAGTACTGACTGTTTTATTGCTGAGAAACATTCCATCGGCAATCTCTTTATTGGTCTTTCCTCGGGCCAACTGTTGCAGGACCATCATTTCCCGCCCCGACAATCGATCAACCATATCGGCCTCACTGGCGTTCCCCAAACTGCAACGCACGGTATGCAAGGCTTGATTAGGAAAATAACTGTAGCCTGACAACACAGCCTTTATTGCACTGAGCAATTCCGTCAGGTCTTGTTGTTTGCAGACATAACCGGCCGCACCAGATTGCATGCAACGCATCGAAAAATGCCCCGGCGCCTGGGAAGTCAGAATCAGAACTTTCATCGGCATTGAGGTCGAAGACAAACGCGCGATGACTTCCAACCCGTCCAGCTTCGGAATCCCGATATCCAGAATGACAATATCCGGCATAAGTTCACGGGCCAGTTGCAGTGCATCCACACCATTATCGGTTTCTGCAATAACTTCGTAGCCATGACGCTCCATTAGCATACGTACCGCAAGACGAATGACGGGGTGATCATCCACGATCAGCACTTTATTCATGGGCAAGTCCAATTTTCGCTGTTCGAATTTTTAGAGCCCGCACAATAGCCTAGTCGTTTCGCCCATGGCATGTCGCCCCTTCCGGACACCCACACCAAGAGACATCCCCTACAAACAACACGGATTCCTCCTACAAAAATCCCTCGAACGGAATGAGTTGAAAACTGTATCAGCGTCAGTGTGTCGCACTTTCCAGCACTCGCCTCTATCGATTTACGACCAAAATTTTCCGAGAGCCAGCCTGAATGGTTGCACCCTGACAAACATAAGCCTTTACCCCTTCGTTAAAACGTAACTAATATTTTCGCACTCAACATTCATACCAGAAATATCACACATCAAGCATCCAATTACTCTTACAGCAAATAATATTTTTTGAGCAATCATTAAAACACACCCAACATTCAAAAAACCGAAGAGCAACACAACAAAACAAAAACACCTATAAAAACCAACAAGAAATAAAAATCACTACAATAATTAGCACATCAAACCAATCTCATAATCATTCGAAAAAAGACAATCCAGCATGAGCACAGAATATGATAAAAAAACGAATCACCAACCCGATGACAATTATCGCGATATTCGCAGCACTCTCTGAAACTTCGGCAGCCGTTTCTCTACCTTTCCTTGACCAAGAGGAAAGAGAACTCTATGTCTGGTTTCTGATCAGCTTTCCGTTTTACTTGCTTTTGCTTTTTTTCGCGACACTCAACTTCAACTACAAATCACTTTATGCACCTTCCGACTTTGAAAAGGGAAAACACTTCATGAAAGTCATGGATGATGCCGGGCGGCCGGAAAAAAAAGCGTCCGGGAAGTCGTCTGGGAATTCCGCTCTGGAGACGCCAACGCATGACCGGAAGTCAGCTCGGACGCCCTGCGGCGCACAGGACCCGCCAACAGAGATTGGTCTGCAAACCACCGTCTTTGTTCAGCATCAGCTTCAGCTACCGGAACTTATAAAAGACCTGTACATCGTGGATGCACGCTGGATGAGCAAGGAGGTCGAGTTTGGAGCGCTGCTGGAAAAAATCCAGCGGCCACGGGAAAAGATGGCGTACGTGATTCTGTTTGTCACTTGTGCCGTTTCGGAGACTTTACTGAAAGCCAGTGCACTTAAATATTCAAAGCAGACCAGGAAGCGCTGTGCCGCCTTTTATGTTGCCTACAATCTGGACTCGCACAGGTTGTCGGTCGTTGATCAAGCCGGACAACCGGCAAACAACACGTAGAACAGACCATTGGAAGGAGAAAAACAGGAAACCGTCAGCGGAAACGAAAACACCCGACAACGTAGTAACTGGCGTCATCCCCCTTTTTCAGGTGCCTGACCTCGTCCTGGACGAGATCAGGCATCCATCACGATCTCAAAGGTCTCAGAACAGCTTCCGGCCTTTGTTCGCCGCAATGCGCATGCGCAAGGCGTTGAGCTTGATGAAGCCCGCTGCATCCGCCTGGTTGTACGCGCCGCCATCTTCTTCGAAGGTCGCAATGTTGGCGTCGAACAGCGAGTCGTCGGACTTGCGGCCTGTAACGATCACATTGCCCTTGTACAGTTTCAGGCGCACAACGCCGTTCACGTTGACCTGGGACGCATCGATCATCTGTTGCAGCATCAGACGCTCAGGGCTCCACCAGTAGCCGGTGTAGATCAGGCTGGCGTACTTGGGCATCAGCTCGTCTTTGAGGTGAGCCACTTCGCGGTCCAGGGTGATCGATTCGATCGCACGGTGGGCACGCAGCATGATGGTGCCGCCAGGAGTTTCGTAGCAGCCACGGGACTTCATGCCCACGTAGCGGTTCTCGACGATGTCGAGACGGCCGATACCGTGTTCGCCACCGATACGGTTCAGGGTCGCCAGCACGGTGGCCGGAGTCATATCGACGCCGTCCAGCGCGACGATGTCGCCGTTGCGGTAGGTCAGTTCCAGATACTGCGGCTTGTCTGGAGCGTTTTCCGGGGAAACGGTCCAGCGCCACATGTCTTCTTCGTGCTCGGTCCAGGTGTCTTCCAGCACGCCGCCTTCATAGGAGATGTGCAGCAGGTTGGCATCCATGGAGTACGGGGATTTCTTCTTGCCGTGGCGTTCGATCGGGATCGCGTGCTTATCGGCGTAATCCATCAGCTTTTCACGGGACAGCAGGTCCCATTCGCGCCAAGGGGCAATCACTTTCACACCAGGCTTCAAGGCGTAGGCACCAAGTTCGAAACGAACCTGGTCGTTACCCTTGCCGGTGGCGCCATGGGAAATGGCGTCAGCGCCGGTTTCGTTGGCGATTTCGATCAGGCGCTTGGCGATCAGCGGACGAGCGATGGAAGTACCCAGCAGGTACTCGCCTTCGTAAACGGTGTTGGCGCGGAACATCGGGAAAACGAAATCGCGCACGAACTCTTCGCGCAAGTCGTCGATGTAGATCTCTTTGACGCCCATGGCCTGAGCCTTGGCGCGTGCAGGTTCGACCTCTTCGCCCTGACCCAGGTCAGCGGTGAAGGTCACCACTTCACAGTTATAAGTATCCTGCAGCCACTTGAGGATCACCGAAGTGTCCAGGCCGCCGGAATACGCCAGAACGACCTTGTTTACGTCCGCCATGCCATCACTCCACGGGGTTCTACGGAAAGCCGTCAAGTCTACCGCTCATGCAGGATAATTTACAGGGGCGCGACAGCTTATGACGACGAAGCGACAGATTCTGTCGAAGGCGCGACGATTACAGCCGGGTCAGGAAGTGGCCGAAGTGGCCGCCTTCGTCGCTTGCGGGGCGACTTGTTCCACAGGCGCTCCCCGCTCCAGGCGTACCGCTACCCGTCGGTTCTTCGCGCGGTTGGCGTTGTTGGTATTAGGCGCCAACGGATAACGTTCGCCATGGAAACGCACGGTGATTTGCGACTCCTGGATGCCGTTGGCCTTGAAGAACTCCATCACTGCCAGGGCTCGGCGCCGCGACAGGTCGCGGTTGGTCAGGCGGTTGCCGCTGTTGTCGGAGTGACCGTCGAGCTCGATGTGATTGACCGTCGGATCGGCCTTCATGTACTCCAGCATCACCTGCAGCTTGGCCTTCGCGGCGCTGTCGAGTTCGATTCCGCCGCCGGGGAAGGCGATTTCGGATTGCTTCACCTGCTCGAAATTCTGTGGCAACAGTTTCGCCACGCAACCCTGGTAGTCGGCAAATGCTTTGGTGAACCTGACCGGCAACAAGCGTACTTCCGACACCCGCCCATCCCCCGAGGAATGTCGAACGACCGGGCTGCGACCGTCCATCAGACCGCTGATCAGGCGCCCGGCCTGAACCTGTGAGCTGTTGAACAAAACATTGCCACTGCCGATTCTCACCGTGCCCAGGTTGATATCGTCACGTCCCGGTTGCCACGGCGCGGCAGCGGCCAGCAGCGTCGCCGAGCCACCGCCAATCATCGGGTTGTAGGTTTTCAGACGAAACGTCGCCTGCTCGCCGGCACGACGTACGAACTCACCCGAACCGAAGTCGGTAATCGGCTGAGTCAGGCGGCATTCGAACTTGTCACCCTCGACCGTCCACTCAATGCTCTCCAGACGGGTCTGAAAAGTGAGCGCCATCGCGGGAAGGCTGGCAAACACACTGAGCAAGGCTAAATAACGCTGGCGCACGGGAGGCTCCACTGGCTTCTACAACAAAAAGACCGACACACGCATGTTTACGGCATACCTGTTGGATATCGGAAGCTTCCTGCAAAACTTGATAGCGAGTGCCTGCAAGTGTCTTTTCCGGTAGCATTCCCTTAGTTTGACCCGCCTGGAATCCCCTCATGTCCGACCGCCTGACCCTGCTGCGTCCCGACGACTGGCACATTCATCTTCGCGATGGTGCCGTGTTGACCAATACCGTCGCGGATGTCGCGCGCACCTTTGGTCGCGCCATCATCATGCCCAACCTGGTTCCACCAGTGCGCAACGCGACCGAAGCCGACGGCTATCGTCAGCGGATTCTCGCTGCCCGCCCGGCCGGCAGCCTGTTCGAGCCACTGATGGTCCTGTACCTGACCGACCGCACCCAGCCTGAAGAAATTCGCGAGGCCAAGGCCAGCGGATTCATTCACGCCGCCAAGCTGTACCCGGCCGGCGCGACCACCAACTCGGACTCTGGCGTCACCAGCATCGACAAGATTTTCCCTGCACTCGAGGCCATGGCCGAAGTCGGGATGCCGTTGCTGGTTCACGGTGAAGTCACCCGTGGTGATGTCGACGTGTTTGACCGCGAAAAAATCTTCATCGACGAGCACATGCGTCGTGTGGTCGAGCGTTTCCCGACCCTCAAAGTGGTCTTCGAACACATCACCACCACTGACGCCGTGCAGTTCGTCAACTCGGCTTCGGCCAACGTCGGCGCGACCATCACCGCGCATCACCTGCTGTACAACCGTAACCACATGCTGGTGGGCGGGATTCGGCCGCACTTCTATTGCCTGCCGATCCTCAAGCGCAATACCCACCAGGAAGCCCTGCTCGACGCCGCCACCAGCGGCAGCGAGAAGTTCTTCCTCGGCACCGACTCGGCCCCCCACGCCCAGCACGCCAAGGAAGCGGCCTGCGGCTGCGCCGGTTGCTACACCGCCTTTGCTGCCATCGAGATGTACGCCGAAGCCTTCGAACAGCGCAATGCGCTGGACAAGCTCGAAGCCTTCGCCAGCCTCAACGGCCCTCGGTTCTATGGTCTGCCGGCCAACACCGATCGCATCACCCTGGTCCGCGAAGAATGGACCGCCCCTACCAGCCTGCCATTTGGCGAGCTGACCGTTATCCCGCTGCGCGCCGGTGAAAAACTGCGCTGGCGCCTGCTGGAGGAACACGCGTGAGTGAAGACCATTTCGACGACGAACTGGAAGGCAACGGCGGCGGAGGCGGCCCTCGTCATCCAATGGCGGCAAGGTTCCGTGGTTACCTGCCGGTTGTCGTCGATGTAGAAACCGGTGGCTTCAACTCGGCCACCGATGCCCTTCTGGAGATCGCCGCGACCACCATCGCCATGGATGAAAAGGGTTTTGTCTACCCGGATCACACCTACTTCTTCCGTGTCGAGCCGTTCGAAGGCGCGAACATCGAAGCGGCTGCCCTGGAATTCACCGGGATCAAGCTCGATCACCCTCTGCGCATGGCCGTGAGTGAAGAGTCTGCCCTGAACGATATCTTCCGCGGCGTGCGCAAGGCCCTCAAGGCCAATGGCTGCAAACGGGCGATCCTGGTCGGGCACAACAGCAGCTTCGACCTGGGCTTCCTGAATGCGGCGGTTACGCGCCTGGACATGAAGCGCAATCCGTTCCATCCGTTCTCCAGTTTCGACACCGCAACGCTGGCTGGCCTGGCTTACGGTCAAACCGTGCTGGCCAAAGCCTGCCAGGCAGCGGACATCGACTTCGACGGTCGTGAGGCTCACTCGGCTCGCTATGACACCGAGAAGACGGCAGAGCTGTTCTGCGGCATCGTCAATCGCTGGAAACAGATGGGCGGCTGGGAAGACTTCAACGATTGATGTGTTGTAGGAGCGAGCTTGCTCGCGATGGTCGTGAACGATAACGCGGGGAGCCTGACACCCAGCGGCGTTCTCAAGTCCATCGCGAGCAAGCTCGCTCCTACAGAGAACACAAAAAACGTCCATAAAAAAACCGGCCTCGATGGCCGGTTTTTTTGTACCTGCTTTTTATAGCTGGAGCGTGCGCCTTACAGAGCGGCAGCGTGCTCGGTCAGGTAGGCCGCAACGCCTTCTGGCGAAGCGTTCATGCCTTTGTCGCCTTTCTTCCAGTTGGCAGGGCAGACTTCGCCGTGCTCTTCGTGGAATTGCAGAGCGTCGACCAGACGCAGCAGCTCTTCCATGTTACGGCCCAGCGGCAGGTCGTTGATGATCTGCGAGCGGACAACGCCTTTGTCGTCGATCAGGAACGCACCACGGAAAGCCACGCCGTCAGCGGACTGAACGTCGTAGGCCTTCATGATTTCCTGCTTGATGTCGGCAGCCATGGTGTAGCGAACTTCGCCGATACCGCCATTGTTGACCGGGGTGTTGCGCCAGGCGTTGTGGGTGAAGTGCGAGTCGATCGACACGGCGACCACTTCAACGTTGCGCGCCTTGAACTCGGACATGCGGTTGTCCAGAGCGATCAGCTCGGACGGGCAAACGAAGGTGAAGTCCAGTGGGTAGAAGAACACCAGGCCGTATTTGCCTTTGATCGCCGAAGACAGGGTGAAGCTGTCAACGATCTCGCCATTGCCGAGTACGGCCGGTACGGTGAAGTCAGGGGCTTGCTTGCCTACGAGTACGCTCATTGGATATCTCCTGGTGTAATAGCGTGAGAAACAGGGTTCGCACCAGCCTGCCACCCTGAGGCGACAGCCCTGTGACACGATCCCCGGTCGCAAAAGACCGGCCATCATACACCGCGTGTTTGAGCTGGCTTAGCTGTTTTTTCCCCGTAGGATGAAATCCCCGATGGTTTTGTATCACCGATTTGCGAGGGCGACCGTTCGTCAGCCATACCCGCTTATGGCGAAAAGCGCCCTGAAACCACTTTGACAATCATTCTCGTTAACATTAAGATCCATCGCAATTGAGTCACAATCAGCGACGGACCTTCCTTATGTATGTTTGCCTCTGCACTGGCGTCACCGACGGTCAAATCCGCGATGCGATCTATGAAGGATGCTGCAGCTACAAGGAAGTCCGTGTGGCTACCGGCGTTGCCAGTCAATGCGGCAAATGTGCCTGCCTCGCCAAGGAAGTGGTCCGCGAGACCCTGACCAAACTGCAAACGGCCCAGGCTGCAATTCCTTTTCCAGCAGAATTTACAGCAGCTTAAATATCGAATTTCAAAGAACCGGACATATGTCCGGTTTTTTTATGCCTCAAAATCAACTAGTTATGCTCTAGACGCGGAACACAAACATTCTTATTCCGATTAATTTTCATTTAAGTTTCAATAACTTAGGTTTGACACCCTTAAATACGCGGCTCAAACTCTGCTCTATTGACAGCTATTACAGGGCAGGACCCCATCATGAAAGGCGACGTTACAGTCATCCAGCATCTCAACAAGATCCTCGCCAATGAGCTGGTCGCGATCAATCAATACTTCCTGCACGCACGCATGTATGAAGATTGGGGCCTGAACAAGCTCGGCAAGCACGAGTACCACGAATCCATCGACGAGATGAAGCATGCGGACAAGCTGATCAAGCGCATTCTGTTCCTTGAAGGCCTGCCAAACGTCCAGGACCTGGGCAAGCTGCACATCGGCGAGCACACCAAGGAAATGCTGGAGTGCGACCTGCGTATCGAACGCACCGGTCACGCGGATCTCAAAGTGGCTATCGCTCATTGCGAAACAGTCGGCGACTTCGGTAGCCGTGAGCTGCTTGAAGATATCCTCGAATCCGAAGAAGAACATATCGACTGGCTGGAAACCCAGTTGAGCCTGATCGACAAAATCGGTATCGAGAACTACCTGCAATCGCAGATGGGCGAAGAGTAGGAGCTGCCGCAGGCTGCGATCCTGGCGATTGCAGCGGCAACTATGCAGTAACTTTTCGAACCTGATAAAAAGCCCCGCACTCTTTCGAGTAGCGGGGCTTTTTATTGCTGAAGATCAAAAGATCGCAGCCTCCGGCAGCTCCTACAGGGGAGCCAAACGAATCAGGCTTCAGTCTTTGGAGCGGCGGCCTTGGCGGCGGCGTCCTTGATCAGGCTCTGCAGCGAACCGTCAGCAGCCATTTCAGTCATGATGTCGCTACCGCCGACCAGCTCACCGGCAACCCACAGTTGTGGGAAGGTTGGCCAGTTGGCGTATTTTGGCAGGTTGGCGCGGATTTCCGGGTTCTGCAGGATGTCCACGTACGCAAACTTTTCGCCACAAGCCATCACGGCCTGTGCAGCTTTCGCGGAGAAGCCGCACTGCGGGGCATTCGGCGAGCCTTTCATGTAAAGCAGAATGGTGTTGTTGGCAATCTGCTCTTTAATCGTTTCGATGATATCCATGGAGCACCTCGGCTGAACTTTCCGACTCATGGGTCGGCACGGTGGCGCATTGTAACGGAAAGCCGAGCGCCCTGCTCGGTCTCTCCGTCAGACTGATTCAAGCGGCCGCCACGGTCACCGGCACGCCATTGAGTGCGGCATTTCCCGACAGTTCGTCGATCTGGCATTCGTCGGTCAGGTCGTTGGCGCTGGAGCCTGGCTGATTGCTGGCAATCGACATTTGCACGCCCGGCCGCGCATGGCCCCAGCCGTGAGGCAGGCTGACCACGCCTTTCATCATGTCCAGACTGCCAAGCACTTCGACTTCGATCACACCCACCCGCGAGCTGACCCGAACGCGCTGCCCGTCACTGAGCCCGCGACTGGCCAGATCGTCCGGATGCATCAGCAACTGGTGACGCGGCTTACCCTTCACCAACCGATGATAGTTATGCATCCATGAGTTGTTGCTGCGTACATGCCGGCGGCCAATCATCAACAACTCGTCGGCGGCCGGTGCCTGCAAGGCTGCGAAGCGCGCCAGGTCAGCGAGAATCTCGGCCGGAGCTGCCTGGATGCGTTGATTGGCAGTCTTCAGGCGCGGTGCCAGGTTAGGCTTGAGCGCGCCCAGATCAACACCATGGGGATGATCGAACAATGTTGCCAGCGACAGCTTGTGCTCTGACGTGTCGCCGTACATCCCCATGCGCAGGCCGCGATCGATCATTTGCGCCGGGGTGATGGTGGGCTTCAACTCTTTGCCGGTCCTGGCGGCAAATGCCCTGGCCAGCCCGACGAAGATCTCCCAGTCGTGCAGCGCACCCTTGGGTTTGGCGAGGATTGCGCGATTGAAGCGACTGACGTTACGCACCGCGAACAGGTTGAACGTGGTGTCGTAATGGTCGTTTTCCAGTGCCGATGTGGACGGCAGGATCAGGTCGGCGTAACGCGTGGTTTCATTGATGTACAGGTCGATACTAACCATGAACTCCAGCCCGTCCAGCGCCTGCTCTAGCTTTCGGCCATTGGGCGTGGACAGCACCGGATTGCCCGCCACCGTGATCAGCGCCCGCACCTGCCCTTCCCCTTCGGTAAGCATCTCTTCAGCCAGCGCCGACACCGGCAGTTCTCCGGCGTATTCCGGGCGCCCGGAAACCCGGCTCTGCCACAGATTGAAATGCCCGCCCGAAGTCGTCGCCACCAGATCCACCGCCGGCTCAGTACACAAGGCACCACCTACGCGATCGAGGTTGCCGGTGACCAGATTGATCAACTGCACCACCCAGTGGCACAACGTGCCGAAGGCCTGGGTCGAGACGCCCATGCGTCCATAGCAGACTGCACTCGGCGCCGCAGCGAAGTCCCGCGCCAGCTGGCGGATCTGTTCCGCCGGTACGGCGCACAACGGGCTCATGGCCTCGGCGGTGAACGGCGCGACGGCCTCCCGCACGTCTTCCAGGCCGTCCACCGGCAGATGGCTGTCTCGGGGCAGACCTTCAGCGAACAAGGTATTGAGCAGGCCGAACAATAGCGCCGCATCACCGCCCGGGCGCACGAACAGATGCTGATCGGCTATCGCCGCCGTTTCACTACGACGAGGGTCGACCACCACCACTTTGCCACCCCGGGCCTGTATCGCCTTCAAGCGTTTTTCCACATCCGGCACGGTCATGATGCTGCCGTTCGAAGCCAGTGGGTTGCCGCCCAGGATCAGCATGAAATCGGTGTGATCGATGTCCGGTATTGGCAGCAACAAACCGTGGCCGTACATCAAATGACTGGTCAGGTGATGGGGTAATTGATCGACCGAGGTGGCGGAAAACCGGTTGCGGGTTTTCAACAGGCCGAGGAAGTAGTTGCTATGGGTCATCAGCCCGTAATTGTGCACGCTCGGGTTGCCTTGATAGACCGCCACGGCGTTTTGCCCGTGACGCTCCTGAATGGCGGCGAGGCGTTCGGCGACCAGATTGAATGCCGCTTCCCACTCGATGGGCAGCCATTCATTGCCCACCCGCTGCATCGGCTGATGCAGGCGATCCGGATCGTTCTGAATGTCCTGCAGGGCCACGGCCTTGGGACAGATGTGCCCACGGCTGAACGTATCCTGGGGGTCACCCTTGATCGATGTGATCTGGACATTACCGCCTTCGACTTCGGTGGTTTCGATGGTCAGGCCACAGATGGCTTCGCACAAATGGCAAGCACGGTGATGGAGAGTCTTGGTCATGGCCAGTCTCTGTCTTGTTATGGGCGGGCAACATTGGCCACGGAAACAAAACTATGGCGCCAGACCCGCCACCACGCCAGCGACGTTCGTCTTGTGAATCGAGGGTTATCAGGCCAGCCGATAGCCGCAAGAGCTCAGTTCGAAGGCAGACTGGGCGGGCGCCTGCAACTGGATTTCCTGAAGGGTTTCAATCGGTCCGTAGGGGCCATGCACGCCGGTCAGTTCGCCGATCAGGCGCCAGTGTTCGTCGAGCCCGGTGCTGATGAATGACAGGTCAGAAACCGACTGTCAGCGCACCATTGCCGCCCCGCCGGATTGCCAAGCCCCGAGAGGCCGGTGTACAAATGAACCGCTGCTATCAGGAAACAGGCTTCAAAAGCGCTACCTCGGTGAACCCGTAGCACCTCTGAAACTCCCTAAAAACTGTAGCCCTATTGGTAAGACGCGACATTTAATTATAAGATCGCGCCTTCCCCTATTTCGTCGCCCCGTGCGGCTTACGCCGCAGGTCTCGCCCGTTGTTCCGTTAAACAAGGCTTTGAGCATCTGCGGTTTGTAGCAAAAAGGTAGTCAATGATGAGCGCAAGGCACTTTCTCTCCCTGATGGATTGCACGCCCGAAGAGCTGGTCAGCGTGATCCGTCGAGGCGTTGAGCTCAAGGACCTGCGTAACCGCGGCGTACTGTTCGAGCCTCTGAAAAACCGCGTCCTGGGGATGATTTTCGAGAAATCCTCGACCCGCACCCGGATCTCCTTCGAGGCCGGCATGATCCAGCTCGGCGGCCAGGCGATCTTCCTGTCGCCCCGTGACACCCAGCTGGGCCGTGGCGAGCCGATCGGCGACTGCGCCATCGTCATGTCGAGCATGCTCGACGCGGTGATGATCCGTACCTTTGCCCACAGCAACCTGACCGAATTCGCCGCCAACTCCCGTGTACCGGTGATCAACGGCCTGTCCGATGACCTGCACCCGTGCCAGTTGCTGGCGGATATGCAGACCTTCCTCGAACACCGCGGCTCCATCCAGGGCAAGACTGTGGCCTGGATCGGCGACGGCAACAACATGTGCAACAGCTATATAGAAGCGGCGATCCAGTTCGACTTCCAGTTGCGCGTTGCCTGCCCGGAAGGCTACGAGCCCAATCCTGAGTTCGTGGCCAAGGCCGGCGACCGGGTCACCATCGTTCGCGACCCGAAAGATGCCGTGCGCGGTGCACATCTGGTGAGCACCGACGTCTGGACCTCCATGGGCCAGGAAGAAGAAACCGCCAAGCGCCTGAAGCTGTTCGCACCGTACCAGGTCAACCGCGCCCTGCTCGACCTGGCCGCTGAAGACGTACTGTTCATGCATTGCCTGCCAGCGCACCGCGGCGAAGAAATCAGCGTCGACCTGCTCGACGACCCGCGCTCTGTGGCCTGGGATCAAGCCGAAAACCGTCTACACGCGCAAAAGGCCCTGCTCGAATTCCTCGTTCCGCCTTCGTACCACCACGCATGAGCCAGCCATTACTGCTAAACCTGCGCAACCTCGCCTGCGGCTATCAGGATCAACGTGTCGTCCAGAACCTCAACCTGCACCTGAACGCGGGCGACATCGGTTGCCTGCTGGGCTCCTCGGGTTGCGGTAAAACCACAACGTTGCGGGCGATTGCCGGTTTCGAACCGGTACACGAAGGCGAAATCCAGCTGGCTGGCGAAACCATCTCCAGCGCCGGTTTCACCCTTGCGCCGGAGAAGCGTCGCATCGGCATGGTGTTCCAGGACTACGCGCTGTTTCCGCATTTGAGCGTGGCCGACAACATCGCCTTCGGCATTCGCAAGCATCCGCAAAAGGATCGCATCACCGAAGAGTTGCTGGAACTGGTCAACCTGAAGAACCTCGGCAAGCGTTTCCCCCACGAGCTTTCCGGTGGTCAGCAGCAACGTGTCGCCCTGGCCCGCGCCCTGGCGCCGGAACCGCAACTGCTGCTGCTCGACGAACCGTTCTCCAACCTCGATGGCGAATTGCGCCGCAAGCTCAGCCACGAAGTACGCGACATCCTCAAGGCCCGTGGCACTAGCGCGATTCTGGTGACTCACGACCAGGAAGAAGCCTTCGCGGTCAGCGACCACGTTGGTGTGTTCAAGGAAGGTCGCCTGGAACAATGGGATACGCCCTACAACCTGTATCACGAACCGCTGACACCCTTTGTGGCCAGCTTCATCGGCCAGGGCTACTTCATTCGCGGTCAGTTGAGCAGCCCGGAATCGGTGCAAACCGAGCTGGGTGAATTGCGCGGCAATCGGGCCTACACCTGGCCGGTAGGCGGCGCTGTGGACGTGCTGCTGCGCCCGGACGATATCGTCTATGCACCGGACAGCGAATTGAAGGCGCGAATCGCCGGCAAGACGTTCCTGGGTGCGTCGACCCTGTATCGCTTGCAGCTGCCGACAGGCGCACAGCTGGAGTCGATCTTCCCGAGCCATGTCGATCGTCAGGTTGGGGCGGATGTGGGTATTCGTGTCGCGGCTGAACACCTGGTGCTGTTCCAGGCGTCTGGCAGCACCGCGGCGCAGATTCCTGCTGTTGAATCAGGTGTCCGCCGTTACAGCACCGCTAACTGAACAACACAATCCCTGTGGGAGCGAGCTTGCTCGCGATGGCGATGAATCAGTCAACACCTCTGTTGAATGTGATACCGCTATCGCGAGCAGGCCCGCTCCTACAGTGGTTTTGGATCAGCCCAACATCAGCGTACCGCTCGCAACGAGCGTTGCATTGCCGCCGATCTTCACCCGCTCGCCGTCCAGCCGGCAGAACAACTCCCCACCCCGCGCTGAACGCTGAAAAGCCGTCAGGCTCGACTTGTCCAAACGCTTCGACCAGTACGGAATCAGGAGGCAATGGGTCGATCCGGTCACCGGGTCTTCGTTGATACCAATTGCCGGTGCGAAATAGCGGGAGACGAAATCGTGCTGATTGCCACGCGCCGTCACGATGGCGCCCAACCACGGCAGTTTCGCCAGAGCCACCATGTCCGGCTTGCAGTCGAGCACCGCTTGCTCGGACTCCAGCACCACAAACAACTCATTCGAGCCCAGCACATCGACAGCCTCAACGCCGAGGGCACGCTCGACATCCAGGGTCACGCCGATTTCCGAGGGGATGATCGCCGGGAAATCCAGCCACAGGCGCCCACCTTCACGGGTCACACTCAACGGGCCGGATTGGCAGATAAAGTCCAGTCGCTCGACGGGCTCTTTATAGATCTCAAACAGCACATAGGCGCTAGCCAGCGTCGCGTGACCGCACAATGGCACCTCGGTGGTCGGCGTAAACCAGCGGATGTGCCAGCCCTGCCCTTCACGCACGACAAACGCCGTTTCGGCGAGGTTGTGTTCGGCCGCAATCTTTTGCATCAACTCATCGGCGAGCCAGGTATCGAGCCGATAGACCATTGCCGGGTTGCCACTGAATGGCTGATTGCTGAACGCGTCGACCTGATGAAACTCAAGCTGCATAACCTTCTCCCTTGGTTTGTCCGCAGAGCATGCCGCGCTGGCCGAACCAGCACCAGTGACAGAGCGGGCTGATTTTCACCATACAGCGCTCACACCCGACCGATATCGGCAAACTTCGCCTGGGTGTGTTCGGCCAGTACGGCCGGTGCCAGTTCGACTTCCAGCCCACGCCGACCCGCACTGACAAAAATGCTGGCGAAGGGCTGGGCCGAACTATCAATGAATGTCCGCAAACGCTTTTTCTGCCCCAGCGGACTGATCCCGCCCAACAAATAGCCAGTAGAGCGCTGCGCTGCCGCCGGGTCGGCCATTTCGACCTTTTTCACGCCCGCGGCGTGGGCCAGCCCTTTCAAGTCCAGGCTGCCGACAACCGGCACCACGGCCACCAGCAACTCGCCCTTTTCGCTGGCCGCCAGCAAAGTCTTGAACACCTGCGCCGGATCCAGCCCGAGTTTTTCCGCTGCTTCCAGCCCGTAGGAGGCGGCCTTGGGATCATGTTCGTAACTGTGTACGCGATGTTCGGCCCGAACCTTTTTCAACAAATCCAATGCGGGGGTCATGACAGCTCCAGACTGGGCGACAGAAGAAAAATACTGCGCCCGATTCTAGGACATTGATCATTAAAAGGCTCCAGGGCAGCGCATCCATGACGCCATTGCCTGGCCATCCCATCCCCCAATGGCTCGTTCATTCATGCAATGAATAGTTTTTTTATGACCGACGGTTCACTTTCGACCTTTGACAGCAGCGTTTCTTGTCTATATTTTTTCGTTTCTGAAACTGCACGAAACGTCCTACCGCTGTACCCAGCAGTAAACCGCGACCAGGATGGGGATCCTGCCTCGCTGAAAACCGCGCTCCAACCATGATGGGAAAAAGCGCCAGACAACAAAAAAAACTGAGGTTTCAATGACAACTGCTTTACAACAACCGTCGCTCTCGAGCCAATGCCTGGCCGAATTTCTGGGTACTGCGCTGCTGATCTTTTTTGGTACAGGTTGCGTTGCCGCGCTCAAGGTCGCTGGTGCCAGTTTTGGCTTGTGGGAAATCAGCATTATCTGGGGCGTCGGCGTCAGCATGGCGATCTACCTCAGCGCTGGGGTTTCCGGGGCTCATCTGAACCCTGCCGTCAGCATTGCCTTGAGCATTTTCGCGGACTTCGAAAAGCGTAAATTGCCTTTCTACATTCTCGCTCAGGTGGCAGGTGCCTTCTGTGGAGCGCTGTTGGTTTACACGCTTTACAGCAATCTATTCTTCGAATTCGAACAAACGCACCATATGGTCCGCGGAACCCAGGCAAGCCTTGAATTGGCCTCCGTGTTCTCTACCTTCGCGAATCCTGTACTGACCACCGCCCAGGCGTTTCTGGTCGAGGTGATCATTACGGCCATCCTGATGGGCGTGATCATGTCCCTGACCGACGACAACAATGGCCTGCCAAAAGGCCCGTTGGCACCGCTGCTGATCGGCCTGCTGATTGCGGTGATCGGCAGCTCGATGGGACCGCTGACCGGTTTTGCCATGAACCCTGCGCGGGACTTCGGCCCTAAACTGATGACTTTCTTCGCTGGCTGGGGTGAAATTTCCTTCACCGGCGGACGCGATATTCCGTATTTCCTGATTCCTGTTTTTGCACCGATTGTCGGTGCCTGCCTCGGTGCTGCAGCCTATCGTGGGTTGATTGCCCGCCATCTGCCCAGCGCCGTACCTGCTACAAAGGATGCAACAGCTGCCATTGACGGCAAACCCAGAACTTCTTGATACCGTTGGCGCGTGCCCCTGCCCTTTGATCGCGCGCCAGACCTCACTCCCTTATTTCGTCCAAGGCAATCGACATGACCGACACACAGAATAAGAACTACATCATTGCCCTCGATCAGGGTACGACCAGCTCCCGCGCGATCATTTTCGACCGCGACGCGAACGTGGTCTGCACCGCCCAACGGGAGTTCGCTCAGCATTACCCGCAAGCCGGTTGGGTTGAGCACGATCCTATGGAGATCTTCGCCACCCAGAGCGCCGTGATGGTCGAGGCCCTGGCACAAGCCGGCCTGCACCACGACCAGGTGGCGGCCATCGGCATCACCAACCAGCGCGAAACCACCGTGGTGTGGGACAAGAACACCGGCCGCCCGATCTACAACGCGATCGTCTGGCAGTGCCGACGCAGCACCGAGATCTGCCAGCAGCTCAAACGCGATGGCCACGAGCAATACATCAGCGAAACCACTGGCCTGGTCACCGACCCCTACTTCTCGGGCACCAAGCTCAAGTGGATCCTCGACAACGTCGAAGGAAGCCGCGAACGCGCGCGCAACGGCGAGCTGCTGTTCGGCACCGTCGACAGTTGGCTGATCTGGAAATTTACCGGCGGCAAGGTGCATGTCACCGACTACACCAACGCTTCGCGCACCATGCTCTTCAACATCCACACCCTGGAGTGGGACGCGAAGATGCTGGAAGTCCTCGACATCCCGCGTGAGATGCTCCCGCAAGTCAAATCGTCGTCCGAGATCTACGGCCACACCAAAAGCGGCATCGCCATCGGTGGCATTGCCGGTGACCAGCAAGCCGCTCTGTTCGGCCAGATGTGTGTCGAGCCAGGCCAGGCGAAAAACACCTACGGCACCGGTTGCTTCTTGCTGATGAACACTGGCGACAAAGCCGTGAAATCCCGACACGGCATGCTGACCACCATCGCCTGCGGCCCGCGTGGCGAAGTGGCCTATGCCCTGGAAGGTGCGGTGTTCAACGGCGGCTCCACCGTGCAATGGCTGCGTGACGAACTGAAGATCATCAACGACGCCCACGACACCGAATACTTCGCCAACAAGGTCAAGGACAGCAACGGCGTGTACCTGGTGCCGGCCTTCACTGGTCTCGGCGCACCTTACTGGGACCCGTACGCCCGTGGTGCATTGTTCGGACTGACCCGCGGCGTACGCGTGGATCACATCATTCGGGCTGCGCTGGAATCGATTGCCTACCAGACCCGCGACGTGCTGGACGCCATGCAGCAGGACTCTGGGGAGCGTCTGAAAGCTCTGCGCGTGGACGGCGGCGCAGTGGCCAACAACTTCCTCATGCAGTTCCAGGCCGACATCCTCGGCACGCAGGTCGAGCGCCCGCAAATGCGCGAAACCACGGCACTCGGCGCGGCTTACCTCGCAGGCCTGGCCTGTGGCTTCTGGGGCAGCCTGGAAGAGTTGCGTGGCAAGGCAGTGATTGAGCGCAAGTTCGAGCCGATGCTGGATGAAACGGCGAAGGAAAAACTCTACGCAGGGTGGAAAAAAGCCGTCAGCCGCACCCGTGATTGGGCGGCTGAAGACGCAGCTGAATAAGTAAACTCCAGCCCCCGTATCTGTATGTAACTGGTAGGGAGCAGATTCCTGCGGCATCATGGGCAAATTTTGCACGGCAGCCCAAAGGACGCCCCATGAATCTGCCTCCCCGTCAGCAGCAAATCCTCGAACTGGTCCGCGAACGCGGCTATGTCAGCATCGAGGAAATGGCCACGCTGTTCGTTGTTACCCCACAGACCATTCGCCGCGACATCAATCAGCTCGCGGAAGCCAATTTGTTGCGTCGCTACCACGGCGGCGCGGCTTACGACTCCAGTGTCGAAAACACCGCCTACGCCATGCGCGCCGATCAGATGCGCGATGAGAAACAGCGTATCGGCGAAGCCATTGCCGCGCAGATTCCCGACCATGCCTCGTTGTTCATCAACATCGGCACGACCACCGAATCCATTGCCCGGGCACTGCTCAATCACAACCATCTGAAAATCATCACCAACAACCTGCACGTCGCCTCCATGCTCAGCGCCAAGGACGATTTCGATGTGCTGCTGACCGGCGGCAACGTGCGGCGTGACGGTGGTGTGGTGGGTCAGGCCAGTGTCGATTTCATCAATCAGTTCAAGGTCGATTTCGCCCTGGTCGGCATCAGTGGCATCGATGAGGATGGCAGCCTGCTGGACTTCGACTATCAGGAAGTACGGGTATCCCAAGCGATCATCGCCAATGCCCGGCAAGTGATCCTCGCGGCCGACTCCAGCAAATTCGGGCGCAACGCCATGATTCGCCTGGGGCCGATCAGCCTGGTCGATTGCCTGGTCACCGATCAGCAGCCTTCCCCGGCGCTGGCGCAGCTATTGAACCAGCACAAGGTTCGGCTCGAAGTCGTTTAAGCCCTTCCCAGTCTTAAAAGATCGCAGCCTTCGGCAGCTCCTACGGATGCACTCAATCCTGTAGGAGCTGCCGAAGGCTGCGATCTTTTGCTTTTATGTTCGTATATTTTCCTTTAACGGCCCTTCGATGAGCATTTTCAATCGAAACTGACTGGCTGCGCGTGTCTTTATGGGCTAGTATTTTCGCAAATGAACATTAATGTTCGAATTCAAATACAGAACATCAAAGAATTCCGAGGCCGAGCCGATGCCCACTTCCACATTGCCCACGCCCCCTCTCGCCGAGGTCTACGATATCGCCGTCATCGGTGGCGGGATCAATGGCGTGGGGATCGCAGCGGATGCCGCCGGTCGCGGTCTCTCGGTGTTCCTTTGCGAAAAGGATGACCTGGCCAGCCATACCTCGTCGGCCAGCAGCAAGCTGATTCACGGTGGCCTGCGCTACCTCGAACATTACGAATTCCGCCTGGTGCGTGAAGCCCTGGCCGAACGCGAAGTGCTGTTGACCAAGGCTCCGCACATCGTCAAGCAAATGCGTTTTGTGTTGCCACACCGCCCGCACCTGCGCCCGGCGTGGATGATCCGCGCCGGTCTATTCCTCTATGACAACCTGGGCAAGCGCGAGCAACTACAAGGTTCGAAAAGCCTGAAGTTCGGCCCCCACAGCGCCCTGAAAAGCGAGATCACCAAAGGCTTCGAATACTCCGATTGCTGGGTCGATGACGCGCGGTTGGTGGTATTGAACGCCATGGCCGCCCGGGAAAACGGCGCCCACGTTCACACTCAAACCCGCTGCGTCAGCGCGCGCCGTACCAAGGGCCTGTGGCACCTGCACCTGGAACGCGCCGATGGCAGCCTGTTTTCGATCCGCGCCAAGGCATTGGTCAATGCGGCCGGGCCGTGGGTCGCCAAGTTCATTCGCGATGACTTGAAGATGGAATCTCCATACGGCATCCGCCTGATCCAGGGCAGCCACCTGATCGTGCCGAAACTGTATGAAGGCGAACACGCGCATATCCTGCAAAACGAAGATCAGCGCATCGTGTTCACCATTCCATACCTGAATCACTTCACCCTGATCGGCACCACCGACCGCGAGTACACCGGCGATCCGGCAGCCGTTGCGATCACTGACGGCGAAACCGATTACCTGTTGAACGTGGTCAACGCCCATTTCAAAAAGCAAATCAGCCGCGACGACATCCTGCACAGCTATTCCGGTGTGCGCCCGCTGTGCAACGACGAATCCGACAACCCGTCGGCCGTGACCCGCGATTACACCCTGGCACTGTCTGGCACTGGCGAAGAAGCTCCGTTGCTGTCGGTGTTCGGCGGCAAGCTCACCACCTATCGCAAACTGGCCGAGTCGGCGCTGGCGCAACTGGCACCGTACTTCAAGCACATCCAGCCAAGCTGGACCGCCAGCGCCACGCTGCCGGGCGGTGAAGACATGACCACCCCGCAAGCCTTGAGCTCGCGAATCCGTGACAGATTCGACTGGGTACCGAGCGAGATCGCGCGCCGCTGGGCCACCTCCTACGGCAGCCGTACCTGGCGCATGCTCGAAGGCGTACAGAACCTCAGCGATATGGGCGAGCACATCGGCGGCGGTCTCTACACCCGTGAAGTCGACTATCTGTGCAGTGAAGAATGGGCAACCAGCGCCCACGACATCCTCTGGCGGCGCAGCAAGCTCGGCTTGTTCACGACGGTAGCCGAGCAGGAAAAGCTCAAGGACTATCTGAACAAGGTTGAACAGAACCGCAGCAAGATCGAAGCGGCCTGATCGGTCATCGGCATAAACAAAAGCCCCTGGATCTCGCGATTCAGGGGCTTTTTCGTATCGATGGATTTCAGTCGCGCAAATCCGATTCGTGAATCGGCTGTTCACGGTGAGTCGCCCGGTGATATTGCGCCGGCCACACGGCCTTGTGCCCGCCCAGATCGTCATCTGCATGCAGCGCCCAGTACGGATCGCGCAACAACTCACGGGCCAGGAAGATGATGTCCGCCTGACAGGTGCGCAGGATGTGCTCGGCCTGGGCCGGCTCGGTGATCATGCCGACTGTGCCGGTGGCCATGCCCGACTCCTTGCGCACACGTTCGGCAAAGCGGGTCTGGTAACCCGGCCCTGTGGGAATCTCCGCATTCACCGCCGTCCCGCCCGACGAGACGTCGATCAGGTCCACCCCCAGGTCTTTCAGGCGGCGCGCCAGCTCCACCGTTTCATCGGGATTCCAGCCGTCTTCCACCCAGTCGGTGGCCGAGACCCGGACAAACACCGGCAACTCTTCAGGCCACACCGCACGCACCGCTTCGGTGACCTGCAGCACCAGCCGAATGCGATTTTCGAACGAACCACCATATTGATCGCGCCGCTGATTACTCAACGGCGACAGGAACTGATGCAACAGGTAACCATGGGCCGCGTGCACTTCGACCACCTTGAAACCGGCCGTCAGTGAGCGCTTTGCCGCATCGACAAAGGCCTGGATGACCTTGGCGATCTCGCCGTCATCCAGTTGTCTGGGTTGGGTGTGCTGTGGATCGAATGCAATCGGTGAAGGTCCGACCGGCACCCAGCCGCCCTCATCGGGTTTGACGCTGCCATGCTTGCCGAGCCACGGCCGGTAGGTGCTGGCCTTGCGCCCGGCATGGGCCAGCTGAATGCCAGCAACGGCGCCCTGGGCGGTGATAAAGCGGGTGATGCGTTGCAGGGGTTCGATCTGCTCGTCATTCCACAGACCGAGGTCCTCGGCCGTGATACGCCCGTCGGCGGTGACCGCCGTGGCTTCAGTAAATACCAGCCCGGCCCCGCCGACAGCACGGCTGCCGAGGTGGACCAGGTGCCAGTCATTGGCCAGGCCATCGGTGCTGGAGTACTGGCACATCGGCGATACCGCGATGCGGTTGGGTAGGGTCAATTGGCGAAGGGTAAAGGGTTCAAGCAGCAGACTCATGGGGCACCTCTCGAATCAGTGGGCAGGCTCCAGGTTCTGTTTGAATAGTCGACGAGTGACAGGAAAAAGGTACAGCACCCGCCCCCGCGGGCAAAAGAATTCGACAAAACGTCACAAGACCAAAATCAAGCAGTGTTTAGAGCCTAGTCGACATCGACGGATCAGGGAGGGTTCCGAGGGATTTGGTGTCGGGGAAATTGCTTTAGCTATTGTAGGAGCGAGCTCGCTCGCGAAAAACCCAATGGCGCCGCTGGGCATCAGGTTTAGCGCGTTATCGTTCACGACCATCGTCGGAACGCCGCCCGGAGCAAGCTCGCTCCTACAGGGGTTCAACGCGGTTCGATGTGGGCAATCATCAGTTGAACCGTCTCGTTGCCACGAAACTCGTTGAGGTCGAGTTTGTAGGCCAGTTCCACCCACTTGATGGTCGGATTCGGCCAGATGTCGCGGTCGATCCCGAAGGCAATGCCGTCGAGTTTCACCGAGCCACATTCACTTTTGAGCACGACTTTAAGGTGTCGTTCGCCCACCACGCGCTGCTCGACCAACTGGAACACCCCGTGAAACAACGGTTCCGGGAAGTGCTGCCCCCAAGGACCGGCGTGCCGCAGGGCACGGGCCAGCTCCAGGTGGAACTCTTCCACCGCCAGAGTGCCGTCCGACAACAGGCGTCCCGTCAGGTCTTCTTCGCGCATCTGCCGGCGCACTTCAGCGTCAAAGGCTTCGGCGAACAAGGGGAAATTCGCTTCCGGCAGCGTCAGGCCGGCCGCCATCGCGTGGCCACCGTACTTGGTGATCAGATTCGGATGCTGCGCCGCCACCACGCTCAAGGCGTCGCGGATATGAAAGCCCTGGACCGAACGCCCCGAGCCCTTGAGCAGGCCATCTCCGGCATCGGCAAAGGCGATGGTCGGGCGGAAATAACGCTCTTTCATCCGCGACGCGAGGATACCGATGACGCCCTGATGCCACTCGGGATCGAACAGGCACAAGCCGAACGGCATCGACTCCACCGGCAGATCCTTGAGCTGCGCCAGCGCTTCACGCTGCATGCCCTGCTCGATGGATTTGCGATCCTGGTTCATGCCGTCCAATTGAGCAGCCATTTCACGGGCCAGACCTGCGTCTTCGGTCAGCAGGCATTCGATGCCCAGGCTCATGTCGTCCAAGCGCCCTGCGGCGTTCAAGCGCGGGCCGACGATGAAGCCCAGATCGGTGGAGGTGATGCGCGCATGATCGCGCTTGGCCACTTCGAGGATCGCCTTGATCCCCGGCCGGGCACGTCCAGCGCGAATCCGCTCCAGGCCCTGATGCACCAGAATCCGGTTGTTGGCGTCCAGCGGCACCACGTCGGCCACGCTGCCCAAGGCCACCAGATCGAGCAATTCGCCGATATTCGGCTGCGGCTTGCTGGTGTACCAGCCCAGCTCGCGCAACCGCGCACGCAGGGCCATCAGCACATAGAAAATCACCCCGACACCGGCCAGCGCCTTGCTCGGGAACTCGCAACCCGGCTGGTTCGGATTGACGATGGCGTCGGCCAACGGCAGCTCGTCACCGGGCAAGTGGTGGTCGGTGACGAGCACCTTGAGCCCGGCCTTTTTCGCCGCTGCCACGCCTTCGACGCTGGAGATGCCGTTGTCCACGGTGATCAGCAAATGCGGCTGACGCTCAAGCGCGACCGCAACGATCTCCGGCGTCAGGCCGTAGCCATAGTCGAAACGGTTTGGCACCAGATAATCGACATGCGCCGCGCCCAACAGGCGCAAACCCAACGTGCCCACGGTGCTAGCCGTCGCGCCGTCGGCATCAAAGTCGCCGACGATCAGAATGCGCTGACGCTGTTCAAGTGCCGTGACCAGCAAATCCACCGCCGCATCGATGCCCTTGAGTTGCTGGAACGGAATCAACCGCGCCAGGCTCTTGTCCAGTTCCGCCTCGGATTGCACGCCCCGCGCCGCGTACAGGCGGGTCAGCAGCGGCGGAATATCACCGAGGAATGGCAGGGTGTCGGGCAGCAGGCGAGGTTCGATGCGCATGGGGTGAAAGATGCTTCTCTTCAATACGTAGGATAAGACCGGGTGATGCGCTAAAGCGGCGAAAAATCAGCCGCGCTCACCGGCCAGCCACTGCAACTGGACTTCGTGCTGACCACGGTCGTCGGTGACGAAGATCGTCCCTTCGCTGATCATCACGTCCCACTTGATGACGCGCGGCATGTCTTTGGCCAGGGTTTCCAGGACTTCCTGAGGCACGGCAGCGATGTTGACGTTCTTCAGGTTTTTCACCGCCGGCACCACTTTGCCTTCCCACACGCGCAGGCTGCCATAGGCCAGCAGGCTGGTGCGTTCAGTACGACGCGAGCACCAGGTCAGGCGCTCGGTATCCGGCTGGCCGACTTCGATCCAATGCAGGACCCGGTCATCCAGGCTTTTTTCCCACAAGGCCGGTTCATCCACTTCTGACAGACCACGGCCAAAAGACAGCTGCTCGTTGTACCAGAGGGCGTAGGCCAGCAGGCGCACGGTCATACGCTCTTCGGTTTCCGAAGGGTGACGGGCGATGGTCTGCTTCACGCTCTCATAGACGCTGCGGTCGAGGTCGGTGAGGTTCAGTTCAAACTTGTAGGTCGTGGACGGCTGGGCCATGAACGGGCTTCTTGATACGAGGAAAGGCGGCAAGTCTAACCGATGCGACGGGCAATCCACGAATTGAACACAATCAAGCTGGAGCGTCGGACAGTCGGCTATGCTAAAACGCTCTATTCGCCCAACCTTTGCCCCACAGGATCCAGCATGCCGTTCACCGCCAAACCGCTTTCCGGTCTGAAAGTCATTGAATTGGGCACCTTGATTGCAGGCCCGTTTGCCTCGCGCATTTGCGCTGAATTCGGTGCCGACGTGATCAAGATCGAATCCCCGGACGGCGGTGATCCATTGCGCAAATGGCGCAAGTTGTATGAAGGCACTTCGCTGTGGTGGTTCGTCCAGGCCCGCAATAAAAAGTCCCTGACCCTCAACCTCAAGCACCCCGACGGTCAGGCGATCCTGAAACAGCTGCTGGGTGAGGCAGACATCCTGATCGAAAACTTTCGCCCCGGCGTCCTGGAAAAACTCGGCCTGGGCTGGGATGTCCTGCACGCCTTGAACCCGAAACTGGTCATGGTGCGGCTGTCGGGTTTCGGCCAGACCGGCCCGATGAAAGATCAGCCCGGCTTTGGCGCGGTCGGTGAATCCATGGGCGGCCTGCGTTACATCACCGGCTTCGAAGACCGGCCACCGGTGCGCACCGGCATTTCCATCGGCGACTCGATTGCCGCCCTCTGGGGCGTGATCGGCGCGTTGATGGCCCTGCGTCATCGCGAAGTCAACGGCGGCCAGGGGCAAGTGGTGGACGTGGCGCTGTACGAAGCCATCTTCGCAATGATGGAAAGCATGGTCCCGGAGTTCGACGTGTTCGGCTTCATCCGCGAACGCACGGGCAATATCATGCCGGGCATCACCCCGTCTTCGATCCACACCAGCGGCGATGGCAAGCACGTGCAGATCGGCGCCAATGGCGACGCGATTTTCAAACGCTTCATGCTGATCATTGGCCGGGAAGACCTGGCCAACAACCCTCTGCTTGCCAGCAACGATGGCCGCGATGCCCGACGCGACGAGATTTATGGCGTCATCGATCGCTGGGTCAACTCGTTGCCGCTCGACACGGTGCTGGCGCAGCTCAATCAGGCCGAGGTGCCGGCCAGCCGGATCTTCAGCGCCGAAGACATGTTCAATGACCCTCAGTACCTGGCGCGGGAAATGTTCCTGCAAGCCAAGCTGCCGGATGGCAAAGACTTCAAGATGCCGGGAATTGTGCCGAAACTCTCAGAGACGCCCGGTGAATGTGAATGGGTCGGGCCACAACTGGGTGAGCACAACGCACAGGTACTCCAGGAACTTGGCTATGACGCGATGCAGATCGCACAGTTGCGCAAAGACGGAGCCATCTGAACTGAGGCGCCGGCCTGTATGGGCCATTCGACACTGCCCGTCGCGCGGCGGCTGGCTGCTGTGCGTGCTGGCAACCTTGATCCTGCTTCTTGAACCGACCCCGTCAGCCTTGGCGCAATCCAAGGAAACCCTGATCTGGCTCAAGCGTGACCTGCCGCCGCTGACGATCTTCGACGGGCCGAAAAAGGGTCAGGGCGTTATCGATCAACTGCTTCCACTGTTGATTGCCGGCATGCCGCAATACCAGCACAGCGTGATGAGGGTCAATCGCGCGCGTGGACTGCAGATGCTCCACGAACCGTCCCTGGTCTGCGACGCGGCGCTTAACTGGAGCAAGGAACGGGAAAAGTGGATCGCCTTTTCCATCCCGGTCTTCCGCGCCATGAGCAATGGCCTGGCCGTGCGGCGCGTTGACCAGAACGTGCTGGCCCCCTTTATCAAGGATGGCGAAGTGGACCTGGCAGAGCTGCTCGCCAGCGGCCGCGAAAAACTGGGGATTATTGCCGAGCGCAATTACGGCGAATACCTCGACGGACTGCTCAAGCAAGCGCCAGCCGACGCGCTGACCGCTCATTACGGCAACGACGCCTTGGGCAGCCTGCTGCAAATGCAGCGCCTGGGACGCTTGCGTCTGCTGTTGGGCTATCGTCCGGAAGTTCGCTACCTGGCCTCGCTGCATGGCATCGCCGAGGATGAACTGCAGTTCTATCCGATTCGTGGCACGGGCAAATACCTCTCCGGTTACATCGGTTGCACCGACACGCCAAATGGCCGGAAGGCCATTGTCGAGATCAACCAGGTGCTGCGCACCCTTCCCCGCGAACGCCTTGACGAGGCCTACGCCGCCTGGCTGGACCCTGAAAGCCGTAGCGATTACCTGAAAGACACCAAGGCGTTTTTCGACAATCTGGCGCAGCCATGACAAATCCCGGGCAAAAAGAAACCCCGAGAAGTGGGGAGACGACTCGGGGTTAAACATGGCCTGCTTGGAGACCAGTAGCAGCAAGCTACAAGCACCGGAGCACAATGCTTGATCCTGCTGTTACAAAGTCTGACTGACCTGGGCGCGGGAAGGTTCCCACAAATATCCGTTCAATTGCGGCTGGCCAGAAGCTTGTCCTGTGCCGCATTACGCAATGCCGCGATGACACAAGGCTCAAGGCGTCCTTCAGCGATCAGCACGTCGCGATGCAAACCGTCGACCACATCCGTCAGCAAGCGTTTATCTTTCAACTGGACCTGATTGAACTCGCGCTCGACCACTGTCGCGCCGATAGCATCCTTCAGGGTCACCCGGCATTCGCCACGAATGCCTGACGGGGTCAGTGTGACCTGATACGGGCTCAGCGCCTCACCGAGCAACAAACTGATACTTTCCATCCCGATCACCACTCAATAGTCCGAAAACAACGTGCCTGGGGTATGCCTGCAACAGATAACCACTGGCCCGAGAAGAAAGTTCTGGGTACTGACCGCAAGCGAACCTGCAGCCCAGTCAAGAGAGCATGCACGGCGAACATGACAGAGAAAAAACGCAACCATCACGTCTGTCGAGTACGCCGGGCGATGTCAGCCCAGCCCCCCAACAATCCTCGTAGCTGGCCATCCGCCGTGTAGAACGGCACGGTCCACTGGTAGATATCCCTGACACCTTCCTTGAACATCAATTGACGCTCGAAGAAGCGCGTCCTGCGCGTACTCAACTGCGCCAGAAACTCAGCATGCAGCAGTTCCGCGGTTTGTCTGGGCATGACATCGACCTCGATCAACTGCCGCCCCTGCATCCGGTCAAAACGCGTCGACAAGGCGTCCTCATAACTTTTGTTGCACATGATCAAACGCCCTTGCAGATCACGGACAAACATCGGGTCAGGCATGGCATCCATCAGGGCATGCTGGAATGCGAGCTGATCGCGCAGACTCCTTTGGGCCTCGACCCGTTGCCTGACCACCACCGCCAATCGCCGATTCCACAGCAGGGACAACAGGCCGAACAGGCTGAGCACCAACACCCCCCAGCAAACCCACTGGTCAATCCGCTGCCAGAGGCCAGGCGGCTGTGGCACGGTAGCGCCACCGAACCACTTCAGGCGAAGATCGCGCAGCTCCTGCGCAGGAAACGCCTCAAGCGCCTTGTTGAGGATACTCAGCAACTGCGGCTGACCTTTGCGCACCGCCAGATAATCCGCATCCCATTTGCCCGGCACCACAGCCCCGATCTGCAACCGGCCCGACGGAAAAAGCCGGGCGCCGATTTCGCTTTCGATGGTGGCGTAGGCTTCGCCGCTTTCAACCCAGGCATGGGCTTCGGCGTAGGTTTTAACCGAACGCAATTCGATAGACGGATAATCGCGACGGATCATCGCTTCCAGTGCATGCCGGGTCGGCAGCACCAGTACCCGCTTCGCCAGATCCTCCAGCGACTGCACCGGCGGCGCCCCAACCTGCCCGACAAAGACCCATCCTGCACCGCCGAACGCATGGCTGAAGTCGAGAAACGCCTTGCGTTCTTCATTCATCGACAGGGTCGTACTCAAATCCGCCGCGCCGCTTTCCAGATGGGCCAGCATCTGATCGGTGGAAAAAGACTGTTCGTAAACGAACTGCAACCCCGTCATGTCACTGATGCGTTTGAGCAGGTCACTGTTCAAGCCCGTCCATTGGCCATGTTCATCCTTGAACAGGTACAACGGGTATTCCAGTGCCGTGACCACGACCCGTGGATGGCTGGCCATCCACTGCAACTCCTGGTCATCCAGCACGACCATTGAACGAGCGACAGACTTCCCACGCTCCTGAATCGATGCAGGGCTCGCCCCTCCCCATTGGGCAACACCCAGGATGCCGAGCAAAAACAGCCAGCGCACAACCGACTTGAACACACTTGTAAACAGCATTCCCACGTCCTTGGTGATCCACTCGCCTGTCCTTTCGCGGCGATAACACGACAAGTGTGCATGCAGAAATGAAAAAGCCCGTCAGGAGACGGGCTTCAAAATGTTACGGCGCTGAAGGTTACAGCGGCTTGCCGCGGTTGCCATGCTGACTGACAAAGGCCTGCACGGCCTTCAGGTCATTTGGCAATACGGTGCAACGTTCGTCTCGTTCAAACAAATCAGAAAGATGTACAGGCAGTTCAAGAGCTTTTCCTACACCGGCTTTTTCCACGGCGTCCGGGAATTTTACCGGGTGGGCAGTGCCCAGGATCACCATTGGAATGTCCAGGCTGCGACGGCATTCCCGCGCAGCTTTCACGCCGATGGCAGTGTGCGGATCCAGCACTTCACCGGTCTGCTCGTAGACTTCAGCGATGGTTTCGCAGGTTTGCGCGTCATCCACGGCCAGCGAGTCGAACAACTTGCGGGCTTCGGTCCAGCGCTCTTGCTCGACGCTGAAACCGCCGCCCTGCTTGAACGAATCCATCAGCCCGGCGATGGCCGCGCCGTTGCGACCGTGCAGGTCGAACAACAGGCGTTCGAAGTTCGACGACACCATGATGTCCATGGACGGCGACAGCGTGGCGTGCAGGGTTTCCTTGACGTACTGGTTGCCGCTCATGAAGCGGTGCAGGATATCGTTGCGGTTGGTGGCGACGATCAACTGGTTGATCGGCAGCCCCATGTTGCGCGCCAGGTAACCGGCGAAGATGTCGCCGAAGTTGCCGGTCGGCACCGAGAACGCCACCGAACGCGCCGGGCCGCCCAGTTGCAGGGCCGCATGGAAGTAGTAAACGATCTGGGCCATGATCCGCGCCCAGTTGATCGAGTTCACCGCCACCAGGCGCGTGCCCTTGAGGAAGCCCTGGTCGGCGAAGCTAGCCTTGACCATTTCCTGGCAGTCATCGAAGTTGCCTTCGATGGCGATGGTGTGGATGTTCTCACCAAAAATGGTGGTCATCTGCCGACGCTGCACTTCGGACACACGGTTGTGCGGGTGCAGGATGAAGATGTCGACGTTTTCGCAGTGCTTGCAGCCTTCGATGGCGGCCGAGCCGGTGTCACCGGAGGTGGCGCCGACGATCACCACGCGCTCGCCGCGCTTTTCCAGCACGTAGTCGAGCAAACGACCGAGCAATTGCAGGGCGAAGTCCTTGAACGCCAGGGTCGGGCCGTGGAACAGCTCCAGCACCCATTCGTTGCCGTTCAGCTGACGCAGAGGTGCAACGGCGCTGTGGGCGAACACGCCGTAGGTTTCTTCAAGGATTTTCTTGAAATCGGCATCGGGAATGCTGCCGGTGACGAACGGGCGCATCACCCGAAAAGCCAGCTCGTGATACGGCAAGCCGGCCCAGGAAGCGATTTCTTCCTGGGTGAAACGTGGCAGGTTTTCCGGGACGTACAGACCGCCGTCGGTGGCAAGGCCTGCCAGCAGGACGTCTTCGAAATTCAGGGCCGGTGCCTGGCCGCGGGTACTGATGTAACGCATGACTGACTCCAATGGACAGTGTTCGTAGTGCCGGGCCCGCAAGCGAGCCCGGTCAACGATATCGGCTTAGTTCAGGTGCTCGACACGGATCCGTACAACCGGACCAACCACACCCGCCAAGGCTTCCAATGCAGCGATGGCGTCGTTGATACGCTGTTCCAGCACGCGGTGGGTCAGCAGGATCATCGGCACCAGGCCGTCGTGCTCCTCGGCTTCCTTCTGCATGATCGACTCGATGTTGATGCCGCGCTCCGAGAGGATGCTCGCGACCTGAGCCAATACGCCCGGATGGTCCTTGGCCTGAATGCGCAGGTAGTAGGCGCTTTCGCAGGCTTCGATCGGCAGGATCGGATGAGCCGACAGCGAATCCGGCTGGAACGCCAGGTGCGGCACGCGGTTCTCCGGGTCGGATGTCATGGCGCGAACCACGTCCACCAGGTCGGCGATCACCGACGAAGCGGTCGGCTCCATGCCGGCGCCAGCGCCGTAGAACAGGGTCGAACCGGCAGCATCGCCGTTGACCATCACCGCGTTCATCACGCCGTTGACGTTGGCGATCAGGCGATCGGCCGGGATCAGCGTCGGGTGCACGCGCAGTTCGATACCGGCCGCGGTGCTGCGCGCCACGCCCAGGTGCTTGATGCGGTAACCCAGCGCTTCGGCGTAGTTCACGTCGGCGGTGGTCAACTTGGTGATGCCTTCGGTGTAAGCCTTGTCGAACTGCAACGGAATACCGAACGCGATGGACGCCAGGATCGTCAGCTTGTGGGCGGCGTCGATACCCTCAACGTCGAAGGTCGGATCCGCTTCGGCGTAACCCAGGGCCTGGGCTTCGGCCAATACGTCTTCGAAGGTGCGACCCTTCTCGCGCATTTCCGTCAGGATGAAGTTGCCGGTGCCATTGATGATGCCGGCTACCCAGTTGATGCGGTTGGCGGACAGGCCTTCGCGGATCGCCTTGATCACCGGGATGCCACCGGCTACCGCCGCTTCGAACGCAACGATCACGCCCTTCTCGCGGGCCTTGGCGAAAATTTCATTACCGTGAACGGCGATTAGCGCCTTGTTCGCGGTGACCACATGCTTGCCATTCTCGATGGCCTTGAGTACCAGCTCGCGGGCAACGGTGTAGCCGCCCATCAGCTCTATAACGATGTCGATCTCAGGGTTCGTGGCCACTTCGAAGACATCGTTGGTAATCGCAATACCGGTCGTTTGGAACTGAGGCTTTGGCGTGCGCATGGCAATTTGTGCCACTTCGATCCCACGCCCGGCACGACGAGCAATTTCCTCGGCGTTGCGCTGAAGTACGTTGAAGGTACCGCCACCGACGGTTCCTAACCCACAGATGCCTACTTTGACCGGTTTCACTGTGAACTCCCCATAAAACGGCCGACTCAAGGCCGGCCGTGAAAACAACCGCAGACTCGCGGTTCTCTATTGATGGCCCGGCGAATGTCGCTACCGGACCATGATCGTCAATGGCTGACCGTGACGATGCGAATTTACTTCGCGCCCAGCGCCAGTTTGGCGACTTGTGGCGCAGGCTGGTAGCCCGGAATGACCTGACCGTCGGCCAAAACGATGGCCGGTGTACCGTTCACGCCGATCGACTGGCCGAGGGCGAATTGTTTGGAAACCGGGTTATCGCACTTGGCGGCCTTGATTTCCTTGCCGTCGACCATTTTGTCCATGGCCGCTTTCTTGTCTTTCGAGCACCACACCGCTTGCAGTTGCTCGTCACCCGGCGAGCCCAGGCCCTGGCGCGGGAACGCGACGTAACGCACTTCGATGCCACGCTTGTTCAGCTCAGGCACTTCGGCGTGCAGTTTGTGGCAGTAAGGGCAGGTGGTGTCGGTGAACACGGTGATGTGCGACTTGGTTTCGCCAATGGCCGGGTAAACCACGGTTTCGGCAACCGGGATGTCATTGATCAGCTTGGAGATACCCAGGCGCTCGGTCTTCTCGGTCAGGTTGACCGGCTTGCCGTCCTTGAGATCGAACAGGTAGCCCTGAACTACGTACTGGCCGTCGGCACTGGCGTACAGCACACGGCTGCCCTTGAGCTTGACTTCATACAGGCCGGGCAACGGGCTGGCGGTGATGGTTTCCACCGGCACTTCGAGCTGGAGGTTTTCCAGGCTTTTACGAATGGCTTTGTCAGCCGCGTCATCGGCGACGGCAAAGGTGCTGACCAACGCAATGGCTGCGGCGGCGAAAATCTGGGTCAGACGCATGAGAACTCCTGAAGGCGAACATATGGGACGATCAGAACGCCCGTGCCGAAACACCGGGTCATAACCGCCCATCGTGCAAACCGGCCCAGCCTATCACATAAGGTCCGCAGGGCCGAATGCACCTGACACAAGACATTTGTGGCGACACAATCCCCTGTGAGAGCGAGCTTGCTCGCGATGACAGCATCACATCCAAAACATGTATCGACTGTCAGGCCGCTATCGCGAGCAAGCTCGCTCCCACAGGGTTTCGGTTAACCCCGCGGGTGATGCTTGGCATGCAAATCCTGCAACCGTGCCCGGGCAACGTGGGTGTAGATCTGCGTCGTAGACAAATCGCTGTGCCCCAGCAACATCTGCACCACCCGCAGGTCTGCGCCGTGGTTGAGCAGGTGCGTGGCGAAGGCATGGCGCAAGGTATGCGGCGACAGTGACTTGCCGATCCCGGCCACCTTGGCCTGATGCTTGATCCGGTGCCAAAAGGTCTGCCGGGTCATCTGCTCGCCACGCTGGCTTGGAAACAATACATCGCTGGGGCGCCCGCCAAGCAGTTCGCTGCGGGCATCACGCATGTAGCGTTCGATCCAGACAATCGCCTCCTCGCCCATTGGCACCAATCGCTCCTTGCTGCCCTTACCCATCACTCGCAACACGCCTTGACGCAAATTGACTTGCTCCAGGGTGAGACTGATCAGCTCGGTCACCCGCAAGCCACAGGCATACAGCACTTCAAGCATGGCCCGGTCGCGCTGGCCGATGGCCTCGCTCAAATCAGGCGCCTTCAGCAACGCCTCCACATCCGCCTCAGACAAGGACTTTGGCAGCGGCCTGCCGAGTTGCGGCATATCAATCCGTAACGTTGGATCGACGGCGATTATCTTTTCCCGCAACAGATAGCGATAGAAGCCACGCACACCCGAGAGAAATCGCGCAGTGGAACGAGGCTTGTAGTTTTGCTCCAGACGCCAGGCCAGGTGGTCGAGTATCAACTCGCGCCCGGCATTGACCAACTCCAGTCCCTTGTCCTGTAACCAGCCGTTGAACAACGCCAGGTCACTGCGATAGGCATCGCGGGTGTTGTCGGAAAGGCCTTTCTCCAGCCACAAGGCATCAAGGAATTGGTCTATCAGCGGATGGTCGATGGCAGGCATGGGCACTCAAATCACGCAGCCTTGAGGCTGCGCACAAAATTAAAAATGGACATGGAAACGGCCGCTAGTCTTTCATAGGCCGCGATTTCAAGGAACAGGGAGCCGCAATGAGCGAGCAGCAGATCTTATTGGCGTTTGGCGGAATCGGTGCGGCAGCGCTGCTTTGCCAATGGCTGGCCTGGCGCTTGAAATTGCCGGCGATTCTTTTCCTACTGCTGACCGGCATCCTGGCCGGCCCCGTGCTGCACTTGCTCGACCCGCAGGAAATGTTCGGGCCACTGCTGATGCCGCTGGTTTCCCTCGCCGTCGCGCTGATCCTGTTTGAAGGCAGCCTGACACTGCATTTGTCCGAGTGGCGCGAAATCGGCAGCGTCGTCCACCGTCTGGTCACGATTGGCGCCCTCTCCACCTGGATGGTCATTGCTGTCGCCACTCACTGGCTACTGGATTTCGACTGGATGCTGGCCATCCTTTTCGGCAGTCTGACCCTGGTGACCGGGCCGACCGTGATCGTACCGATGCTGCGCGTCGTGCGCCCAAAAGCGTCGATTGCCAACATCCTGCGCTGGGAAGGCATTGCCATCGACCCCATCGGAGCCCTGCTGGCGGTGGTCGTCTACAGCTTCATCATCGCCAGTGCCGAAGGTGACGGCTTCAAGGAAAGCCTGCTGACCTTCGGTGGCGTGATTCTGTGCGGCAGCCTGTTCGGCATTTTTGGCGGCTGGTTGCTCGGCACCCTGATTCGTCGCCAGTGGCTGCCGGAATACCTGCACAACCTGGCAGCGCTCGCGGCAGTGCTGGGTATTTTCATTGCCTCCAACGAGGTCACCCATGAATCCGGGTTGCTGGCCGTGACACTGATGGGCATGTGGCTGGCCAATATGAAAGGCGTCGACGTGCGGCACATCCTGCACTTCAAGGAGAACCTCAGCGTGCTGCTGATCTCCGGCCTGTTCATTCTGCTGGCGGCACGGCTGGACCTGAACGCCATGATCGGCCTCGGGCCTCTGGTGCTGATTTTGCTGCTGGTCATTCAGTTCTTCGCCCGACCTTTGAATGTGCTGCTGAGCACGGCGGGCTCAAGCCTGAGCTGGCGCGAACGGGCCCTGCTGGCGTGGATTGCCCCAAGGGGAATCGTGGCAGCGGCGGTGTCGGCAATCTTCGCCATTCGCCTGCATGAGGCCGGTCATCAGGGAGCGTTGCTGCTGGTGCCGCTCACCTTTGCGGTGATCATCGGCACGGTGGTGTTGCAAAGTGCGACGGCACGACCGCTGGCTCGCCTGTTGAAGGTGGCGGAACCGGCACCGAGCGGCTTCCTGATCATCGGCGCCAACGGACCTGCCCGCACGCTGGGCAAGGCCCTGCAACAACTGGGCAGTCGCGTACTGCTGACAGATTCGAGCTGGGAAAACATTCGCGCAGCGAGGATGGAAGGCTTGCCGACCTATTTTGGCAACCCGGCGTCGCAACATGCCGATGCGCACCTGGACCTGGTCGGCCTCGGGCATTTGCTGGCGTTGTCACCCTCCGGCGAGATGAACACCCTGGCGCTGATGCGCTTTCGTCATGAACTAGGCCATCAACGCATGTTCGGCCTGGCCAGCGGCCAGGAAAGCCGCCGCACCGACAAGCATCGCACCAGCCTGGAACATCGAGGCAATCAATTGGGCAGCGAAGCGCTGACCTACGCCAAACTCGCCAGCCAATTGAGCCAGGGCGCCGAGCTGTACAGCACGACATTGACCGACGGCTTCAGTTGGGACGATTACCGCGCACTGCATGGCGAACGTGCGACCTTGCTGTTCGTGCGCGATGACGGTGGCTGGGTGCATGTGGTGACGCCGGAAAGCACGCTGAAGCCTTCGGCGGGATGGACGTTGTTGGCGTTGATCCAGCCCGAGACGGTGTAAATCCAAGCGAGTAGCAAATCGCAGGCAACAAAAAAGCAGCCCGCAGGCTGCTTTTTTTTGCATCGGATGCTGGACTTAAGCCAGTTTTTCCTTGATGCGAGCTGCTTTACCCGACAGGTCACGCAGGTAGTACAGCTTGGCTTTACGTACGTCACCGCGACGCTTGACAGCCATGCTGTCGATTTGCGGGGAGTAGGTCTGGAAAGTACGCTCTACGCCAACACCGTTGGAGATTTTACGAACGGTGAATGCACTGTTTACGCCGCGGTTACGCTTGGCGATAACAACACCTTCGAACGCTTGCAGACGCGAACGGTCGCCTTCCTTCACTTTCACCTGAACGACAATGGTGTCGCCCGGGGCAAAGGTAGGGATCTCTTTGGTCATCTGCTCTGCTTCGAGTGCAAGGATGATTTTGTTAGTCATGCTGTGCTCCTAAGGTAAATCGTCGGATCTACCATCGATACGTTGTTAACTATCGTCCCGCTCGCGGATGTATTCCTCGAGCAGCTTCTTCTCTTCTCCAGAAAGCGAGCGGCTTTCCAGAAGATCGGCGCGTCGTTCAAAGGTCCGACCAAGGGACTGCTGTAAACGCCAACGCCGGATGTGCGCGTGATTGCCACTTAGCAATACGTCGGGAACACGCTGATCCGCATACACCTCCGGTCGGGTGTAGTGCGGGCAATCCAGCAAACCATCCGTAAAGGAATCTTCCTCGGCGGAGTCCGCATGCCCTAAAGCTCCAGGCAGCAGTCGTGTAACCGCATCAATCAGGACCATCGCCGGCAGCTCGCCGCCAGACAGTACATAGTCGCCAATCGACCACTCTTCATCGACATGAGCATCAATAAAACGCTCGTCAATGCCTTCATAGCGGCCGGCAATCAGGATCAATGCATCCAGATTCGCCAACTCGCGTACCGCCGACTGAGTCAGTTGACGGCCTTGGGGGGACAGGTAAATTACCTTCGCCGCCTCCCCGGCTGCTGCCTTGGCCTGAACCAGTGCATCTTCCAGGGGCTTGATCTTCATCACCATGCCCGGACCACCGCCAAACGGGCGATCGTCCACAGTGTGATGTCGATCCGTCGTGTAGTCTCGCGGATTCCAACAGGTGAGCTGCAAGAGCCCCTGTTTCACCGCCCGACTGGTGATGCCGTACTCGCTGATGGCGGAGAACATCTCGGGAAACAGACTGATCACTTCTACGCGCAAGTTAGCCACGCTTAGAAATCCGCGTCCCAATCCACCTTCATCTCGCCCGCGGCCAGGTCGACGGCCAACACGCATTGCTCCGTATAGGGCAACAGGCGTTCGCGATCATCCAGGCTGCCAGCGCAAGGCTTGACCACCATGACATCGTTCGAGCCGGTCTCCAGCAGGTGATCGATTTTCCCGAACAGTTGTCCGAGGGTGTCGATGACCTTGAGACCTTCCAGCTGGTACCAGTAGTACTCGCCGTCGGTCAGTTCAGGGAACAGGTTGCGCGGCACGCAGATCTCATAACCGGCCAGAAGACGAGCTTCTTCGCGATCATCGAGACCCTTGAGCTTTGCGACCAGGAACTTGTCGTTCCCGCGTCCGCTGACCAGCTCTACCTGCTTTACATTGCCTTCACGCTTGAGCGTCCAGGTTTTGTAATCCAGCAGGTTCTTAATCGGATCAGTAAAGGAGTACACCTTCACTTCGCCGCGAACGCCGTGAACAGAATAAATCTTGCCGATAACGATCAAATCATCAGCAATGGCTGGCGTCGCGTTCATATTGCTCAGGCCGCAGCCTTAGCAGATTCCTTCAACAACTGAGCAACGCGCTCAGAAGGTTGTGCACCAACGCTCAGCCAGTAGGCTACGCGTTCTTGGTTCACGGACAGACGAACTTCCTGACCACGAGCAACAGGGTTGAAGTAGCCAACCTGTTCCTTGTGCGAACCGTCGCGCGGGTTGCGGCTGTCGGTTACGGTCAAGTGGTAAAACGGGCGCTTTTTGGAGCCGCCAAGGGCAAGACGGATTGTTAGCATGTGAACATCGTTCCTGTAGTCGGTGCTGCAAATCTAAAGGCACAGCGGGCATGGGTGCCCGAAAGGCCGCATATTCTAAGGAATATCCGGACTTTTGCAAATGACTTTTTCCGGCGGTCTATCGGCCGCCATGCAGATTTGCTATAGAGCCGTCGTTGAAAACGGCCGGTCAGCTCCCGCCAAGTGCGGGTTTGCTGTGTATCCCACATCCGTGTGGGGGTAGCGCCGACCTGATAGCCGGCGCGAATTCTTTACATCTTTGGCATGCCGCCGCCGGGCAACATTCCGCCCATGCCGCGCATCATCTTGGCCATTCCGCCTTTTGCAGAGAACTTCTTCATCATTTTCTGCATCTGCTTGTGTTGCTTGATCAAGCGGCCGATGTCCTGCACCTGAGTGCCGGAACCCATGGCGATCCGGCGTTTGCGCGAACCGCTGATCATCTCAGGGTCGCGGCGCTCGGCTGGGGTCATGGAGTTGATGATGGCTTCCATCTGCTTGAATTGCTTCTCTGCCGCGCCCTGGGCGTTGCCCATCTGCGCCAGGTTCACGCCACCCATGTTCGGCAGCTTGTCCATGAGCCCGCCGAGGCCGCCCATGTTCTTCATCTGTTGCAGCTGATCGCGGAAGTCTTCGAGGTCGAAGCCCTTGCCCTTCTTCAGCTTCTTGGCCAGTTTGTCGGCCTTGTCCTTGTCGAGGGTCGCTTCCGCCTGCTCGATCAGGCTGAGCACGTCGCCCATGCCGAGGATACGCGAGGCGATACGCTCAGGGTGGAACGGATCGAGCGCTTCGCTCTTCTCGCCCATACCGATGAACTTGATCGGCTTGCCGGTGATGGCTCGCACCGACAGCGCGGCACCACCACGGGCGTCGCCGTCGACCTTGGTCAGGATCACACCGGTCAGCGGCAGAGCATCGCCAAAGGCCTTGGCCGTGTTGGCGGCGTCCTGGCCGGTCATGGCGTCGACCACGAACAGGGTTTCGACCGGATTGATCGCGGCGTGCAGGGCCTTGATCTCGCCCATCATCTCTTCATCGATGTGCAGGCGACCGGCGGTATCGACGATGACCACGTCGATGAATTTGAGTTTCGCTTCCTTAATAGCCGCTTGCGCGATCTCGACCGGCTTCTGGCTCAGGTCGGACGGGAAGAAGGTAACGCCGACTTCACCGGCGAGCATTTCCAGTTGCTTGATCGCCGCGGGACGGTAAACGTCGGCGGACACGACCATGACCGACTTCTTCTTGCGCTCTTTAAGAAAGCGCGCGAGCTTGCCGGCGGTGGTGGTTTTACCCGCGCCCTGCAAACCGGCCATCAGGATGACCGCTGGCGGCACGGCGCTCAGGTTCAAATCTTCGTTGGCCGCGCCCATCAGGCTTTCAAGTTCGGCCTGGACGATCTTCACGAAGGCCTGGCCCGGCGTCAGGCTGCGCGACACCTCGGTGCCTACGGCGCGTTCCTTGACCGAATTGACGAAGTCCTTCACCACCGGCAGGGCGACGTCGGCTTCGAGCAACGCCATGCGCACTTCACGCAGGGTGTCTTTGATGTTGTCTTCAGTCAGCTTGGCCTTGCCGGTGACATGGCGCAGCGTCTGCGAGAGACGGTCGGTTAAGTTTTCAAACATTGCGCGATCCTTTCAGGCCCTGTGTAGACCGGGATAATGGCGGCCCGGACCGGACTAAACGTGTGCTCGGCGAGCCTGCGGCGTGGGCAGGTCGCGGATTATAGCGAAGACTGTGGCCGGCGGACACCTCGCTGTCGGGTTGCGCGGTCTTTCGTGTGGCGGGGGTTCTATGCCAAACTCAGCGACTTTCGGGCTTGCCTAACAGGATTTATGCTCCCCTTGTCACCCAGCTTGCTAACTACCCTCGCCGCCGCCTGCTTGTATGCCGCTGCGACCATTTACCAGGGCACTCGCCTGGCGTCCGGCGCCAAGGTCAACAAACGCCTGCTGGTCATGCTCGGCGTGCTCGCCGTATTGGCCCACGGCGCCAGCCTGCTCACCCACCTGCCGACCCCGGGCGGCCTGGCCCTGGACTTCTTCAGTGCCGCCAGCCTGATTGCCGTGGCGGTCATCGCACTGACCCTGCTGGCCTGCTCGCGGATTCCGGTGGAGAACCTGCTGGTCCTGCTGCTCCCGCTTGGGGCCCTGACCGTGTTGCTGGCGCATTTTGCCCCCGCCGGCACGGTACAGGTCATCGATGAGGAGCCGGGCATCCTCGCCCACATCCTGCTTTCGATTCTGGCCTACGGCATGTTCACCATCGCGGTGTTCCAGTCCTTGCTGCTGCTGATTCAAGACCACCAGCTCAAGCACAAGCACCCCTCCGGGCTGATCAAGAACTTCCCGCCGCTGCAAACCATGGAAAGCCTGCTGTTCGGTTTCCTCTGGGCCGGCTGGACGCTGTTGTCGCTGTCGCTGATTTCCGGCTGGCTGTTCGTCGAGAACCTGTTCGCCCAGCATCTGGTGCACAAAACCCTGCTGGCCTGCCTGGCCTGGGTCGTTTTCAGCGTGCTGCTGTGGGGACGCAATCGCCTCGGCTGGCGCGGGCACAAAGCCATTCGCTGGACCCTGGCCGGTTTTTGCCTGCTGATGCTGGCGTATTTCGGCAGCAAACTGGTTCGCGAATACATCCTGCATATCTGACGGGCGGCATTAATGGACGACTTGCCCATAGGGCCGATGCTCGCGGTAGTGACCCTGCTGGTTTTATGGTCGGGGCTGTTTACCGCCATCGAAGCGGCGCACCAGCATTTGCTGGCCCAGCGCACCGCAACGCGTTCCAGCGACAAACCGGTGGCGAAACTCAGCTTTCCCCTGGCCAGCCTGATTTTTTGCAACACCCTCTGCCGCGCACTCGTGGTGGTCATCAGCACCTTGCTGGCCATGTTCACCTGGGCCGAGAACGGCCCATGGGCGGCTTGCCTTGGGGCGGGCGCCATGTTGCTGGTGTTTTCCGACTATTTGCCCCGCGCCCTCGCCGCTCGCTATCCGGATGCGATCCTGGCCCAGGGCAACAACCTGCTGCGGGTGCCGCTGAAAATCATCTATCCCGCGGCATGGCTGCTCAACAGCATCAGTCAGTTGCTGACGCGGCCATTCGCCCGTAAAACCAAAGTGGTGCAACAGAGCGAGGACGAAACGCTGACGGAGCGGCATGCGCCCTCCGAAACCGTAAGCCGCCCTCACCCGCTGCCAGGCATCCACGCGCTGGACAACATCACCGTCAATGACATCCTGGTACCGCGCAGCGACGTGGACGGCATCAATCTCGATGACTCCATCGAAGAAATCATCGAACAATTGCGCCACAACAAGTGCACGCGCCTGCCGGTGTTCCACAGTGATATCAACCAGGTCGAAGCCGTCCTCAACACCCGGCACATCCTTCATTTGCTGCCCGATGCGAGCCTGACCAGGGAAGCGTTGCTGACGGCCAGCCACGAGCCGTACTTCGTGCCGGAAAGTACCCCGTTGCAGTTGCAACTGCTCAACTTCCATAAGCAGCAGCGACGCCTGGGCATGGTGGTCGACGAATACGGCGAAGTACTGGGTATCGTCACCCTGGAAGACATTCTCGAAGAAATCGTCGGCGAGTTCGAAAGCCAGCACAGCCTGGACAACCCGCACATTCATCCGCAAGCCGACGGACGCCTGGTGATCGACGGAGCTGCGTCCATTCGCGAGCTGAACAAGAGCCTCGGCTGGCACCTGCCCAGCGATGGCCCGAAAACCCTGAACGGTTTGGTCACCGAGGCCCTGGAGACCATTCCCGAAAGTGCGGTGTGCCTGAAGATCGGCCGGTATCGCCTGGAAATTCTCGAGACCGAGGACAACCGTGTCACGCGGGTGCTGATCTGGCAGACCAGCTCGATGCCGGTTGTAATCTAATGCCTGACATATCTCCCTGTGGCGGGGGGGGGTTGCCCCGCGCCCCAAACTGTTCCTACCTTGAACAGCGACCGTGCCTCCACCCACATCCCTGGGTTCTCGACCATAATAATTCGCTCCACTGGAGCACATGACTGTCAGGGATAACCGCATGACGACCAGCACGACTTACAGCGACTCCTCACCTGCGCAACCGACGAACTCCGCCACCCGCGTGGCCACCGCAAGCTTCATCGGTACCGCCATCGAGTTCTACGACTTCTACGTCTATGCAACCGCCGCCGCACTGGTGATCGGTCCGGTGTTCTTTCCGCAGACATCCGGCACCGCCCAGATGCTTTCGGCATTTCTCACGTTCGGCATCGCCTTCCTTGCACGCCCCTTGGGTTCGGCCCTTTTCGGTCACTTCGGCGACCGTATCGGCCGCAAGTCGACCCTGGTCGCCTCGCTGCTGCTGATGGGCGTGTGCACCACGCTGATCGGCGTGCTGCCGGGATACGACAGCATTGGTGCCTGGGCACCGATCCTGCTTTGCGTCCTGCGCTTCGGCCAAGGCCTTGGATTGGGTGGTGAATGGGGCGGTGCGGCATTGCTGGCCACGGAGAACGCACCGAAAGGCAAACGCGCGTGGTTCGGCATGTTCCCGCAACTGGGTCCATCCATCGGCTTTCTGGCGGCCAACGGCCTGTTCCTTACACTGGCGATGCTGCTCGACGACGAACAGTTCCGCTCATGGGGCTGGCGTATTCCGTTCCTGCTCAGCGCCGCACTGGTGATGGTTGGCCTGTACGTGCGCCTCAAGCTGCATGAAACGCCGGTGTTCGCCAACGCCGTGGCACGCCAGGAGCGAGTGAAGATCCCGCTGTTCGAGCTGTTCGGCCAATACTGGATGCCTGTACTGCTGGGGGCCGGTGCGATGGTGGTGTGCTATGCGCTGTTTTACATCTCCACCGTGTTCTCGCTGAGTTACGGTGTTTCGACACTCGGCTATAGCCGCGAAACCTTCCTCGCGCTGCTGTGCTTTGCCGTGCTGTTCATGGCGGCCGCCACACCGTTGTCAGCGTGGGCCAGCGACCGATACGGGCGTAAACCGGTGCTGATCATTGGCGGTGTACTGGCGATCCTGTCCGGTTTCCTCATGGAACCGCTGCTGACCCAAGGCTCGACCTGGGGTGTTGCGCTGTTCCTGTGCATCGAACTGTTTCTGATGGGCGTGACGTTTGCGCCGATGGGTGCGCTGCTGCCGGAACTGTTTCCCACCCACGTGCGCTACACCGGCGCCTCGGCGGCCTACAACCTGGGCGGTATCGTCGGCGCTTCCGCGGCGCCGTTCTTCGCCCAGAAACTGGTGGCGATGGGCGGATTGAGTTACGTCGGCGGTTATGTGTCCGGGGCGGCTGTGCTGAGTTTGATTGCGGTGCTGTGCCTGAAGGAAACGCGGCATAACGATTTGAATCAGGTTGTCTGACAGAGCGCCATCGCGGGCTTGCCCGCGATGGCGCCTTTGCTGACAAAACACTCCCCGAAAAAACAATTTTCCCCCAGCACATTGTCACCTCGCTCTACGCGCATCGGCTCATCCCCGCTATACTTCCCGGCTTTTCCTGAATAAATGCCAATAGGGTCCCGCCGCGCATGGATAAGACCTACCAGCCGCACGCCATTGAAACTTCCTGGTACAACACCTGGGAGTCAGAGAATTACTTCGCCCCGCAAGGCGCGGGCGAGTCCTACACCATCATGATCCCGCCGCCGAACGTCACCGGCAGCCTGCACATGGGTCACGGCTTCAACAACGCGATCATGGACGCCCTGATCCGTTTCCGCCGCATGCAGGGTCGCAATACCCTGTGGCAGCCAGGTACCGACCACGCCGGTATCGCCACGCAGATGCTGGTGGAGCGTCAGCTCGAAGCCAAGGGCCAGAGCCGCCACGACCTGGGCCGCGAGAAATTCCTCGAGAAAGTCTGGGAGTGGAAGGATGAGTCCGGTGGCAACATCAGCCGCCAGATCCGCCGCCTCGGCTCGTCCGTAGACTGGAGCCGCGAGCGCTTCACCATGGACGACGGCCTCTCGGAAGCCGTTAAAGAAGCGTTCGTCCGTTTGCACGAAGACGGCCTGATCTACCGCGGCAAGCGCCTGGTCAACTGGGACACCAAGCTGCACACGGCGATTTCCGACCTCGAAGTGGAGAACCACGACGAGAAAGGTTTCCTGTGGAACCTGAAATACCCGCTGGCCGACGGCACCAAGACCGCTGAAGGCAACGATTTCCTGATCGTCGCGACCACTCGCCCGGAAACCATGCTCGGCGACTCCGCCGTGGCCGTTAACCCGAACGATGAACGCTACAAAGCCCTGATCGGCAAATTTGTCGAGCTGCCACTGGTTGGCCGCCGTATCCCGATCATCGCCGACGATTATTGCGACCCAGAATTCGGCACCGGCTGTGTGAAAATCACCCCGGCCCACGACTTCAACGACTACGAAGTCGGCAAGCGTCACAACCTGCCGCTGCTGAACATCTTCGACAAGAACGCCGCCGTCCTGCCGGCCTGCCAGGTGTTCAACCTCGACGGCACGCTGAACGAAACCATCGACGGCAAGATCCCGGCCGAATACGCCGGCCTCGACCGCTTCGAAGCCCGCAAGCAGATCGTGGCCGCGTTCGACGCCGTCGGACTGTTGGTCAGTGTTGACGATCACGCCCTGAAAGTGCCGAAAGGCGACCGCTCCGGCACCGTTATCGAGCCGTGGCTGACCGACCAGTGGTACGTATCCACCAAGCCTTTGGCCGAGCCTGCGATTGCCGCCGTTGAAGACGGCCGTATCCAGTTCGTGCCGAAACAGTACGAAAACATGTACTTCTCGTGGATGCGCGACATCCAGGATTGGTGCATCAGCCGTCAGCTGTGGTGGGGCCACCGGATTCCGGCCTGGTACGACGAATCGGGCAAGGTCTACGTCGGTCGCGACGAAGCCGAAGTGCGTGCCAAGCACAACCTCGGCCCGGACGTTGCACTGCAACAGGACAATGACGTTCTCGACACCTGGTTCAGCTCGGGCCTGTGGACGTTCTCCACCCTCGGCTGGCCGGAAAAAACCGAATTCCTGAAGAAATTCCACTCCACCGACGTCCTGGTGACTGGCTTCGACATCATTTTCTTCTGGGTTGCCCGGATGATCATGCTCACCATGCATTTGGTGAAAAACGAAGACGGCACGCCGCAGGTTCCGTTCAAGACCGTGTACGTTCACGGCCTGGTGCGTGACGGCCAGGGCCAGAAGATGTCCAAGTCCAAGGGCAACGTCCTGGACCCGCTGGACATCATCGACGGCATCGAGCTCGAAGCCCTGGTGCAGAAACGCACCTCCGGCATGATGCAGCCGAAACTGGCGAAGAAGATCGAGAAGCAGACCCGCGACGAGTTCGCCGAAGGCATCGCCAGCTACGGCACCGACGCCCTGCGCTTCACCTTCTGCTCGCTGGCCTCCACCGGTCGCGACATCAAGTTCGACATGGGCCGCGTCGAAGGCTATCGCAACTTCTGCAACAAGATCTGGAACGCGGCGCGCTACGTGCTGGACAAGGGCGAAGACTGCGGCCAGAACGGCGAAGCCTTTGAGCTGTCCCTGGCCGACCGCTGGATCATTTCGCAGCTGCAACGCACCGAAGCTGAAGTGACCCGTCAACTCGACCAGTTCCGTTTCGACCTGGCCGCACAAGCCTTGTACGAGTTCATCTGGAACCAGTATTGCGACTGGTACCTGGAGCTGTCCAAGCCTGTGCTGTGGGACGAGAATGCTCCGGTCGAACGCCAGCGCGGCACCCGTCGTACCCTGGTGCGTGTACTGGAAGTCGCCCTGCGTCTGGCGCACCCGTTCATGCCGTTCATCACCGAAGAAATCTGGCAGCGCATCGCGCCGCTGGCCGGCATCGATGGCAAGACGATCATGCTGCAACCTTGGCCGGTGGCCAACGAAACACGCATCGATCAGGCGGCCGAAGATGACATCGAATGGCTCAAGGGCCTGATGCTCGGCACCCGTAATATCCGTGGCGAAATGAACATCGGCCCGGGCAAACCGCTGCCGCTGTTCCTGAAGAACGTCAGCGCCGAGGATCAGCGTCGTCTGACCGAGAACGAAGCCCTGCTGAAGAAACTGGCGCGCCTCGAATCGATCACCGTGCTGGCTGCTGGCGAAGAAGCACCGCTGTCCGCCACCGCTCTGGTCGGCGAGATGGAAGTGCTGGTGCCAATGGCCGGCTTGATCGACAAAGGTGCGGAACTGGCGCGTCTGGACAAGGAAATCCAGCGTCTGCAAGGTGAAGTGCAACGTGTCGGCGGCAAGCTGTCCAACGCCGGTTTCGTTGACAAGGCACCAGCCGAAGTCATCGAGAAAGAACGCGCCAAACTGGCCGAGGCCGAACAGGCCCTGGGCAAGCTGGCCGAGCAGCATGCGCGGATTGCCAGCCTGTAAGGGTAAATCGCAATAAATGAGGGAGGCCCATGCGGCCTCCCTTTTTTTATCCAAAAAAAAACAACAAATCCCCTGTAGGAGCTGCCGCAGGCTGCGATCTTTTGACTTTGCTTAAAAAACAAGATCAAAAGACGGCCGCCGCCCCGAAGGAAAAGGCCAGCCTGCACCCGCGTAATCGCCATCAGGGTCGCTACGACTTTCCGACACTGATCAAAAGCGCCCCGGAATTGAAGAAATTCGTGATCATCAATCCGTACGGCAAGGAAAGCATCGACTTCGCCAGCCCGGAAGCCGTGCGGGTGTTCAACCGGGCACTGCTCAAGTCGTTCTATGGCATCGCTCACTGGGACATTCCGGCCGACTACCTGTGCCCACCGGTGCCAGGCCGTGCCGATTACGTGCACTTCCTCGCCGACCTACTGGCCAGTGGCAATGACGGCGTGATCCCCCGTGGCGCCGCCGTAAAGGTGCTAGACATCGGCATGGGCGCCAACTGCGTGTATCCGCTGATCGGTTACAGCGACTATCGCTGGCAGTTCCTCGGTTCCGATATCGATGCAACCGCCATCGCCGCGGCGAAGGCCATCATTCAATCCAATGGCCTGAACAAAGCGATCCAGGTACGCCAGCAGAGCAACCCCAAGCAGATCCTCACTGGCCTGCTGGAGAGCGCAGAGCGGTTCGACCTGACCATGTGCAACCCGCCATTCCACGCCTCGCTGGATGAGGCCACACGAGGCAGCACGCGCAAATGGCGCGCCCTGGGCAAAGCCGATCCGAAACGCAAGCTGCCGGTTTTGAACTTTGGCGGCCAGTCGGCCGAGTTATGGTGCGAAGGCGGTGAAGTACGGTTCGTGACCCAATTGGTCAGCGAAAGCGAGCAGGTCGCTCAGCAGGTGCTTTGGTTCAGTACGTTGTTATCAAAGGCGTCCAACCTGCCGGCGATCCAAACCGCCCTGAAAAAGGCCGGCGCCCTGGAAAGCCAGGTAGTGGAAATGTCCCAAGGGCAGAAGCAGAGCCGCTTCGTCGCCTGGACCTTCCAGACCAAAGCGCAACAACAGGCCTGGCGTCAGGCACGATGGTCGAAAGCTACAGCCGAGTAAAACGCTGGACACACAAAAAAGCCGTGCCCGGATGACTCCTGTACACGGCTTTAACAGACCTAGCGGTTAACAGTAACTCTCAGATCTGTAACCACCAACTGCCTGACAACTTTCCTGCAACTTCGATAACAGGAAAGTTTAGATATCTTCGCTTTAACGTTTTGTACGAACATTCTCTGTGAACGCACAGGCTCGCGCCTCCTTACTATCGCAGTGATACTGACCATACCATTGCTCCCATGGCCCACTGGTATCAATACTTACGATAGTTCCCTCTCGTTTGTATCTCATATCCAGATCGCCTCCATTTTTCAGTTTGTAACCACAACGCAGAATTTCACCGGCTACAGTGCCACCTTCGGCTGCTACGCGAGGTGCGAATATCGCCAGCTCGAACTCACCTACCAGTCCACGCCCGGTTTGCGAAACGCCGTACCATTCTCCGTCGCCACTTGCTGTCGAGGCTTTATAGGAACCTGCTGCAAACTCCTTGATGTCAGAAGGGCTTGGGCAGTACTCGGTAACATTTGCCAAAGCCTGGCCGGACACCAGAAACGACACACACAACAACAACTGTTTAACTTTCATAAAAACGTCCCTGTGACGAACAACTGAAATTTGGTTTTGGCTCTTTACGCAAAGCCATGCGCGACACCTTATTGATACTACCGACCCAAGGCGCGCACTCAACTATCAGTTCTGTAGGAGCGTTCGTTTTATACAGAGAGAAAAGTGCTATTCGGCGCAACCGCGCTATCCCTATCAGACGCGCAGGCAACAACTACTTTCAAACAAATGGATTATTCCAACAATTCACCTTGCGTAAATCGTTATAGCGCCCACAAAAAAACCGTGCCCGGATCGCTCCGGTGCACGGTTTTTTTTAACAAGTCTTACTTGTTAACAGCGTCGGTCAGGCCTTTGGCCACAACCAGCTTGATCACTTTCTTGGCAGCGATTTCGATGGCAGCGCCAGTCGAAGGGTTACGGCCGGTACGGGCAGGGCGCTCAGTCACTTTCAGCTTGCCGATACCTGGCAGAGTGATTTCGCCGCCGTTTTCCAGCTGATCGGCAACGATTTGGCCCAGTTGGTCCAGAGCGTTACGCGCGGTGGTTTTCGGCGCGTCGATAGCTTCAGCGATGTCGGCGATCAGTTGGTCTTTAGTAAGAGCCATTTAGTGTTCCTTCCCTATCAAATTCATATGGATTGCAGAGTGCAATGTCAGCTATCGAGCCCGATCTTTTGGATCCGGCACCCTCGGCCAAATAACCTCGGGATCGGGGTTATAGATACCGAAATCAGGGTTTGGTTCGACCTGACAAATGCTGACTGCACGCTTAACGCAGTGACTTCGCGCAAGACCGGGCAAAGCTAGCACACAGACGTGGAAATATCCGCCTCTAGCTACCCATTTGGTCAGCTTTATTGCGCTAAAACAGGAAAAAAACGCATAAGCGCCGCCGGTCGCCCGCCAATTGCCCTTCGCACCGCGCCAAAACCAGTGGTTGCGGTACACTGGGCGCTTTTTCGGGGGAGCACGCCCTCCTCTCTTCATTCAGCCGAGAAGCCCATGCCGATCCGTCATTGCATCGTCCACCTGATCGACAAAAAACCCGACGGCACACCTGCAGTTCTCCACGCCCGTGACTCTGAACTGGCTGAGTCCGCGGCCATCGAGAACATGCTCGCCGACCTCAACGAAAGCTATAACGCCAAACAGGGAAAAGCCTGGGGCCTGTTCCATCCGGAATCCGGCGCGTTCCCGTTCAGCGGCTGGCTGAAGGAGTACCTCGAGGGCGGCCAGGATTTCACTGCATTCAGCCGCGTGGCGGTCGAGCATTTGCAGAAGCTGATGGAAGAGTCGAACCTGTCGGTCGGCGGCCACGTGCTGTTCGCACACTATCAGCAAGGCATGACCGACTACCTGGCCATCGCCCTGCTGCACCACAGTGAAGGCGTGGCCGTGACCGACGAACTGGACGTGACCCCGTCCCGTCACCTGGACCTGGGTCAATTGCACCTGGCGGCGCGGATCAACGTTTCCGAGTGGCAGAACAACAAACAATCCAAGCAGTACATTTCGTTCATCAAAGGCAAGAACGGCAAAAAGGTTTCGGAGTATTTCCGCGACTTCATTGGCTGCCAGGAAGGCGTCGACGGTCCGGGTGAAACCCGCACCCTGCTCAAAGCCTTCAGTGATTTCGTTGAAAGCGAAGACCTGCCGGAGGACGACGCCCGCGAGAAAACCAAAACCCTGGTGGATTACGCCAGCAGCCAGGCCAAGCTCGGTGAGCCGATGGGTCTGGAAGAGTTGTCGGGCCTTATCGACGAAGAACGCCCGAAGGCCTTCTACGATCACATCCGCAACAAGGATTACGGCCTCTCGCCGGAAATCCCGGCCGATAAACGCACCCTGAACCAGTTCCGCCGATTCACTGGCCGCGCCGAAGGTCTGTCGATCAGTTTCGAAGCCCACCTGCTGGGCTCGAAGATCGAGTACGACGAAGAAGCCGGCACGTTGATCATCAAGGGCCTGCCCACTTCGCTCACCGATCAGCTGAAGCGTCGCAACTGATGCTCGGCGGCGTACTGAAGAAATTCCTGCTGATCCTGCTGGTGGTCGTGGCCTATCAGAACTGGGGCAAGATCGAGCGGGTGTTCAATCCTTCGCAAGCGGTAGCTGCGCAGACCCAGGCCAAGGCCAACGTCGTGCTCTACGCCACCGAGTGGTGTGGTTACTGCAAGCTGACTCGGCGCTTCCTCGATCAGAAAGGCATTCCGTACAAGGAATTCGATATCGAGAAGGATGCTGTCGCACGCGGGGACTATCAGGCACTGGGCGGTGGCGGCATTCCGATCATCGATGTGAACGGGACGCTGATTCGCGGGTATGACCCGGATGCGATTCTGGCTGCACTGAAGTAACTGTGGGAGCGAGCTTGCTCGCGATGAGGCCAACACAGCCAACAATTTTGTTGAATGTCAGTCCGCCATCGCGAGCAAGCTCGCTCCCACAAGGTTTTTTCAGCAGGCTTCGATCCTGAATCCAAACCGCGGGAAGTGCACATGCACCACACCGCCACGCTCGTCCTTGCGCCGTACAATCAGCTCCTCGCGACCGGCAAACAACAACTCCCCTGCCACCGGATCTACACCGTAGTCCGTGGCTGCGATCACTACCTGCTGCCCCGCCTTGAATCCATTGGGATCGACGAATTGCTCATCCGGCAAGGCCGCTGGCGTGGACGTGCGCGCGACCTCCAGTGCCTCCTCGGACGTCATCTCGCTGGAAGCGCCATGACCGAAGCCCAATACCCGAGAGTGCCACGCATTGACTGCCGGATAAGCTTCGACCAGCGGAGCAGTCACCGGTGTGGCCTTGAGGAACCAGAGGCAATGAGCCAGGGCAAAGTCGGCAATCGACGGTTCACCGAACAGGAAATCACCCTCTTCGCGCTGCAACTGCAGCTCCAGGCGCGACATGATCGTTGGCCACTGATGCTTCGCCTGTTCGGTAGACAGTTTTGTCGCACTACCACCACTGAAAAAGCCGCCACGGTCGGCCAGAAACGCCTTGATCGCTTCCGGCGACAAATTGCCAAAGCGCACCGCTATCGATTCCGGCTGGAACACCAGGCTGACCGCATGCTGGAACACCACTGAGTCGGCCCAGGCTGCAAACGACGCGGCGATCATTTCCTGGCCTTCCGGGAAGAACGCCGGCAAGGCTTTTTCCTGCTCCAGTCGCCGGGCAATCAACGCCGTGTCGCAATAGATATCGGCACCGACCTGCAGCACCGGTGTCTTGCGGTAGCCACCGGTCAACGCCGTGAGATCCGGTTTTGGCATCACTGGCGAGATCTTCACCGAGCGCCAGGACAAGCCCTTGAAGCCCAGCAGCAGGCGGGCCTTCTCGGCAAAGGGGGACGTCGGGTAATGATGCAGAATCAACTCGGACATGCTCGGCTCCGCCGCAAGAATCAGGAGTCCGCAGCTTAGCGCGCAATCACCTGGCAGCCTACAGATCTGCCTGATGGGAACCGATCAGTCAGAGTGATAAGCCAGAGGCAGCACTCGCCACCAGGCATTCCTTGGCGCTCTTCTTGAGTTTTTTGATCAGCCGTTCCTGACGTAACGCATCGCTTTTATCGCGACAGCGCTCGGTGTAGACCAGGGCCATGGCAGGGCTGGAAAGAAAGAAGCGTGCGCCCTTGCCGCTTTGATGCTTGGCGAAGCGGCGCACGGGGTCATCGCTGATCCCGCAATAGAGCGAACCGTTGGCGGCGCGAACGAGGTAGACGAACCAGGTTTTGCTCGCGGGGGTGTCGGCGTCGACAGGACTTTCGCTGAGGGTGGTCACGTAACGATCAGGGCTTGAAGGAGTACAAGCCGCGATCTTATCAGCGACTGGCCTGGAATGCCTTCAGGCCCTTCAATGCCTGGGCGCGAACGGCGTTTCTCACCAGCGGCGTCCAGCCCAACAGAAGGCCTTTGAAACCCAATGCCTGACGCGACCAGGTCCATAGATCGAAACTGTCGTGGTGCTCGCAAATCTTGCCGTCACGGAAGACAAAACGCGCCTGGATATCGTTGATCACGGTATTGCCGGTCTGGCTGAACAGATAGGTCGCGACCCAATGGGCACCACCGGTGCGCTCATCGGCGTGAACATGATCGAAGGTCAGGGAAAAGTCCTTGGCCCGAGTGGTCAGCATGCGCCACATGTCACCGGCATCGCGACCGCGAAGCTCGCCGAACGCAGGATCACTGAACACCACATCATCGGTGTAGCAGGCAGCCATGGCTTCGCCATCGAGACGCTGGAAAGCCTGGTAGAACCGGGTGATCAAGGCGCTGTGGATTTCACTCATGGGCAGACTCCCTGTTGTGCAATGGGTATCGAAAGATTGTCTGCACGATAGTCTGCAAATCTGTCGAACACTATCGGCATTCGCAAGACGAATACCGATAGTGTGTGGGGTCAGACCTTTTCGCTTTCGACCTGCACGTACAACGCACGTCCGGCCCCCAGACCGGCGAGGATCGCACCAAGGCCAATGACGCCGAAGATCCAGCCCACTGCCGACCAACCGCCGGTCCAGTCATGCACGATACCGACCGCGAACGGCCCCATGGACGCCAGGGTATAACCAAAGCCCTGGGCCATGCTCGACAGGTTCGCCGCGACATGGGAGTCCCGCGAGCGCAGCACGATCAGGGTCAACGCCAGGCTGAACGTGGCGCCCTGCCCCAGCCCCAGCACAATTGCCCAGCCCCACAGGCCTTCAATCGGGGCGTAAAGGCAGCCGAACAGACCGCCGAGGGTCAAGGCCATCACGATCACAATCGCCAGGCGCTGGTCCTTGCCACGCGTCGCCAGCCACGGTGCCGCGAGGGAGCTGACCAGTTGCACGATCACCGAACCCGACAGCACCAGCCCGGCCTGGGTCGGGGTCAGGCCGCGACCGATCAGGATCGACGGCAACCAGCCGAACACGATGTAGGCCAGGGACGATTGCAGGCCCATGTACAGGGTCACCTGCCAGGCCAGCGGATCACGCAGCAATCCTCGAACGCGGTACGCCACGTTGTGCGCGCCGTGTTTCTGGCCGACTTGCGGCAGCCAGAACAAAGCGGCTGCTAATGCCGGAATAACCCAGAAGCCGAGACCCAGCGCCCAGCTCTTGTCGAAATGCTCGCTCAGCGGCACCGTCGCACCCGCCGCCATCGCTGCGCCCAGGCACAGGGCCATGGTGTAAACGCCGGTCATGGTCCCGGCCTGCTTCGGGAAATCGCGCTTGACGATGCCGGGCAGCAACACGCCGATCACGCCGATGCTGGCACCGGCGAGCACGCTGCCGGCAAACAAGCCCATCTCGCCAAAGGAACTGCGCAGGATGATCCCGCCCGCCAGGGTCAGGAGAATGCCCAGCACCACCCGCTCCGCACCAAATCGCCGCGCCATCACGGGTGCCAACGGCGCAAACAGGCCAAGGCATAGCACCGGCAACGTCGTCAGCAATCCTGCCGCGGACGCCGACAGGCCAAGGGACTTCGAGACCTCACTGAGCATCGGCGCCATGCTCGACAGCGCCGGGCGCAGATTCAGTGCCACCAGAATCAGGCCCAGCAGCAACAGCCAGGGCCGACGCAGAACCGGGTGGGCTTGCTGGACCTGTTCGTCATCGGCCTCGGCGTCGATCAGCAATTCTTCCAGCTCTGCCGAGCGTTTGGATGCTGTGGATAATTCACTGCGGTGCATGGACTTCTCGGTTTCAAGGTTCATTGATCAACTGCCTCGACAGGGCCTTGGCCCGCTCCGGGTCGCGTTGTTCGACGGCATCGAGCAACTCGATGTGCAGGTCGAACACTTCCTGGCGGCGCGGGACGATGCTCAGGGTCTGGCGCAACTGCGCGCTGACGACGCTGGAGAAATAGCGATACAACTCGCTGAGGGTCGGGTTGTGCGCGGCGTCCACCAACCGGCGGTGGAACACCAGATCGCAGGCGATGTAGGTATCGAGATCACCGTGATAGTGGCTACCGCTGACACCCAGTGCCTCGCGCAATGCCACCAGGTCTTCATCGGTACGGCGCATGGCTGCCAGGCCGATGGCCTCGACTTCGAGGATGTGCCGGGTTTCGCGAGCCTGTTCAAGAGAACAGCGTGATAGCGCCTTGAGCGTGTCCAGTGGATCGACCACTGCCCGCAGGTAACTGCCGTCGCCCTGACGGATTTCGATCAACCCGGAAAACGCCAGTACACGCATGGCTTCGCGCACGGTGTTGCGGCTGATGCCCAGCTCAGCGGACAACTCAGGTTCGGTGGGCAAACGCTGGCCCACGACCCACACGCCTTGGTTGATGCGCAGGCGCAACTGGTCCAGAGCCTGATCAACCAGGGATCGTTTTACTAATGGAGAGATTTCTGACATGGAATTCGCCCTCTCATCCAATCATAGGATGAATTTTCTGACATGGTAGTCAGCTTCATCCAATCAGGCAAGCCACCCTCTATCGCGTCTCACTGTGAGGCCTGAAGTCTCCTTAAGGCAGAAGATGAAATTCCTGACGACTGAAAGTGATTTCCCACCCAGGCCACACGAAAGAGCTGACATCCGAAATTGAGACAGACCATCAGACTTTCGGACTTTGAATGCGGGCACTTACGCTCGAATATCCAAAGGGAATGGGAGCAGCCAATGGAAGAAGTCATTTTCGGCAAGAAACACAGCCGCCGTTTTTTACTGGAAAAGGATCGGCAACTGCTCGTTGTACGCAGTCAGGCCGGGAGCAAGCTTGATGAGACGTTACGCTGCGAAAAAGCTCGACAGGCATTGGCCAACAGTGAGTTGGTACTGCACATCGAGGACGCCGACGTTCAGCTATTCAAACTGCCGGACAATTCGGACGTCCGCCAATGCAAGGCGTTGCTGCGCGAGCTACCAGACGTACGCTTTGCCGGCAGCGCCCTGGTCGATCCCCATACCCGGGAACCTGTTTTCTACACCGAAAACATTTTCCTGAAATTCGTCGATCGACTCACTGCGACAGAGTGCCTGGTTATCCTCGATGAATTGGGTTTGACCATCAAACAGCAGGTTCCCTACGCGGCCAATGCCTTTTTCGTATATCACGCACATTGTCGCGGCACTGAAATCTGCTCATTCACACTTCAATTGCTCGAACGTCAGGACGTCGACTACTGCCACCCGGAAATACTGCGTCCAGGGCAACGCCGGGTGATCCATGACAACCAATGGCACCTGAAGAAAACCACCGTCACCTATCAAGTTCAGGTCGATGCCAGCGCCAATGTCGAGGCAGCCCATGTCTTGGCCCAGGGTGAAGGCATCGTGATCGCGATCATCGACGATGCCTTTGATATCGATCACCCCGAGTTCGCCGGTAACGGCAAAATCATCGGAGCGAAAAACTTTGACCGCCGTGATGCCAGTCGAGGCCCTCGGCCGAAAAAAACCCTTGAGCGCCACGGTACCGCAGCCGCCGGTGTTGCATGCGCCAATGGTGAAGCTGGCGCCAGCGGCGTGGCCCCTCGAGCCAGTCTCATGCCGTTGAAACTGACCAAACCACTAGGCGTCCGGGCCGAAGCAGACGCGTTTTTCTGGGCCGCGGACCAAGGGGCCGATATCATTTCCTGCAGTTGGGGGCCACCGGAGGGACATTGGGCTGACCCTACCGACGCAAGGCACTCTCAGGAGTTTCCGCTGGCCGCGAGTACCCGCCTGGCCATAGAGTACGCCGCGACCAAGGGCCGCCAGGGCAAAGGCTGCGTCATCTTTTTTGGTGCCGGCAACGGCAACGACAGCGTGGACAACGACGGCTATGCCAGCCATCCCATGGTTATTGCCGTGGGTGCCTGCAATGATCAAAATCGTCGCAGTGCCTACAGTGACTACGGCAAAGCACTGTGGTGCTGCTTCCCCAGTGGGGACCAGCCACACCCGGATCCAAAGTTTAAACCCGCCACTTCAGTCCCCCAGACCCGAGGTATTCGAACCACGGATCTGAGCGGCCAGTTTGCCGACCCGATCAATGCTGCCTACACCGAATTGTTCAGCGGCACTTCCTGTGCCTGCCCTGGAGCCGCGGGCGTGGCAGCTCTGGTACTGGGGGTTAATCCGGCACTGGACCGCGAGCAGGTTCGACAGCTCCTCGCCGATTGCTGCGACAAAATCAGCCACGCCGACGACGGCCCCCTCGGTCAATATGATCAGAACGGCCACAGTCATTACTACGGTCATGGTCGTCTCAATGCCCTCCGGGCAGTGCAATTGGCGCTGGAACGCGGCAAAACCGCAGGCTGACTCGCACACATAAAAAAAGCCCCACCGATCAATCGGCGGGGCTCTTTGAGACAGTCACAGACCAATCAATGCAGGATCTGGCTCAGGAACAGCTTGGTGCGTTCGTTCTGCGGATGGTCGAAGAAGTCGTTCGGCGCAGCCTGTTCGACGATTTCGCCCTTGTCCATGAAGATCACGCGGTTGGCCACGGTGCGGGCGAAGCCCATTTCGTGGGTTACGCAGAGCATGGTCATGCCGTCTTCAGCCAGGCCGATCATGGTGTCCAGTACCTCTTTCACCATCTCCGGGTCGAGTGCCGAAGTCGGTTCGTCGAACAGCATGATTTTCGGCTTCATGCACAGCGCGCGGGCGATCGCCACACGCTGTTGCTGACCGCCGGACAGTTGCCCTGGGAATTTATGCGCCTGCTCCGGAATGCGTACGCGTTCCAGGTAGTGCATGGCAATTTCCTCGGCCTTGCGCTTGGGCATCTTGCGCACCCACATCGGCGCCAGGGTGCAGTTCTGCAAAATGGTCAGGTGCGGGAACAGGTTGAAGTGCTGGAACACCATGCCGACTTCACGGCGGATCGCCTCGATCTGCTTGAGGTCGTTGGTCAGCTCCACGCCATCGACCACGATGCGGCCCTGCTGGTGTTCTTCCAGGCGGTTGAGGCAGCGGATGGTGGTGGATTTGCCGGAACCCGACGGCCCACACAGGACGATACGCTCGCCCTGCTTGACGTTGAGGTTGATGTCTTTCAACACGTGGAACTGGCCGTACCACTTGTTCACGCCCTGCATCTGAATAATGCCTTCAGGGCTCACAGGCTGTTTGATTGCTTCGCTCATAAGAGAACTTCCTAAATTAGGTACGGCGCTTCAGCGCTTGTGGCCAGTGTCGAGCTTGCGTTCCAGATGCATGGAATAGCGCGACATACCAAAACAGAAAATCCAGAACACCAGGGCGGCGAACACATAGCCTTCAGTGGCCATGCCCAGCCATTTCGGATCGGCGGCGGCTTGCTTGACGCTGTTGAGCAGGTCGAACAGGCCGATGATGATCACAAGGCTGGTGTCCTTGAACAGTGCGATGAAGGTGTTGACGATGCCGGGGATCACCAGCTTCAGGGCTTGCGGCAGAATCACCAGGCCCATGCTGCGCCAGTAGCCCAGGCCCATCGCCGCAGCCGCTTCGTACTGGCCCTTGGGAATCGCTTGCAGACCGCCGCGCACCACCTCGGCCACGTAGGCCGACTGGAACAGGATCACGCCGATCAGGGCCCGCAGCAGCTTGTCGAAGTTCATGCCTTCGGGCAGGAACAACGGCAGCATCACCGAGGACATGAACAGCACCGTGATCAACGGCACGCCGCGCCAGAACTCGATGAAGGTCACGCAGACCACGCGAATTGCCGGCATGTTCGAACGACGACCCAGGGCCAGGACAATCCCCAGCGGCAGCGCACCGGCGATGCCGACGGTGGCGATCACCAGGGTCAGCATCAGGCCGCCCCATTGGCTGGTCGCCACGTTGGTCAGGCCGAAGATGCCACCGTGCAGCAGGAAGTAGGCAAAGATCGGGTACAGCACCAGGAAGCTCAACCCGTACACCGCTTTATGGTGAAAGCGCGAGATGAACAAAGGCGCCACGCCGACAATCGCCAACCACACCGTCAGGTCCACGCGCCAGCGCAGTTCCGGCGGGTAGTAGCCATACATGAACTGACCGAAGCGCTGCTGGATGAACACCCAGCAGGCGCCTTCCTTCGTGCAGTCGGCGCGGGTGGTGCCCACCCAGTTAGCGTCGAGGATCGCCCAGTGCAGGATCGGCGGCACCACAAGGTAAATCAGGTAGAACGCAAACAGGGTCAGCAGGGTGTTGAGCCAGCTGGAGAACATGTTCGCGCGCATCCACGCCACCACGCCGATGCTGCGGCCCGGTGGAGGCATGTCAGGTTTGAAAGTATGAGTACTCATGCGCTTTTCCTTACCGCTCGATCAGCGCAATGCGCTTGTTGTACCAGTTCATCAGCAGGGAAATGCTGATACTGATCGCCAGGTACACGCTCATGGTGATGGCAATCACCTCGATCGCCTGCCCGGTCTGGTTGAGCACGGTCCCGGCGAACAGCGACACCATCTCCGGATAACCGATACCGGCCGCCAGCGAGGAGTTCTTCGCCAGGTTCAGGTATTGGCTGGTCAGCGGTGGAATGATCACGCGCAGGGCTTGCGGGATGATCACCTTGCGCAGGGTCGGACCGTTGCGCAGGCCGAGGGAATGCGCCGCCTCGGTCTGGCCATGGCTGACCGACTTGATGCCCGAGCGCACGATTTCGGCGATGAATGCCGCGGTGTACACGGTGAGGGCCAGGGTCAGCGCCAGCAGTTCCGGGATCAGCACCCAGCCACCGACGAAGTTGAAGCCTTGCAGCTTCGGCATTTCCCAGTGCAGCGGTGCGCCGAAGATCAGTGCGCCCAGTGTCGGGATCACCAGGAACAACGCCAGCCCGACCCAGAACTTGTGGAACGGCACACCAGTGGCTTCGAAGCGTTTGGTGGCCCAGCGGCTCATCAGCACGATGGCGACGATGGCCACCACGACGCTGGCCACGAACGGCCAGAAACCATCGGCCATCAGCGCAGCGGGCATGTTCAGGCCGCGGGCGCTGACGAAGAAGGTGTCGCCGAAGTTATGGCTGTTGCGCGGCCCCGGCATGGTCAGGAACACCGCGAAGTACCAGAACAGGATCTGCAGCAGTGGCGGAATGTTGCGGAAGACTTCCACGTACACCGTCGCCAGCTTGGCGATGATCCAGTTCTTCGACAGCCGTGCCACACCGACGATGAAGCCGAGGATCGTCGCCAGGATCACGCCGATGAAGGTCACCAGCAAGGTGTTGAGCAGGCCGATGACAAACACCCGGGCGTAAGTGTCCGATTCGGTGTAGTCGATCAGGTGTTGAGCGATGCCGAAACCGGCACTGCGCTCCAGAAAACTGAAGCCCGAGGTAATGCCCCGGTGCTGAAGGTTGGTCTGCGTGTTATCGAACAGATACCAGCCCATCGAGACCACCGCGACAATGGTGATGATCTGGAATAGCCAAGCACGCACGCGTGGATCGCTGAGGCTGAGCCTCTGCTTTGGTGCGCCGATTGAATTTTGCATGAAGTGCCCCGGAAATAATGGAACAGAACATCACCCGGTGGTTGGCCCACCGGGTGATAGAACCATCAGCGCACTGGTGGTGCGTATTGAATGCCGCCAGCGTTCCACAGAGCGTTCAGCCCGCGGTCGATTTCCAGCGGAGTGCCCTTGCCGAGGTTTTTCTCGAACACTTCGCCGTAGTTACCCACTTGCTTGATGATCTGCACGACCCAGTCTTTCTTCACTTTCAGGTCTTTGCCGTATTCACCGTCAGTACCCAGCAGACGGGCAACGTCAGGGTTCTTGGTGCCCTTGGCTTCGGCTTCGACGTTCTTCGAAGTGATGCCGGCTTCTTCAGCGTTGAGCATGGCGTAGCCAGTCCAGCGCACGATGGCCAGCCACTCGTCGTCGCCATTACGCACGACCGGGCCCAGAGGTTCCTTGGAAATGGTTTCCGGCAGAACCACGTAGTCCTTCGGCGAAGCCAGCTTGCTGCGCTGGGCGAACAGCTGGGACTTGTCGGAGGTCAGTACGTCGCAACGACCGGATTCCAGCGACTTGGCGCTTTCGTCGGAGGTGTCGAAGGTGATCGGGGTGTACTTCAGGCCGTTGCCGCGGAAGTAGTCGGAAACGTTCAGTTCGGTGGTGGTACCGGCCTGGATGCAGATGGTTGCACCGTCCAGTTCCTTGGCGCTCTTGACGCCGAGCTTGTTGTTTACCAGGAAGCCGATGCCGTCGTAGTAGGTAATGAAGCCTGGAAACTTCAGGCCCATGCCCGCGTCACGGGAGCTGGTCATGGTGGTGTTGCGCGACAGAATGTCGATTTCGCCGGACTGCAGCGCGGTGAAGCGCTCCTTGGCGTTCAACTGGCTGAACTTGACCTTGGTCGCGTCGCCGAAGACAGCCGCCGCTACTGCGCGGCAGTAGTCAGCATCGATACCGACGATCTTGCCGGTGGAATCCGGAACCGAGAAGCCTGGCAGACCATCGCTGACGCCACACTGCACGAAACCTTTCTTCATCACTGCATCCAGGGTTGCGCCCGCCTGGGCAAACCCGCTGACACCGAGTACCGCGGCTGCAGTCACGATAGCCAGGGTGGATTTCAACATCTTCATTCAAACCTCCAGTTTTGCTCTTGTTGTGTCGGAGCGTGAGTCCTGTCGCACCCTTTTGAGGCGTAGTCGACCCGTGTTGGCTTGTTTTGGGGTCAACCGACGTAAGACGTTAGCTATGAGTCTAGTAGGAGAAAATCCACGTCATGGAAAACTCACTCTCACCAGGCGGCCGAACGGGCTGTAGCCCTTTCACGTTCGCGAAGCCCCGTAGCGGCCCTTGGCGAACATCCATCACCGGATTCATTGCTATCCCACAGTCGGCAGTACACTGATAGTGTTACCGCCGGGCGCGAGATGTGTTGCACCGTTTCTCCATAGCAAAGCCCGTACCACACCGCCTGCCAAAGCGCTTCAACTGCAGGTCAATAGCAAAACTTGTACCCTTGCGACATCTTCTTAACGGATCAACCTGACGCGCACTTCGATCACGCACTTAATGAGCGCGCACGCACAACATTGGAGCAGCCATGACCAACCCCTTGATTCTTGAACCCGTCAAGACCGCAGACGCCTGCGTCATCTGGCTGCATGGCCTGGGCGCCGACCGCTATGACTTCCTGCCGGTGGCCGAAGCGCTACAGGAAAGCCTGCTGAGCACCCGCTTCGTTTTGCCCCAGGCACCGAGCCGCGCCGTGACCATCAATGGCGGTTACGAGATGCCGAGCTGGTACGACATATTGGCCATGAGCCCGGCGCGCGCGATCAACCGCGAACAACTTGAAGAGTCGGCCAACTGGATCATCGAATTGGTTGAGACGCAGCGCGCCAGCGGAATAGACGCCTCGCGGATTTTTCTGGCAGGTTTTTCCCAAGGCGGTGCCGTGGTGCTCCACACCGCATTCCTGAAATGGCAGGGACCGCTGGGTGGCGTATTGGCCCTCTCTACTTATGCACCGACCTTCAGCGATGCACTGGAATTGTCCGCCAGCCAGCAGCGCATTCCGGTGCTGTGCCTGCACGGTCAGTACGATGACGTAGTGCAAAATTCGATGGGACGCAGCGCCTACGAGCACTTGAAGCTGCGTGGTGTCACCGTGACATGGCAGGAGTACCCAATGGGTCACGAAGTGTTACCCGAAGAAATTCGCGACATCGGCGTCTGGCTCGCCGAGCGCTTGCGTTAAACGTTTCATTTAAAAACGCCCTTTGATCCATCCCACTACGCCGCGCCCGATTCTTGCATTACACTGGCCGGCGTACATTCCTTAACCAATTGATGAGATGACCGTGCTCAAAGCACTCAAGAAAATGTTCGGTAAAAGCGAGACTGAGCAACTCGCGCCAGTTCCCAGCGCTGCGTCTCACGCTCCCAGCCACCGCACCGACGGTAATCAGTCTGAACGGGCCGCCCCCGTTGCGGCACCCAAGCATGAGCCGAAGACCGCAAAAGCTGCCCAGCCTGCGGCAGTAACAGCCCCGGAACAGCCACACAGCGAAACGCCGAAACCCGCCAAACCGCGCCGTGAACCCAAGCCCAAGGCGCCGGTCATCCCATGGAAACTCGAAGACTTCGTCGTCGAACCCCAGGAAGGCAAGACCCGCTTCCACGATTTCAAACTCGCCCCGGAACTGATGCACGCCATCCAGGACCTGGGTTTCCCGTATTGCACGCCGATCCAGGCACAGGTGCTGGGCTTCACCCTCGCGGGCAAAGACGCCATCGGCCGCGCCCAGACCGGTACCGGCAAGACCGCTGCGTTCCTGATCTCGATCATCACCCAGTTGCTGCAAACCCCGCCGCCGAAAGAGCGCTACATGGGTGAGCCACGGGCACTGATCATCGCGCCGACCCGCGAACTGGTGGTGCAGATCGCCAAGGACGCCGCCGACCTGACCAAGTACACCGGCCTCAACGTCATGACGTTCGTCGGTGGCATGGACTTCGACAAGCAGCTCAAGCACCTCGAAGCCCGCCACTGCGACATCCTCGTGGCCACACCGGGCCGCCTGCTGGACTTCAACCAGCGCGGCGACGTGCATCTGGACATGGTCGAAGTGATGGTGCTGGACGAAGCTGACCGCATGCTCGACATGGGCTTCATCCCGCAAGTGCGCCAGATCATTCGCCAGACGCCGCCGAAGTCCGAGCGCCAGACGCTGCTGTTCTCCGCAACCTTCACCGAAGACGTGATGAACCTGGCCAAGCAATGGACCACCGACCCGTCGATCGTCGAGATCGAGTCGCAGAACGTGGCCAGCGAAAACGTTGAGCAGCACATCTACGCGGTGGCCGGTGCCGACAAATACAAACTGCTCTACAACCTGGTCAACGACAACGGTTGGGAGCGGGTGATCGTGTTCGCCAACCGCAAGGATGAAGTGCGACGCATTGAAGAACGCCTGGTGCGCGACGGCATCAACGCCGCGCAACTGTCCGGCGACGTGCCGCAGCACAAGCGCATCAAGACCCTGGAAGGTTTCCGCGAAGGCAAGATCCGCGTACTGGTCGCCACCGACGTGGCCGGTCGCGGCATCCACATCGACGGCATCAGCCACGTGATCAACTTCACCCTGCCGGAAGTGCCGGACGACTACGTGCACCGCATCGGTCGTACCGGGCGTGCCGGTGCCGACGGTGTGTCCATCAGCTTTGCCGGTGAAGACGACTCCTACCAGCTACCGTCCATCGAAGAGCTGCTGGGCCGCAAAATCAGTTGTGAAATGCCACCGACCCACCTGTTGCGGGCCGTTGAGCGCAAGCGTCCTCATTAAGCGACGCTGAAAAGACAAGCGCAGCCGGCAACGGACTGCGCTTTTTTTTCGCCCGGTTTTTTTCAACAGGAGCTTGCCAGAGATATCTAAAAGTCCATAATGGACAAATTAGTTTACTTCAAACTCCGGAGCCGACCATGTCCAGTACGCCCCAAGTGATCCCCCAAGCCCAGGCTCGCGAGCTACTGGCGCAGGTCGATGTACCGCAGATCCTGCGCAAACTGTTCCGCGACCTGGCCGCCGGGCAAGCCGTACAACCGGCGCAGCAACTGGTGGAGTTTCCACAGGGCGCCGGCGATTTCATCAACTACCTGGGCGTGCTGGCCGAAGATGGCGTGTACGGGATCAAGACGTCGCCATACATCGTCCGTGAACAAGGGCCGTTGGTGACGGCGTGGACCTTGCTGATGTCGATGCAAACCGGCCAGCCGCTGTTGCTGTGCGATGCGGGCGAACTGACAACGGCCCGCACCGCCGCGACCACCGCAGTGGCGGTCGATGCCCTCGCGCCGCTCACAGCCAATCGCCTGGCCATCATCGGCAGCGGCAAAGTGGCCCAGGCGCACCTGCATTACGTGAAAGGCCTGCGCGACTGGCAGAGCATCAGCTTGTACTCGCCGAGCTTGAGCGAAGATGCCGAAACCGTGAGCCGGCTGAAAAACATCGAGCCACGCCTGAACATCGTCGACAGTCGCGAAGCTGCCGTTCAGGACGCCGACGTGATCATGCTCTGCACCTCGTCCGCCGGTCCGGTGATCAATCCATCGAGCTTGCGCAAACCGGCGTTGATTACCTCCATCAGCACCAATGCGCCGCGTGCCCACGAAGTGCCGCCGCAGTGCCTCAACGACATGCAGGTGTTCTGCGACTATCGCCTGACCACCCCGGGCTCGGCCGGTGAAATGCTGATCGCCGCCGAACAGCACGGCTGGGACAAAAGCGCGATTATCGGCGACCTGCCCGACCTGCTCAGCGAAAAAGTCCAGCGCCCTGATTACGATCGCCATGTGTTTTTCCGTTCCATCGGCCTGGGCCTGGAAGACATTGCGCTGGCCAATGCGATCTATCGCCTCACGCACTGACACCAAATTCATCCTGTAGGAGCTGCCGAAGGCTGCGATCTTTTGACTTTGCTTTTGAAAAGATCGCAGCCTCGTTTCACTCGTCAGCTCCTACAAGAGATCACCATAAATCCGGCATTTACGCCCCAACAGGAGACGTTCATGAGCCAGGCAGATTTCATCATCATCGGCGGCGGGATTGCCGGTGCTTCCACCGGTTTCTGGCTGTCGCAGCACGGCCGCGTGATCGTGCTCGAGCGCGAATCCCATCCTGCCTATCACTCCACCGGCCGTTCGGCGGCGCTATACACCGCAGCCTATGGCACCCCACAAGTGCGGGCGCTGACCCTGGCCAGCCGGGACTTTTTCGACAACCCGCCCAGCGGTTTCTGCGAACACCCGCTGCTGACCCCGCGGGGCGAAATGACCGTGGACCTGACCGGTGACCCGGACGAACTGAACAGGCAATACCAGAGCGCAAAAACCACGGTGCCGGAGATGCAATTGCTCGGCGTCGACGAAGCTTGCGCGTTGGTGCCGATCCTGCGCCGGGAAAAGGTCCACGGCGCCATCTTCGACCCTACCGCCAGCGACATCGACACCGATGCCCTGCACCAGGGCTATCTGCGTGGTATTCGCCGCAACCAGGGCGAAGTGCATACCGACAGTGAAGTCGTCAGCCTGAGCCGCGACGACCAAGGTACATGGCACGTCCAGACCGGTAGCCAGACGTTCAGCGCGCCGATCATCATCAACGCCGCCGGCGCGTGGGCCGACAAGATTGGCGAACTGGCCGGCGCGAAGCCGCTGGGCCTGCAACCGAAACGCCGTGCCGCGTTCATCTTCGCCGGCCCGGAGGGCGTGGACATCCACCATTGGCCGATGCTGGTCAGCCTCGACGAATCCTTCTACATGAAACCCGACGCCGGGATGTTCCTCGGTTCGCCGGCCAACGCCGACCCGGTGGAACCCCACGATGTGCAGCCCGAAGAGCTGGACATCGCCATGGGCATCTACCAGATCGAAGAAGCCACGACCCTGACCATTCGCCGCCCGACTCGCACATGGGCCGGCCTGCGCAGCTTCGTCAGCGATGGCGACCTGCTGTCCGGCTTCGATCCACAGGTGCCGGGGCTGTTCTGGGTCGCGGCGCAAGGTGGTTACGGCATCCAGACTTCGCCGGCCATGGGCCAGGCCAGCGCCGCACTGGTGCGCGGTGCAGCGTTGCCGGAGACGCTCAGCAGTTTCGGTCTGAGTGCCGAAATGCTCTCCCCTGCCCGCCTCGGCTGATCCTGATCCTCAGGTGACGTGCCCACACGATTACGGCACACTTTCAGCGCCCCTTTGATGGGGCGCTGACGCTGCCTGGAGTTCCACTGTATGAACGCCCCCGAAAAAGACTCGGCCCTGGACGACACGTCCCTGGATAACTTCCACGCAATTGCCGACGCCATCGCCACGTTGTTTTTCCCCCACGCCGAAGTGGTGCTGCACGACCTGCGCACGCAAAAGGTCGACTACATCGCCAACAACCTGTCCAAGCGGGAAATCGGCGACGACTCGGCGCTGGAAGACATGCTCAGCGACGACGTCAGCGAACGAAACATCGGGCCGTACGAAAAGCTCAACTGGGATGGTCAGAAGATTCGCAGCCTCAGCACGGTGCTACGGGACAGCGAAGGTCGGCCGCTGGCGGTGCTGTGCATCAACCTGAATATTTCGTTGTTCGAAAATGCCAAGGCCGCCCTGGACCTGTTCCTGTCGCCGACCAAGCTGATCCCGCAACCGGACTCACTGTTTCGCGATGACTGGCAGGAGCGGATCAACACCTTCCTCCACGCCTGGCTGCGCGAGCGCCAGTTGAGCCTGAATCTGCTGACTCGCGACCACAAGCGTGAGCTGGTGCTGGCGTTGCACGCCGAAGGCGCGTTCAAGGGCAAGAGCGCATCGAACTACGTCGCCAATGTGCTGAACATGGGCCGGGCGACGGTGTACAAACATTTGAAGGAATTGAAGGAATTGAAGGGCTGAAAATCAAAAGATCGCAGGCTGCGCCAGCTCCTACAGTGGAACGCATTCCCCTGTAGGAGCTGCCGCAGGCTGCGATCTTTTTAATCAGTCGCCGTAGATATCCGACTTGAAGTACTTCTCGGAAATCTTCTGGTACTCACCACTGGCACGAATGCCATCAATGGCCGTGTTCAGCTCGCTGACCAGTTCGGTGTTGCCCTTGCGCACTGCAATCCCGGCACCCTCGCCCACATATTTCGGATCTTTCAGCTCCGGTCCGACAAAGGCATAACCCTGGCCACGCGGCATCGACAGGAAGTCATTGAGCGGAATGGTGTCGGCAAAAATCGCGTCGAGGCGACCGGCTGCCAAGTCCATGTAGATTTCTTCGTTGTTGCTGTAGCGCTTGACGTTGATGCCCTTGGGCTCGAACACCTCGGTGGCGTAACGGTCGGTGGTGGTGGCGCGCTGCACGCCGACGGTCTTGCCCTTGAGGCTGGCGTACTGGTCATCCACCACCGCGCCGTCCTTCATCACCAGGCGCGACGAAGTGAAATAGTACTTGTGGGTAAAGTCCACCGACTTCTTGCGGTCTTCATTGATGGTCATGGACGACAGCGCCATGTCGATTTTCTTCACCTTCAGGGAAGGAATCAGACCGTCGAACTCGCCTTCGACCCACACACACTTGGCCTTCATCTGCGCGCACAGGGCGTTGCCGATGTCATAGTCGAAACCGACGATTTCGCCTTTGTCGGTTTTCGAGGCGAACGGTGGATACGCCGCTTCGATGCCGATGCGCAGGGTTTTCTCGGCGGCGAACACAGAGCTGCACGCCAACAGGCTCAGGGCCAGACCGGTGATGAGGGGGAACTTCTTCATGTTCGTTTTCTCGCGGTTGTTGTTGGTTTGGCAAGACAGAAGAAAAAGCTGAAACGGGTGGAAGCCTTTTTTGTACTTATAATTCCATACTGGACTTTTATGTATAAACCGTCAATCAGGCAAATGCAGCCCGCGCCGGCCGATGGTCGGGTGGTGAATCATCAAGATTTTTAGTGGTGCAGATGACGCCATCGCGAGCAAGCTCGCTCCCACAGGGTTCTGCGTCGTACACAAGATTTATGTGCAACCAGATCCACTGTGGGAGCGGGCTTGCTCGCGATGACTGACTCAAGAACGCAGCAGGAACTACTGCTTCCAGCGATCCGCCGCCGCATGATCGCTGTCACGCCCCTCGACCCAACGCGGCCCGTCACTGGTGTTTTCTTTCTTCCAGAACGGCGCACGGGTTTTCAGGTAATCCATGACAAAGGCGCAGGCGTCGAATGCCGCCTGACGATGGGCGCTGGCCGCGCCGACGAAGACAATCGGCTCACCCGGCTCCAGGGCGCCGATGCGATGCAGCACTTCCAGCTTGAGCAGCGGCCAGCGCTGCTCGGCTTCGATGGCGATCTTGCCGAGAGCCTTTTCAGTCATGCCGGGATAGTGTTCGAGGAACATCCCGGCAACGTCGAGGCCGTCATTGAAGTCGCGTACGTAGCCAACAAAACTCACCACCGCACCTACGCCGACATTGGCATCGTGCATGGCATTGACTTCGGCACCCGGGTCAAACGCGGTGGACTGCACGCGAATCGCCATGGTTCAGCCTCCGGTCACAGTCGGAAAGAACGCCACTTCATCGCCCTCGCTGACCGGCTCGTCGAGCTGGCACAGGTCTTCGTTGCGGGCGCACATCAGGTTTTGCTCGCTCAACACCTCGGCACCGTCACGTTGGGCCAACAGCGCGCGGACGTCGTCAACGGTGGCGAAGTTGCCTTCTACTTTCAGCGAGTCCAGACCCAACGCTTCACGATAACGGGCGAAAAACTTCACGGTAACGTTCATGGCTGCTCCGCCTGGAAATGTCCGCTCTTACCGCCGACCTTCTCCAGCAGACGCACGCTTTCGATGGTCATGCCGCGGTCCACGGCCTTGCACATGTCGTAGATCGTCAGCGCGGCGACACTGGCGGCGGTCAGGGCCTCCATTTCGACGCCGGTCTGCCCGGACAGCTTGCAGCGCGCCACGATGCGCACCGAATCGTCGCCTTCGGCACTGAGCTCGACCTTGACGCCGGTCAGCATCAACGGGTGGCACAGAGGAATCAGATCGCTGGTTTTCTTCGCCGCCTGAATGCCGGCAATGCGCGCCACGGCAAACACATCACCCTTGGGGTGGCCGCCGCTGACGATCATCTGCAGGGTTTCGGGCAGCATGCGCACCAGCGCTTGAGCGGTCGCCTCACGGAACGTCACGGCTTTTTCAGTGACGTCGACCATGTTGGCGCGACCTTGGGAATCGAGATGAGTCAGCACGGGATTACTCCTGATCAGGAGCATCGATTGTAAACCTGCGGGTCAATTTTTCGCACGCCTGATTGTCGGCCCACCACAAACCAATGTGGGAGCGAGCTTGCTCGCGATAGCGGCCTGTCATTAACCCGAGATGTCGACTGACACACCGTCATCGCGAGCAAGCTCGCTCCCACAGGTTCCTCATACGCCCGGACTCGGTGGACGGTTTCAGATGCGATTCCTTATTAAGTTTAAAAAACACAAATTAAAGTCATGCCAAACAACAGAAAGAAATGTAACAAAAGCCTACTGAACATTCGCTTTTTCTGACATCAGCGATCAGTTTTAATTGGTGCACCAGCCGATAAGTTACTGATTATTTTATAACAAATTCTGACGTAAGAATTTTCCGTAAGTACGCACTAATGGCCCGCCATGAAACTTCCTACAACTGAATGTTAGACCGATTTGTTAATTCGAGAAAAACTGACCAAGAAAGCTAACGATTCTAAAATTTCAGTACTGAGGTATCGCATGAGGTTTTTTCTACTGACCTCCGGCAGCAGCTCAACGGGGCAGGTCCTACACGTCAACCATGGTGGCACACGGGAGGCTAGTCATGTCAGCGCGGACAATTTACTCAGGAAAACACATCGTAATCTCTCACTGCCGGGACTGTGACATTCCGGGCTACATGATTATTTCTCTCAAGCGGAAGATATTTAAACTGGAAGAGTTAAGTTCGACGGAAAGTGCTGAACTGATGAAAGGCTTGGCATTTACGGAGCGAGCTTTAAATACTCTATTTTCTCCTGAGAAAATATACATAATGCGTATTTCCGAGCTCAATCATGAGCTACATTTTCATGTTTTCCCCAGGCATGCCTCCGTGACCAAATTATATTTGGCGGAACACAATGAACGTATTATTGATGGCCCCTTCTTTTTCAGCTGGACGCGAAAAAAGTTCAGTAGCTCACAACCTGAGCCGCCCCAAGAGGTATTGGACGCTCAATCAATTCTTACGGAAACCCTCAAGGGTTATTTTTCGCAACCTCTGTAAACAAGACTGCTTTCGCCTCAGGCTTTGCAGAAATACATTCATCGGTATTGGGTCTGCCCTTAGGCACGGGCCTTTACGCCGCGTACAAAAAAACCGGACGACCTTGCGGCCGCCCGGTTTCGATGAAGCGATTACAAATGCGATTCGGCGTATTCGGCCAGGATCGAGCGTGGTACCCCTTGCAGGGTGATGTGCACCCCGTTCGGGAAGTCCTTGAAGCGTTCAGTGAGGTAGGTCAGCCCGGAGCTGGTCGCGGACAGGTAAGGGGTGTCGATCTGCGCCAGGTTGCCCAGGCACACCACTTTGGAACCGGCGCCGGCACGGGTGATGATGGTTTTCATCTGGTGCGGCGTGAGGTTCTGGCATTCGTCGATCAAAATCAGGCTCTGCTGGAAGCTGCGGCCCCGGATGTAGTTGAGGGATTTGAACTGCAACGGCACTTTGCTGAGGATGTAGTCGACGCTGCCATGGGTGCTTTCGTCATCCATGTGCAAGGCTTCGAGGTTGTCGGTGATGGCGCCCAGCCACGGCTCCATTTTTTCCGCCTCGGTGCCGGGCAGGAAGCCGATTTCCTGGTCCAGACCCTGCACGCTGCGGGTGGCGATGATGCGGCGATAACGTTTGCTGACCATGGTCTGCTCAATTGCAGCGGCCAGCGCCAGGATGGTTTTACCCGAACCCGCGGCACCCGACAGGTTGACCAGGTGGATGTCCGGATCGAGCAAGGCGTACAACGCCAGGCTCTGATAGATATCACGCGGTTTAAGGCCCCAGGCTTCCTGGTGCAGCAGCGGTTCCTGGTGCAGGTCGAGGATCAGTAAGCGGTCCTCTTCAATCTCCTTGATCCAGCCGACAAAGCCCTGTTCATCAATGATGAATTCGTTGATGTGCACCGCCGGCAGGTTGTCGATCAATTGCACCTGATGCCAGGTGCGGCCGTGGTCCTGACGGGTTTCGACCTTGCTCACGCGGTCCCAGAAAGAGCCGGTCATGTTGTGGTAGCCATTGGGCAGCAAGGACACGTCATCGACCAGTTGGTCAGTGCTGTAGTCCTCCGCCGCGATCCCGCAGGCGCGCGCCTTGAGGCGCATGTTGATGTCTTTGGTGACCAGCACCACGGGCTTCTTCGGATCGCGTGCGTGCAGGTCGATCAGCTGGTTGATGATTTTGTTGTCGTTCAGATGCTCGGGCAGAATCAGGTTCGGCTCGGCATGTCTGCTCATCAGAATTGACAGCAAACCCTTGGGTCCGCTTTTGCCACGCTGGATCGGCACACCCTGCTCGACGTCCTCGGGTGAGGCATCGCCCAGAGTCTTGTCGATGAGGCGGATGGCCTGGCGGCATTCGGCGGCAACGCTGTGATGCCCGCTCTTGAGCTTGTCGAGCTCTTCAAGCACGGTCATCGGGATCGCGACGTGGTGTTCTTCGAAGTTAAGCAGCGCGTTTGGATCGTGAATCAATACGTTGGTATCGAGTACATAAAGGATTGGCTGGTTGGAAGAAGAGCTACGTCCGTGATCATCCATACTCGGTCACCTTTGTGGGAGCCAGTCGACGCAATACCTTGACGGTGCTGCGCCTCGAAGTGACTGCCGAATCTCACCCTGCCGTACCGATAAAAAGCAGAGTCAAGTGACTGCAAACAAGAGGAGTCTTGGGAGACGCCACCTGTGTTGCAGGTTTCGGCGGTCTGCCTTCGTAATACTCCAAAACGTGTGACAGAAAAAAGTACTTTGACGCTTTTTTGAAGTTTATTTTTCAGAGTGACCAATAACACTTGGCGGACTGCCATCACCCGTTTACAGTCGGAAGTCAACCTGCAACGAATCCCCTTCCAAAATCGCCAAAAACCCAATATTTACGGGGTTTTGTCTCTTTCAGCGAAACGCATCCTGGCAATCCTCCCAACCGATCCCGACAGGCGCCGTTTGTGTGACCAGCCACGGTAATGCCGTTTTCACTGCATCCTGTTTCACATTGAAATTGATCACCCCATGCCGCCACAGCAGCATCAGGGTCAGCACCCGTTGTGCACTCGGGTTGCCCTTGAGTTTGCCGGCGCCGTCCTGGGCGTCGATGTCCCACAGTGCTACCTGCACCCCCTGAGCCTTGAAGAAGCCTTCGGCATCGGACCGGCGCTGGCCATCGGGCGGACGGAACAGTGGCACGTAGTTCTCAGGCAGCTTGCTTTTGACCAGTTCGGCGCTGCGGTGCACCGAGTCCTGCCAGTCCTGCCAGTGGCTGTGGGAGCGGAACTCCCAGCCTTGAACGCCAATGCACTGGGTCGAGTAGGTTGACTGCAGGTTGCTCACCGAATGCTCGGCCAAACGGGCCTGGATGTCCTTGCCGAGGACAAAGAACGTCCCGCTCAGGTTCGACTTGCGCAGGTACTCGGTGACCCAGGCGGTGTTATCCGGTGCGGTGTTGGCAGCGCTGTCGAAGGTCAGCAGAAACAGCCGGTCATGCATCCCGTCGCCGCTGCGCTCATAGTCGCCAAAACGATCGACTTCACTGCTGGTTTGCGGGAACAGCGCAGCCTTGCGCAACTGTTCGTCCAGGTACTGGGTGTGGAACTCACGGCTCGGCTCGGCCCACTTGATGTAGTAACTGTCTGCGCCGACCTGGAACTTGGCGGCCTGCTCGCGCAGGGTGGGCAGGTCTTCGACCAGAAAACAGAAGGAGGCATCCTGGTCGCAGCTCTGTTGGGCGAAGTTGTAGTTGCTCAGCAGCCGTTGCCACATGCGCTGACGAACCCGGTTGACCGACTCCAGATTGATCGTGCGCAGGCCCAGGCGCTGGGCCAGGGCGGGCTCATCCAGCGACTCGTTGGCCAAGAGCACACTGGAAAACATGAGGATCTCGGCCCTCGACGCCACATCGAACAGCGTCGGGTTGCCGAGTTTTTCTGGCCAGGTGCTGCGATCAAGCGTCGCCACATCGCCCGGTGCCGCAATGGCGACGAAGCTCAGTAGCCAGATCGAGATGAGAAAAGCGATACGCAATGGGATGTCTCCATAACAAAACCCGCGCGGCACTATAGCTGATCGAGACACACCTCCTGCAGTAACACTGAACCACTGTGGGTTTGGTGCAAAGCCACCGGCCATCACCTATGGACGCGATAGCTGGAGTCAACGAGGACAACCCCCTAGAATCGCCGCCACGATTAAAGGAGACGACTTCATGCTGATGGTGATTTCACCCGCCAAGACCCTCGACTATGAAACACCGCCGGCGACCCAGCGCTTCACCCAGCCGCAGTACCTCGACCATTCCCAGGAGTTGATCCTGCAATTGCGCGAGTTGTCCCCGGCGCAGATCAGCGAGTTGATGCACGTCTCCGACAAGATCGGCGGGCTCAACGCCGCGCGTTTCGGTAGCTGGACGCCCGCGTTTACCCCGGAAAACGCCAAGCAGGCGCTGCTGGCCTTCAAGGGCGACGTGTACACCGGCATGAATGCGCAAACCCTCAGCGAAGCCGATTTCGACTATGCCCAGCAGCATTTGCGCATGTTGTCGGGCCTGTATGGCCTGTTGCGCCCACTGGACCTGATGCAGCCTTATCGCCTGGAAATGGGCACGAAACTGGCCAACGCCCGGGGCAAGGATCTGTATGCCTTCTGGGGCACGCGCATCAGCGAATGGCTGAACGAAGCCCTGGTCGATCAAGGCGATGACGTGCTGCTCAACCTGGCGTCCAACGAGTACTTCTCGGCGGTCAAACGCAACGCCCTGAACGCGCGCATCATCAATACCGAATTCAAGGACCTGAAGAACGGCCAGTACAAAATCATCAGCTTCTACGCGAAAAAGGCTCGCGGCTTGATGAGCCGCTTCGTCATCGAAGAGCGCATCAACGATCCGGCCACCCTCAAGCAGTTCGACGTTCAAGGCTATCGCTACAGCGCCGAACAATCCAAGCCGGACAATCTGGTGTTTCTGCGCGATCACGCACCAGAGTGATGCATCCAGTCGGCGCACGACCTCCACAAGTCTCGTGCGCCGACCCTTGATTCACTTCAGCCTTCCCCCGCCATTTCGCCATTTTTATGGCGCCAAAAATTCATCACCCGGTTTCCTAACTTTAGTTTCACTCGACTTCAATCATTTTTTTGCGTAGTGGCACTGATTTTTTTTAACAGTAGTGGCAAAAAACTATCCACCCCAATTATCCGCCTATATATAAAGGGCGAAACGGCAAGTGCTATCAATTTGAGAGCAGTGCCATCTTTCTCAATATTTCAAAAAATTTCAGATTTCACGATGAGCGGACTGGAACTATGTCCAAACGCGTCGCTCATACCACCGGTAACGATTCTCGCCGAGCGTGTACGAGATAACTTACGCAGATAAGCGATTCACGTAGCGAAGTTGTAATAATAACTTGCGCTGACTAATCACTGATTTGGACAACAGCAAGCGGACAGGAGATAACGCGGTATGACTATCCCCTACAAGGCCACGGCAGCGCCCCTATAAACGTGCTCCCCCGAGCACCCAACCGCTTGATCCACGGGCTTTCGGCCTGACATCAAGCGTGTAATACCTTTGCGCCAGCATCCCCCTGAAAAGAGGATCGGCTGCATAACAGGGCAAATCACAACAACAAGGCCTAGTTGCGCACACCTTGAGTGCATTTATTTAGACACTCGTAATTTACATGCCAGCACACGGCGTTGTTGCGCCTGTAAGTCGCACTTGCGAGTGCACTTTAACCGCTGCACACCATTAACTCTGGCCATTTAATGGCTCGATGTATACAGGCTTGATAATAGAGAGGTAATTGCGATGCGCATCAGCATTTTTGGTTTGGGTTACGTCGGCGCAGTATGTGCCGGTTGCCTGTCTGCACGGGGTCATGACGTTGTCGGCGTCGATGTGGCCAAAGACAAGATCGATATGATCAATGCCGGTAAATCGCCGATTGTTGAACCGGGCCTGGGCGAACTTCTGGCCCAGGGCATCCAGACCGGTCGTCTGCGTGGCACCACCAACTTCGCCGAGGCGATTCGCGACACCGACCTGTCGATGATCTGCGTGGGCACGCCGAGCAAAAAGAACGGCGATCTGGAACTGAACTACATCGAGGCAGTGTGCCGCGAAATCGGTTTTGTCCTGCGTGACAAGACCACCCGCCACACCATCGTCGTGCGCAGCACCGTGCTGCCGGGTACCGTGGCCAACGTGGTCATCCCGATTCTCGAAGACTGCTCCGGCAAGAAGGCCGGCGTTGATTTCGGCGTGGCCGTAAACCCTGAGTTCCTGCGCGAAAGCACCGCGATCGCCGACTACGACCAGCCGCCAATGACCGTCATCGGCGAATTCGACAAGGCTTCCGGCGACGTTCTGCAATCGCTGTACGAAGAACTCGACGCACCGATCATCCGCAAGGACATCGCGGTCGCCGAGATGATCAAGTACACCTGCAACGTGTGGCACGCCACCAAGGTCACCTTCGCCAACGAAATCGGCAACATCGCCAAGGCGGTCGGCGTCGATGGTCGCGAAGTGATGGACGTGGTCTGCCAGGACAAGACCCTCAACCTGTCCCAGTACTACATGCGCCCGGGCTTCGCCTTCGGCGGCTCGTGCCTGCCAAAAGACGTGCGTGCCCTGACCTACCGCGCCGGTTCCCTGGACGTGGAAGCGCCGCTGCTCAACTCGCTGATGCGCAGCAACGAATCCCAGGTGCAGAACGCTTTCGACATCGTTTCCAGCCACGACAAACGCAAAGTCGCCCTGCTGGGCTTGAGCTTCAAGGCCGGTACCGACGACCTGCGCGAAAGCCCGCTGGTTGACCTGGCGGAAATGCTGATCGGCAAGGGCTATGACCTGAGCATCTACGACAGCAACGTCGAGTACGCCCGCGTTCACGGTGCCAACAAGGACTACATCGAGTCGAAGATCCCTCACGTCTCGTCCTTGCTGAACTCCGATTTCGACGCGGTGATCAACAACTCCGACGTGATCATCCTCGGCAACCGTGACGAGAAATTCCGCGCCCTGGTGAAGGACGTTCCACACGGCAAGCAGGTGATCGACCTGGTGGGTTTCATGTCCAAGGCCACCAGCGTGACTGGCCGGACTGAAGGCATTTGCTGGTAACCACGGTTCCGTAGGAGCTGGCGAAGCCTGCGATCCTTTGGCGCCTTCAGGGGCGCCAAAGGTCCCTGGATCGCAGCCTGCGGCAGCTCCTACGGGCTGCTTTCTACGCCTGCCAAAACCCCATCGGGCCACCCCAAAGGCTCGCCCGAGATTGAGACGGATGCAGATTATGCACAGGCTAAAGCACGGCCTACTCCAGGCCGCCGGTTGGCTGTTCTACCTGAGTTTACTGATGGGCCTCGCCATGGCGTTGCCCGTGTCCACGTTCGACTCCGAGTCGAAGGACTTCATTTTCCTGATTGGCGCCGTGGGTATCTGGCGCTACTCGATGGGTGCCACCCACTTTGTGCGCGGCATGATTTTTCTGTACATCGTCTACCCCTACCTGCGACGCAAAGTGCGCAAGCTGGGCAAAGCGGCTGACCCGTCCCATGTATTCCTGATGGTCACCAGCTTCCGTATCGATGCCCTGACCACTGCGCAGGTCTACAGCTCGGTGATCCGCGAAGCCATCGACTGCGGCCTACCGACCACCGTGGTCTGCTCCATCGTGGAAATGTCCGATGAGCTGCTGGTGAAAAGCCTGTGGAACCGGATGAACCCGCCGTCCCGGGTGAAGCTCGACTTCGTGCGCATTCCCGGCACCGGCAAACGCGATGGCCTGGCCTACGGCTTCCGCGCCATCTCCCGGCACCTGCCGGACGATCGCGCCGTGGTCGCGGTGATCGATGGCGACACCGTGCTGGCCGAAGGCGTGGTGCTCAAGACCGTGCCGTGGTTCCAGCTGTTCGGCAACGTCGGCGGCCTGACCACCAACGAATTCTGCGAAGTGCGCGGCGGCTACATCATGAGCGAATGGCACAAGCTGCGTTTCGCCCAGCGCCACATCAACATGTGCTCGATGGCCTTGTCCAAGCGCGTGCTGACCATGACCGGCCGCATGTCGGTGTTCCGCGCCACCGTGGTCACCAACCCGGATTTCATCGCCGATGTGGAAAGCGACTCGCTGCAACACTGGCGCCTGGGTCGCTTCAAGTTCCTTACCGGCGATGACAAGTCGAGCTGGTTCAGCCTGATGCGCCTGGGCTACGACACGTTCTACGTGCCCGACGCGGCGATCAACACCGTTGAACACCCGCCGGAAAAGAGCTTCATCAAGGCCAGCCGCAAACTGATGTTCCGCTGGTACGGCAACAACCTGCGGCAGAATTCCCGTGCCCTGGGCCTGGGGATCAAACGCCTCGGCGTGTTCACTTCGGTGGTGCTGTTCGACCAGCGCGTGTCGATGTGGACCTCGCTGCTGGGCCTGACTGTGGCGTTGATCGCCAGCTTCAAGTACGGCACCGCGTTCATCCTGGTGTACCTGCTGTGGATCGGCATCACCCGGTTCATCCTGACCTTGTTGCTGTCGTGCTCCGGACACCGGATCGGCCCGGCCTACCCGGCGATTCTCTATTACAACCAGATCGTCGGCGCGCTGGTGAAGATCTACGTGTTCTTCCGCCTCGACCAACAGTCCTGGACTCGCCAACCCACTTCTCTGACCCGTGATCTCGCCAGCTTTCAACGTTGGTTCAACACCTGGTCGTCTCGGACCATGACCTTCTCTGCCGGCAGCATTTTTGTCGCCGTGCTGCTGTTGATGGTCTGACCGAACCCGCCTGAATTAACTAGGAAAACGCCCCCTATGAATACCGCCGTCAACGCCAACGTAGTGCACGAATCCGAAGCCCAGCGCCAACACGCCCGAGTGAAAATCCCGGCCAAGTTGCGTTTCTTCGGCCCTGACCGGACGCCGGTCGAAGCCCGGGTGATCGACCTGTCCGCCGGTGGCCTGGCGTTCAACGCCGGTCAGTTGCCGCTGAAGATGGGTGACGTGTACAAGGCCCGCCTGCAATTCGTCATCGACAACCTCGGCCTGGCCATGGACGTCGAGTTGCAGGTCCGCTCCTTCGACCGCGAGACCGGACGCGCCGGCTGCCAGTTCCAGAACCTGGAACCACGGGACATCTCGACCCTGCGCCACCTGATCACTTCGCACCTGGCTGGCGACATCGTCAGCGTGGGTGAAATGCTGGCGACCCTGCAGCGCGACAACTTCACCAAGGCGCGCAAGGTCAAGGACGGCGGCCACGGCATGTCCGCGTTCGGACGCCTGAAAGCCGTGACCTTCAGCCTGGGGATCTTCGTTGTCGGCGTGGCTGCATTCGGCTTTGTCTTCAAATCGGTGTATGGCATGTACTTCGTCAGCCACGCACAGGCTGGTCTGGTCAGCGTGCCGGGCGTGAACATCACCATGCCCCGCGACGGCACCGTGCAGAGCCTGGTGAAAGCCGACGGCGTGGCCGCCAAGGGAGCACCGCTGGCGACCTTCAGCACCAGCATGCTCGACGTGCTCAAGGGCCATCTGGACGAAGACCAACTGCAGCCGGCCAAGGTTGAAGAACTGTTCGGCAAGCAGATGACCGGCACCCTGACCTCGCCTTGCGACTGCACCGTGGCCCAGCAAATGGTCGCCAACGGTCAGTACGCCAGCAAGGGCGACGTGATCTTCCAACTGGTGCCGCGCAACAGCGAAGCCAATGTTGAAGCGCGCTTCTCCTATCGCCAGTTCGGCGACGTGCGCCCGGGTACTTCGGTGCGTTTCCAGATCGCCGGCGAGGACAAGAGCCGCACCGGCAAGATTGTCAGCAGCACCAGCCTGAAAAGCGCCGACCTGTCTTCGGACATCCGCGTACTGATCCAGCCGGACGAAACCCTGGACAGCTCCCTCGCCGGCCGCCCGGTGGAAGTCAACAGCGACCGTGGCCCGAACCTGAACTGGCTGATCGACAAAGCCATGGCTGTCGGTCTTTAAGTCGAGGACATGCCTGTGACTACTCCAACCCTCAACACACCGCCGACCCTGTGGGAGCGAGCTTGCTCGCGATGGGATCGACGCGGTCTGTCTGATGCACCGAGCCAGCCGCATCGCGAGCAAGCTCGCTCCCACATGGGATTTGCGTTCTGTTCGCTAGCCCTGGCGGTCAGCCTCAGCGGTTGCGCCGGCCTGCCCGACCAGCGCCTGGCCAACGAAGCCCTCAAGCGTGGTGATACCACCACCGCCGCGGCGAACTATCGGCAACTGGCAGACCTGGGCTACAGCGAAGCCCAGGTCGGTCTCGCCGATATCCAGGTCGACAGCCGCGACCCGGCGCAGATGAAACAGGCCGAGGCGACTTACCGCGCCGCGGCCAACGTTTCGCCGCGCGCCCAGGCGCGCCTCGGTCGCTTGCTGGTGGCCAAGCCCGGCTCCACCGAAGCGGAACAACACGAAGCCGAAACCCTGTTGAAAAAAGCCGCCGCCGCAGGCGAAGGCAACACGCTGATCCCGTTGGCGATGCTGTACCTGCAATACCCGCACAGCTTCCCTAACGTGAACGCTCAGCAGCAGATCAGCCAATGGCGTGCCGAGAACAAACCGGAAGCAGGTCTGGCGCAGGTGCTGCTCTATCGCACCCAGGGCACCTACGACCAGCATCTGGATGACGTGGAAAAAATCTGCAAAGCCGCGCTCAACACCAGCGACATCTGCTACGTCGAACTGGCCACGGTCTATCAGAAACAGGCCAAGCCTGAGCAACAGGCCGAGCTGATCAAACAGATGCAAGCAGCTCACGCCCGCGGCACCGTTTCGGCGCAACGCGTCGACAGCGTCGCCCGCGTGCTCGCCGATGCGACCCTGGGCAAGACCGACGAGAAAACCGCCCAGTCGCTGCTCGAACCGATCGCACCGGGCTACCCGGCGTCGTGGGTCACTCTTGCGCAACTGCTCTACGACTTCCCCGAACTGGGCGACGTCGACCAGATGATGAAGTACCTGGACAACGGCCGCGCCGCCGACCAGCCCCGCGCCGAACTGTTGCTGGGCAAGCTCTACTTCGAAGGCAAACTGGTGCCGGCCGACGCCAAGGTCGCCGAAGAGCATTTCCAGAAAGCCGTCGGCCGTGAAGTCGCTGCCGATTACTACCTCGGCCAGATCTATCGCCGTGGTTACCTGGGCAAGGTCTATCCGCAGAAGGCCCTCGACCATCTGTTGACCGCTGCGCGAAACGGCCAGAACAGCGCCGACTTCGCCATCGCCCAACTGTTTTCCCAAGGCAAGGGCACCAAGCCTGATCCGCTGAACGCCTACGTCTTCAGCCAATTGGCCCTGGCCCAGAACACTCCGCAAGCCACCGAGCTTGCGCAAACAATCCAAACGCAACTGCCGCCCGACCGGTTGGCTGAAGCCCAACGCCTGTTGAAACAAGAACAGGCCGTGCGCGGTGCCCTGAGCCCGAACACGCCGGAACTGCATGCCCTGCAAGAAGAAGATGGCGAGGAATCCCAATGAAGTTGAATCCATTCATGAAGGCCGGCATTGGCCTGACATTCGCGCTGATCTGGTCTTGCCCGACGCTTGCTGCGATGACTGAAGAAACCAAGAACTTCGGCCTGGACGTGAAAATCACCGGCCAGTCCGAAGACGACCGCGACCTCGGCACCGCTCCTGGCGGCGACGTCAACGGCGTCGGCCTCGACCTGCGTCCGTGGGTCTACGGCGAAAGCGGCGCGTGGAGCGCCTACGCCATGGGTCAGGCGGTGACGTCCACCGACATCATCGAGACCGACACCCTGCAACAATCCGATGGCGCCGAAAACACCGACAACAATGATCGCCAGACCAAGAAAAACTACCTGGCCATGCGTGAATTCTGGGTCGGCTACAGCGGCTTCACGCCCTACCCCGGCGAGATCCTGAAACTCGGTCGTCAGCGCCTGCGCAATGACGATGGCCAATGGCGTGACACCAACATCGAAGCCCTGAACTGGACTTTCGACACCACCCTGCTGCGCGCCAACGCCGGTATCGCCGAACGCTTCAGCGAGTACCGCACCGACCTCAAAGAGCTGTCGCCGCAAGACAAGGATCGCCTGCACGCCTACGCCGATGCCGCGTACCAGTGGACACCGGGCAACTGGGTCGGCATTCGCGGTCACCACACCCATGACAACGGCAAGCTCGACTACCCGGAGCCGGGTGTACCGACGGATTCGCTGGACAAGAAACAGAACGGTGACATCAGCTGGCTCGGCCTGACCGCCGACAGCGACGCCTATAACTGGCGCAACACCAACACCGTCAATTACTGGGGCAGCATCACCGGCATGAGCGGCGACATCGACAAGGTCAACCCGCTGAACGCCGATGGCACGTCGCCAGCTGAAGCCAAGCGCGGTGAAGACCTCAACGGCTGGGCCACCGATGTCGGCGTGCGTTTGCGCCTCGATCCGCAATGGCAAGTCGGTGCCGCCTATGCTCGCGCCAGCGCCGAGTACGAACAGAACGGCCTGGAAAGCAACCGCTCGAACTACACCGGCACCCGCTCGCGAGTGCACCGTTTCGGCGAAGCCTTCCGTGGCGAAATGAACAACATGCAGACCGCCACCCTGTTCGGTTCGTGGATGCTCAACGACGAATACGACGCCAGCCTGATCTACCACAAGTTCTGGCGCGTCGACGGCAACAAGCCGGTCGGCAGCAATGGCATCAACGCCGTCGAGAACAATACCGACGACGTCACCGGCGCGATCCTCTCCAGCACTTCGCTGCCGCTGAACGATGGCGAGAAAGACCTCGGTCAGGAAATGGACCTGGTGGTCACCAAGTACTTCAAGCAAGGCTTGTTGCCGGCGTCGATGAGTCAGGCGATCGATGAGCCTTCGGCCCTGGTGCGCTTCCGTGGCGGCGTGTTCAAGCCAGGCGATGCGTACGGCAAGGAAGTCGATTCGTACATGCACCGCGCGTTCATCGACGTGATCTGGCGCTTCTGATGCAAACCGCGAAGGGAGTGCCCGACATGAACAATTCGAAGCGAGGTTCGCTCACCTTGCTGGCCGGCGCGATGCTGCTGGCAAGCTCGGCCGCCTTCGCCAACGTGGAGCCGGCAGCGCCTGCCAAACCGGCACGTGCGGCCACCATCGCCAAGGAACTGCAACAGGCCAAGACCTATACCGTCAGCAGCGCACCGACCGCGCCGCTGGAACTGGCCAAGCCGAAACTGCCGGACGTTTCCGGCTACACCGCTGAGGCCATCGCCGCGAAAATCGTGCGCAGCAAGGCCGGCAAGATCAGCGTGCGCCGGATGATGCAGGAAGACGCCCTGAAGGACTTCATCGGTGGCGACAACAAGATGGCCGAGTGGGTGGTGCGTCAGCACGGCATCCCCCAGGCGATCTTCGTCGACGACGGCTACATGAACCTCAAGGACCTGGCGAAGAAGCTGCCCAAGCAGTACTTCAGCGAAACCTCGCCAGGTGTGTTCCTCTCCCGGTTGCCGATCGTAGTCGGTCGCCACGGCATCCTGGAAATCGACAAGCAGACCCAGGAACTGCGCCTGTCCCAGGAGGCCGGTGCGTTCCTGGTCAACGACGGCCAGCTGTTCGTGCGCGACACCAAAATCACTGGCTGGCGCGAGAAGGACAACGGCCCGGCGACGTTCACTTCGCCGAAGGAATTCCGTCCGTTCCTACTGTCCTGGGGCGGCACCGAGACCTACATCGCCAACAGCAAGATCGCCAGTTTCGGCTACGCCAACAGTAAGTCCTATGGCGTGAGTATTTCCCAGTACACGCCGAACATGGCCAAGGTGCTCAAGCGCCCTGAACCGACCGGCTGGATCGTCGGCTCCGAATTCTCGGACATGTGGTACGGCTTCTACTGCTATGAAACCCGCGACTTCGTGGTCAAGGGCAACACCTACAAAGACAACATCGTCTACGGCATCGACCCGCATGACCGTTCCCACGGTCTGATCATTGCCGACAACACGGTGTACGGGACCAAGAAGAAGCACGGGATCATTATTTCCCGTGAGGTCAACGACAGCTTCATCTTCAACAACCGCAGCTACGACAACCACCTCTCGGGGCTGGTGATCGACCGTAACAGCGTGAACAACCTGATCGCCCACAACGAGATCTACCAGAACCACACCGACGGCATCACCCTCTACGAGAGTGCCGACAACCTGTTGTGGGGCAACCGTGTACTGAGCAACAAGCGTCACGGCATCCGTATTCGTAACAGTGTGAACATTCGCCTCTACGAAAACGTCGCCATGGCCAACGGCCTGACCGGCGTCTACGGGCACATCAAGGACCTGAGCAACACCGACCGTGACATCAAGCTCGACCCGTTCGATGCCCAGGTGTCGCTGATCGTGGTCGGCGGTGAGCTGGCGGCCAACGGCAGCGGGCCACTGTCCATCGACTCGCCGCTGAGCGTCGAGTTGTATCGCGTGTCGATGCTCGCGCCGGCCAAATCCAGCGGCATCAGCTTCACCGGCATCCTCGGCGAGCGCCAGGATGAAATTCTCGACCTGCTGGTACGCCAGCAGAAAGCCGTGCTGATCGACCCTGTCGAACGCCAGACCGAAATGCGGGACTGAGGATAATTTTATGCACCCACACTTGATCAAATTACTCAGCCTGTCGGCCCTGACCGCCGGCATTCTCGCGGCCAGCACTGGCGTGCGTGCCGATGAAGTCCAAGCGCCCAAGTTCAGCGCCGAACCGTGCTGCAGCCTGTGCCCGGCTGCTCACGATCCGAAGAACTACACCACCCGTTATCAGCAGAACTTCACCACGCTGGTGCAGGCCCAGGGCGACTGGTTGTTCCGGACCCAGGAAGACCTGCGCACCGAATTCGACACCACGCCCGCCGGCTACAAACGCATGAAACAACTGCACGATGCGTTCAAGAGCAAAGGCGTGGAACTGGTTGTCGTGTACCAGCCGACCCGTGGCCTGGTGAACCGCAACAAGCTCAACCCGGCGGAGAAAGCCAGCTTCGACTTCGACAAGGCGCTGCAGAACTACAAGTCCATGCTCGGTCGTTTCGCGCAGATGGGCTATGTCGTCCCGGACCTGTCTCCACTGACCAACGAGTCGTTGCCCGATACCCTGCCCGCCCACGATTTCTACTTCCGTGGCGACCAGCACTGGACCCCGTACGGCGCCCAGCGCACGGCGAAAATCGTCGCCGAGAAGGTCAAGCAGCTGCCTGAATTCGCCGACATTCCCAAGCGCGAATTCGAGACCAAAAAGTCGGGTCGCATGGGCAAGACCGGAACCTTGCACAACATGGCCGGTCAACTCTGTGGCACCAGCTACGCGATCCAGTACATGGATCAGTTCACCACCGAGCCGAAGGGCGAAGCGGGCGATGGCGATTTGTTCGGTGATTCCGGCAATCCGCAAATCACCCTCGTGGGTACCTCCCACAGCGGCAAGAACTACAACTTCGCCGGTTTCCTCGAAGAGGCCATCGGCGCCGACATCCTCAACGTGGCGTTCCCCGGCGGCGGCCTGGAAGGTTCGATGCTGCAGTACCTGGGCAGCGACGAGTTCCAGAAGAACCCGCCGAAGATTCTCATCTGGGAATTCTCGCCGCTGTACCGCCTCGACCAGGAAACCATCTACCGCCAGATGATGGCGCTGCTGGACAACGGTTGCGAAGGCAAGGATGCACAGATGTCCGGCAGCGCCACGCTCAAGCCGGGCAAAAACGAGTTGATGGTCAACAGCAAGAATATGGACCTGCGCAATGGTAGCCACCAGGTCGACATCCGCTTCGCCGACACCTCGGTGAAAACCCTGCAAGCCACCCTCTGGTACATGAACGGTCGCCACGAGGACATCAAGATCGACAAACCGGAAACCTCCGAGACTGACGGGCGTTTCGCTTTCGAGTTGCGCACGGACGAAGACTGGGCCTCGCAGAACCTGCTGGCCGTTGAAGTCCAGGGCCCGGAGCAAGCGGGTGCCGCGCCACAGAAAGTCGAAGCGAAAATCTGCAAACGCAACGTATTCCCGGGCGCCGAACAGCGTACTGCTTCGGTCGGGCAATGAGGTCTGCTATGCGCTATCCGAAATTTTCAACTCTGTTGGCACCGACGCTCTTGAGCCTGGCGATGTTCGCCGGGGCCACGCAAGCGGCTGCGCCACTGCGTCCACCCCAGGGCTATTTTGCGCCTGTGGATAAATTCAAGACGGGCGACAAGAGCGAAGGCTGCGATGCGATGCCGACGCCCTACACCGGCTCGTTGCAATTTCGCAGCAAGTACGAAGGTTCGGACAAGTCCCGCGCGACCCTGAACGTGCAGTCGGAAAAAGCCTTCCGCGAAAGCACCGCCGACATCACCAAGATCGAGCGCGGCACCAGCAAGCGCGTGATGCAGTTCATGCGTGACGGTCGCCCGGAACAACTGGAATGCACGTTGAGCTGGTTGACGGCTTGGGCCCAAGCCGACGCGCTGATGTCCAAGGACTTCAACCACACCGGCAAGTCGATGCGCAAATGGGCCTTGGGCAGCATGGCTTCGGCGTATATCCGCCTGAAATTTTCCGACGTGGTCAGCGACTGGGACAACTTGCCGCTCGACATGACCAACAACCACTCGTACTGGGCGGCGTGGTCGGTAATGGCGACCTCCGTCGCCACCAACCGCCGCGACCTGTTCGACTGGGCGGTGAAGGAATACAAAGTCGGCGCCAACCAGGTCGACGCCGACGGCTACCTGCCCAACGAACTCAAGCGCCAGCAACGGGCGCTGGCCTACCACAACTACGCCCTGCCGCCGCTGGCGATGATCGCCAGTTTCGCCCAGGTCAACGGAGTGGACTTGCGTCAGGAAAACAATGGCGCACTCAAGCGCCTGGGTGATCGGGTGCTGTCCGGGGTGAAGGACCCGGATGAATTCGAGGAAAAGAACGGCAAGGAACAGGACATGACCGACCTGAAAGAGGACATGAAGTTCGCCTGGCTCGAACCGTTCTGCTCGCTCTACACCTGCTCGCCCGAGGTGCTGGCGACGAAGCACAAGATGCAACCGTTCAAGACCTTCCGCCTTGGCGGTGACCTGACCAAGGTCTACGACCCGGCCAATGAAAAAGGCAGCAAGGGTTCTTGAAAACAGACACAAAAACTGTGGGAGCGAGCTTGCTCGCGATAGCGGTCTGACATTCAACATCGATGTCGACTGACACACCCTCATCGCGAGCAAGCTCGCTCCCACAGGGTCGGTGTCGAAAGTGAGTTTTGTGTGTGATGCCCCCCAGTTTTTCCATGGGGGGTTTGGGGGGGCCGTTGGCCCTTGACTGTTGGTTCAAACAAGGAGAGATCGGGATGGTTTTTTCGTCCAACGTGTTCCTGTTTTTGTTCTTGCCGATCTTTCTCGGCTTGTACTACCTGAGCGGGCAACGCTATCGCAATCTGCTGCTGCTGATTGCCAGTTACGTGTTCTACGCCTGGTGGCGTGTGGACTTCCTCGCACTGTTCGCCGGCGTCACGCTGTGGAACTACTGGATCGGCCTGAAAGTCGGTGCCGCCGGGGTCAGGACCAAACCGGCGCAGCGCTGGCTGCTGCTCGGCGTGGCCGTCGACCTGTGCATCCTCGGCTACTTCAAGTACGCCAACTTCGGCGTCGACAGCATCAACGCGATGATGACATCGGTGGGCCTGGAGCCGTTCATCCTGACCCACGTGCTGCTGCCGATCGGGATCTCGTTCTACGTCTTCGAGTCCATCAGCTACATCATCGACGTCTACCGTGGCGACACCCCGGCGACCCGTAACCTGATCGACTTCGCGGCGTTCGTGGCGATTTTCCCGCACCTGATCGCCGGCCCTGTACTGCGTTTCCGCGACCTGGCTGACCAGTTCAACAACCGCACCCACACCCTCGACAAGTTCTCCGAGGGCTGCACGCGGTTCATGCAGGGTTTCATCAAGAAAGTCTTCATCGCCGACACCCTGGCGGTGGTGGCCGACCACTGCTTCGCCCTGCAAAACCCGACCACTGGCGATGCCTGGCTCGGTGCGCTGGCCTACACCGCGCAGCTGTATTTCGACTTCTCCGGTTACAGCGACATGGCCATCGGCCTGGGCCTGATGATGGGTTTCCGCTTCATGGAAAACTTCAAGCAGCCGTATGTCAGCCAGTCGATCACCGAGTTCTGGCGGCGCTGGCACATCAGCCTGTCGACCTGGCTGCGTGACTATCTGTACATCACCCTCGGCGGTAACCGTAAGGGCACGCTGATGACCTATCGCAACCTGTTCCTGACCATGCTGCTCGGTGGTCTGTGGCACGGCGCGAACATCACCTACATCGTCTGGGGTGCGTGGCACGGCATGTGGCTGGCGATTGAAAAAGCCATCGGCCTGAACACCTCGCCACGCAGTTTCAACCCGATCCGCTGGGCGCTGACCTTCCTGCTGGTGGTGATGGGCTGGGTGATCTTCCGCGCAGAGAACCTGCACGTCGCCGGGCGCATGTACGGCGCGATGTTCAGCTTCGGCGACTGGTCGCTGTCGGAACTCAACCAGGCCAGCCTCACAGGCCTGCAAGTGGCAACGCTGATCGTGGCTTACGTGACCCTGGCGTTCTTCGGCCTGCGCGATTTCTACACCAATCAGCCTCCGGTCAAGACCAAGCCTGCCGTGAACGTCGATGCAGATGGCCCGGCCGCTGCGACACCGGGAACGATCAAGGCCGTGCCTGGGGATAACCCGGCGAGCATCCATCAGCCTGGCTACACCGTCGGCGTCGAAGCCCAGGTGCAGCCGGCCTACTGGACCGCTGACTGGTCGCGTTACGTGATGCGCGCGCTGGTGCTGCTGCTGTTCATCGCCTCGATTCTCAAACTCTCGGCGCAAAGCTTCTCGCCGTTCCTTTACTTCCAGTTCTGAGGGATCTGACCATGACCCGCTCATTACGCATCTTCTACATCGCGCTGTTCCTGGTGACCCTGCTGGTGCTCGGTCTGTGGTCGGTGCGCAGCTTCTTCGGCTTCAGCACCAACGCCGATGCGACGGTGCTCAACGGTCGCTGGACCAAGGCCGTGGAAACGCACTACGACGACGAGTTCCCGATCAAGCGCCTGGGCACCAACCTCTGGGCCGCGCTGGATTTCAAACTGTTCAACGAAGGTCGTCCGGGCGTGGTGCTCGGTCGCGACCAGTGGTTGTACAGCGATGAAGAATTCCACCCGGTGGTCAACGAAGAGCTGAACCTGCAAGGCAACTACGCGCTGGTCGAAGGCGTACGCCAGACCTTGAAGGAAAAAGGCGTGCAACTGGTGATGGCGGTGGTGCCGGCCAAGGTGCGCCTGTACCCGGAACACCTCGGTGAAGTGAAACCGGCGAGCATCCACGCCAACCTCTACAAGGACTTCCACCAGCGCCTGGCCGCCGACCGGATTCCGGCCCCTGACCTGCTCGGCCCGCTGCAACAGGCCAAGCAGGATGGTCAACAAGTGTTCCTGCGCACCGACACCCACTGGACGCCGCAAGGCGCCGAGATCGCCGCCAACCGTCTGGCCAAAACCATTGCGGACCAGTACCCGCTGAGCGGCGAGCCGCAGCGCTTCGTCACTGAACCGGCGGAGACCATTACGCACAAGGGCGACCTGCGTCTGTTCCTGCCACTGGACCCGCTGTTCGAAAACCTGATGCCCAAGCAAGAAACCTTGCAGAAGCGCAATACGGTCGCGGCTGAAGATCAGCCCGCCGGCGACGACGCGCTGTTCGCCAACACCGAAGTACCGGTGGCCCTGATCGGCACCAGCTACAGCGCCAACCCCAACTGGAACTTCGTCGGTGCGCTCAAGCAGGCGCTGCACAGCGACGTGGTCAATTACGCCGAAGACGGCCATGGCCCGATTCTGCCGATGCTCAGCTACCTGAAAAGCGATGCCTTCAAGAACAGCCCGCCACAGGTGCTGATCTGGGAGTTCCCTGAACGATATCTGCCCGTGAACAACGAAATCGGCGACGCCGACCCGCAGTGGGTCGCAGAGCTTAAACAAGCCGGCGCGCGCCAACAAAACGTAGCCATCAACAACAAATCCGAGACGCCCGACCGGGCGCAAAACTGAAAGAGAGGTACACCATGACTTTCACTACAACTCCGCGTCGTCTCGCCAAACGCTTTGCCCTGGTTGCCGGCCTCAGCGTGCTGTCGGTACAGGCTTTCGCCGGTGGCGACGCCGCCCTGTACGGCCCGACCGCACCGAAAGGCTCGACCTTCGTGCGCATCTACAACGCCAGCAACGCCGAAGTCAGCGCCACCGTCGGCAGCACCAACCTGAGCGATGTCGCGCCACTGTCGAGCAGTGACTTCAGCTTCATGCCGGGCGGCGACTACAGCGCCAAGGTCGGCAGCCAGTCCCTGCCGGTGAAACTGGCCGGCGACCACTATTACACCCTGGTCAACAACGCCAGCGGCGCACCGCAACTGATCGAAGAGCCGCCGTTCAAGAACAAGCAGAAGTCCCTGGTACGCGTGCAAAACCTCAGCGACAAGGCGCTGACCCTGAAGACCGCCGATGGCAAGACCGACGTGGTCCCGAACGTTGCGCCCAAGGGTCGTGGCGAGCGTGAAATCAACCCGGTGAAAGTCAGCCTGGCGCTCTATGACGGCGCCACGAAAGTCGGCGACGTGAAACCGGTCGCGCTGGAACGCGGTGAAGCCGCGGTGCTGTACGTCACCGGCAGCGGCAGCAGCCTGTCGCCGGTCTGGGTGAAACGCCCGGTGTCGACGCGCTAATACATTCGTCTGGCTTGACCCAATCCCTGTGGGAGCGGGCTTGCCCGCGATGAGGCCCTTGAGACCGCCATCGCAGGCAAGCCAGCTCCCACAAGGACCGAGGCGTCAATCCGGACACGGAACAAAAACAAGAGTGAAACGACAGAACGCAGTAGCTCTAACCAATCGATATTCAAGGAGTAACAACATGATTCCGGTGATCTTGTCAGGTGGTAGTGGCTCACGTCTTTGGCCGCTTTCCCGTAAACAATTCCCTAAGCAGTTCCTGGCCCTGACCGGCGAACACACCCTCTTCCAGCAAACCCTGGAACGCCTGGTGTTCGAAGGCATGGACTCGCCAATCGTGGTCTGCAACAAAGACCACCGCTTCATCGTCAACGAGCAGTTGGCCGCACGCAAACTGGAAACCCAACGCATCCTGATGGAACCGTTCGGCCGTAACACCGCGCCGGCCGTGGCCCTGACCGCGATGATGCTGATCAGTGAAGGTCGCGACGAGCTGATGCTGGTACTGCCAGCCGACCACGTGCTGGAAGACCAAAAAGCCCTGCAGCGCGCCCTGGCCCTGGCCACCGTCGCCGCCGAAAACGGTGAAATGGTGCTGTTCGGCGTGCCGGCCACCAAGCCGGAAACCGGTTATGGCTACATCAAGTCAACCAACGACTCGCTGCTGCCTGAAGGCGTCAGCCGCGTCTCGCACTTCGTCGAAAAACCCGACGTGAAGCGCGCCACCGAGTTCGTCCAGTCCGGCGGTTACTTCTGGAACAGCGGCATGTTCCTGTTCCGCGCCAGCCGCTTCCTCGAAGAGTTGAAGAAGCACGATCCGGACATCTACGACACCTGCCTGCTGACCCTGGAACGCAGCAAGCAAGATGCCGACACCATCACCTTTGACGAAGCCACCTTCGCCTGCTGCCCGGACAATTCCATCGACTACTCGGTGATGGAAAAAACCCGACGCGCCTGCGTCGTGCCGCTGACCGCTGGCTGGAGCGATGTCGGTTGCTGGTCGTCGCTGTGGGAAGTCAATGCAAAAGACGCCAACGGCAACGTCACCAAAGGCGACGTGGTGATCCAGGACAGTAAAAACTGCATGATCCACGGCAACGGCAAACTGGTGTCGGTGATCGGCCTGGAAAACATCGTCGTGGTGGAAACCAAGGACGCCATGATGATCGCCCACAAGGACAAGGTCCAAGGCGTGAAGCAGATGGTCAACACCCTCAACGAACAGGGCCGCAGCGAAACCCAGAACCACTGCGAAGTCTATCGTCCGTGGGGCTCCTACGACTCGGTGGACATGGGCGGGCGCTTCCAGGTCAAGCACATCTCGGTCAAGCCGGGCGCGTGCCTGTCGCTGCAGATGCACCACCACCGCGCCGAACACTGGATCGTGGTCAGCGGCACCGCCGAGGTGACCTGTGACGAGAACGTGTTCCTGCTGACCGAGAACCAGTCGACCTACATTCCGATTGCTTCGGTGCATCGCCTGCGTAACCCGGGGAAGATTCCGTTGGAGATCATCGAAGTTCAATCGGGCAGCTACCTGGGTGAAGACGATATCGAGCGGTTTGAAGATATCTACGGGCGCTCGACGCCGGTTGAGCGTGGCGTGTCGGTGAAAACCATCGCGCAGTAACGTTCAGTAAAACAAGAAGCCCTCGTCCGGCCTGCTGCGTTCCCTATCCGCAGCAGGCTGGGCGGGGGCTTTTTTTGCACTGGTTTTTTTATTGCCTTGCCTGACCTCATCGCGAGCAAGCTCGCGATGGGGCCAGTCAGCACACCACCGAATCGCCCATCGCCAACCTCCCCTGCGCTTAGGTAGGATGACCCTCTCTATTCCCGAGATTTCACGTCATGTTCATCGGCGTCCTGCTGGTCATCACTTGGGTGATCCTGTTACTGCGCTATCCGGCCAAGGCCTTGCCCGTATCCCTGGCGGCTGCCGCGGGGCTGGGCATCGTCGCCACCTGGGTCATCTGGATGGACCACCGCGAGCTCAAGCAACTGCAACGCCTGGAGTTGCGCATCAGTTATGCGCCGCAGCAGTGTCCCGCCGACCGGCCACTGCAATTGACCCTGAACAATGGCAATGACGTGCCGCTAACCGAGCTGCGCTGGCGGGTTGCGGCCTATGCACCGGGCGATACGGTGAACCTGGCCGACAATCAATACACCGCCCCGCGCTATCGTGGCCCCGGCGAATTGCAGGCCGGTGGCAACTGGGAAGACTGTTTGCCGCTGCCGCCACTACGCCCTGGCTACCGTCCGGAAACCCTGGAGTTTCGCGCCGAGCGATTGCAGGGTAGTTTTTCCGACTGACCCCTCCCCCATTTTTTGCACAAGGAATGCGCCATGCCCGTTGCGTTGATTACCGGTTGTTCCAGCGGCATTGGCCGTGCCCTTGCCGATGCGTTCAAGGTCGCCGGCTATGAAGTCTGGGCCAGTGCGCGCAAGGCCGAAGATGTCGCCATGCTGAGCGCTGCCGGATTTACCGCCGTGCAACTTGACGTAAACGACGGTGTTGCCCTTGAGCAGTTGAGCGAGCGCATCAACCAGGAGCGCGGTGGTCTCGACGTGCTGATCAACAACGCAGGTTATGGCGCCATGGGGCCGCTGCTCGATGGCGGCGTACCGGCCATGCAACGCCAGTTCGAAACCAATGTGTTCGCCATCGTCGGCGTCACCCGCGCCTTGTTCCCGGTGCTGCGCCGGGCCAAAGGACTGGTGGTGAATATCGGTAGCGTGTCCGGTGTTTTGGTCACGCCATTTGCTGGCGCCTACTGCGCCTCGAAAGCTGCCGTGCATGCCTTGACTGATGCCCTGCGCATGGAACTGGCGCCGTTCGGTGTGCGGGTCATGGAAGTCCAGCCGGGAGCCATCGCTTCCAGTTTCGCCAGGAATGCCGGGCACGAAGCCGAGCAACTGATCAGCGAACAGTCGCCATGGTTTCCGCTGCGCGAAGGCATACGCGCCCGGGCCAAAGCCTCTCAGGACAACCCGACCCCGGCCAATGAATTCGCCGCCGGTTTGCTCAAGGCTGTGCAGCAGGACAAGCCACCGCGACTGATTCGCCTGGGCAATGGCAGCCGCGCGTTGCCGTTGCTCGCCGGACTGTTGCCCAAGGGGCTGCTGGAATCGGGGTTGATGAAGCGGTTCGGGTTGCGTGGGCAGCTCTGAGACCGCGTCGCCTGCAATCGCCAGCACCAACACTGCAAAACTCCGGGAAACGCTAGCATGACCGACTACACCGAATACTTCGAAGAAGTGATCCAGGCCCATGTGGCCATCGAACAATGGCTGGCCGAAGAACGCGACACATCCGAACTCGAAATACTGCTGACACGGTTTTCGCCGCAGTTCTCCATGGTCTCACCGCTCGGCCGGGTGCTGGATTTTGACGCGCTGAACGAATTGTTCACGTTGGCGGGCGGCAAGAAGCTCGGGTTCCGCATCGAGCTCAGCGAGTTACACGGTATTGCGCTGTACGACGGCGGCGCGACCGTGAGTTACCGCGAGCAACAGACCGATGCGACCGGACTGCACTCGGATCGTCGCTCCACCGTGGTGTTCGAGAAGCAAGTCGATGGCCGGGTGATTTGGCGGCATTTGCATGAGACATTTTGCAAGGAGTGAACGCCCGACGCCTGTCTGACGGACCGCGAAGCAGGCGACTCGGTCTATCGGTTATGCACCATCACCTTGCTTGACCACCACCGTACAAGTAATCCCAGCCGCCAACAGCACCCCTTCCGGCACTTCATCGATGTGAATGCGCACCGGCACCCGCTGCGCCAGGCGCACCCAGTTGAAGGTCGGGTTGACGTCGGCGATCAATTCGCGGCTTTCCGGGTTGTCGCGGTCGTAGATGCCGCGAGAAATGCTTTCCACATGGCCCTTGAGCACTTCGCCGCTCATCAGTTGCATGTCGGCCTTATCACCCACGCGCACATGGGGCAGCTTGGTTTCTTCGAAGAAGCCGTAGACCCAGAAGGAGTTCATGTCGACCACGGCCATTTTCGCCTCGCCGATACGCGCGTAATCGCCGCGATGCACGTTGAGGTTGGTCACGTAGCCATCCACCGCCGCACGGACTTCAGTGCGCTCGAGGTTGAGTTCGGCGGCCTCCAGTTGCGCCTGGGCCTGCTGGTAATCGGCCAGAGCCGAGTCGGCAAGGTTACTGGCGTCGTCGCGGTTTTCCCGGGAGATCACCAGGTTGTCCATATCCGCGCGACGATGGGCGTTGACCTTGCGCATCTCCCAGGTCGCCTTGCGCGATGCCACCAGACTTTGCGCCTGCTTGACTGCGAGACGGTAGTGCTCGGGGTCGATCTGCATCAGCAAATCGCCCTTTTTTACCAGCTGATTGTCGCGCACCGGCACGTCCACCACTTCGCCGGTGACGTCGGCGGCGACGTTGATGATGTCGGCGCGCACGCGGCCGTCGCGGGTCCATGGCGTGTTCATGTAGTGCTCCCACAGGGAGCGGCCGATCCACAGCGCGAGGGCCAGCACCAGCAAGGTCGCGAGCAGGCTGAAAAACTTTTTCATCGGGGCATTCTCAGTGATAGAGAGTCAACGGTAGACAGTCAGCGCCATGGCGCCGAACAGACAGGTAAACAGACTCAGGCGCAGCAACGCCGGGTGCCAGAAAAAACGGTACAGGTCGAACCCGGACAGGAACCGGTCCAGCGCCCAGGCAAGCGCCGCCGCGATGAAGAACATCAGAGTCATGGTCGGCATGTACACGCCGTGGAAGGCGATTTCACGAGGCATGTTCAAGTCCTTGGGGCTGGCTGTTTGCGAAGGCAGCGAGCGGTGATTGCGGATCGAGCAGAGAGGTGCGGATGAAGTGCAGGTAGCTCTTCACCCGGCGCAACGCCGAGGTATCGAAGTGCGGGGCGAAGGGTTCGTCGGTGGACTGCACACGGCTGATCGCGTGATCGACGGCGATCAGCGCGCGTTCGAGATTGCTGCTGCCCGGTTGCAGGAACAGCCGCACCAGTGCGCGCCCCATCACCCGGATCGCCTGGCGCCATGGCTGGGATTCGGCATAGGCCGGATGCACCGGCAAAATCGCCTGCTCCTTGCGCAACTCGATGATCGCGTGGCCGACTTCCAGCACTACGAACATCCAGCGCAGCAAGTCCCGCTGCACCTGCGGTTGACCCGCCGCGAAGCCGTAGGCCTGATGCACCAGGTCGCGGGTACGGCTTTCGAAACTCGACGCCAGGCCCTTGAGCTTGCCGCTGATGGCGTACACCACCTGACCGCGCAGATCCTGCTCCAGCCGGCGCCACAACCAGCGGCTGTTGGGCGGCAGAATGATCGCCCCGGCCGCTGCGCACACCAGCATGCCGAGCACCATGGCGATGTAGTCGTTGATGAAGGTGTAGGGGTTGTAGACCGTGAGGTTGTCCGGCACCGATCCGGTGCTGAAGAAGATCAGCAGCCCCAGGCCAACCCCGGCATATTGTGGTCGTGAACTGAGGAACGAACCGAGCACGATCACCGGGGCCAACACCATGCACAGCAATGGGAAACCGTCGATCCACGGATAGATGAAAAACATCTCGACGAAGCCGATCAATGCCCCGAGAAGTGTCCCGCAAGCCATCTGGAATGCCATGCGTTTCGGGTTCGGTGTCGCAGCGGACAGGCCTACGGTGGCGGCGGCAATCAGGGTCATGGTCGCCCCGCTCGGCCAGGCCGTTGCCACCCAATAGCTGCCCAGCACCACCAGAATGAACGACGCGCGAATACCCGACGCCGCAGCGGCCAGCCAGTTGGTTTGCCGGGTGAACGGCTCGTCCCAGCGCTCCCGTTCGTGACTGTGATCGGCCAGGGAGGCGTGGGTCTGCGCATAACCGTGCAGGTCGTCGACGAAGCGATAAAGCAGCTCGTAGGCGGTGTGGAAATCCAGTTGTTCGGCATCGCTCGGGTTGCTCTGTTCGAACGCCGCCCGCAGACAGCGTACCCGCGCCGGCAAACCTTCCTTGTAGGCGCTCAGCACCATGACCAGGCGCGCCGCATCGGCGCTGGTCAGGGCACGACCGCTGAAGCCGTCGAGCAACTCGGCGAGGTCCTGCAAACCAGGCTTGATCGCCACCACCACCTGGTCCGCCGCGCTGCTGCGCAAGCGTTCGAGCAACTGGTGCAAGGCGTTGAAGCGCGTGGTGATGCCCATGAACTCGCTGTTCAGGCGACTGAGCCGGCCATTGCGCCGGCGCATGTGCGGGTCTTCAAAAACAGTGACGCTGCGCAAGCCTTCCAGGCCTACGGCTTCGGCGATGAAACGCACGTTGCCGGCCTCGAACGCCTCACGCTGACTGCGTCCACGTAAACCGTCGGTGACGAACAAGGCGAACACGCCAAAGCGCTGATACAAGGCATTGCGCATAGCCGCGCTCGCCGATTGCGGCAGGATGGCGGCACTGATCAGTGTCGAACAGAGAATGCCCAACGAGATTTCCAGCACCCGCCAGACCGCCGCCATGAACGCGCCATCCGGATGGGCCAGTGCGGGCAAGCCGACCATCGCTGCGGTGTACCCGGCGAGGACGAAACCGTAAGCGCGAAAGTTGCGGCAGCGAGCGGCACCAGCCGTGCAGATACCGACCCAGATCGCCAGCGAACCGAGGAACAGTTCTGTGTTCTGCGCAAACAGGGCGATCAACGCGACCATCACCGAAGACCCGGCCAGCGTGCCAAGAAAACGATAGAAGCTCTTGGCGAACACCTGGCCGCTTTGCGGCTGCATGACGATGAACACGGTGATCATCGCCGTACGCGGTTGCGGCAGCTCCAGGCGCATGGCCAGCCATAGCGTCAGGAACGCGGCGAACAGCACCTTGAAAATGTAGACCCAGGTCACGCCGTCACTGCGTGCCCAGTCGAAGAAGCCCCGGCGCCATTCAAGGGAGTACAGCCAGCGCAAAGGAGCGGGCAAGGGAGTCATCAAATCCTGCTCAATAAATTCCAGTGAAAACCGGAACCTGTGGGAGCGAGCTTGCTCGCGATTGCGGTGTGTCAGGCGACATCATTGCTGACTGACATGCCCTCATCGCGAGCAGGCTCGCTCCCACAGGTCTTGTGTTCAACGCAAAAGGCTCGGGGTTTTCGGCGCTTGGGTCTGTTCGGCGTTCGGCACGTTGTTACCGGCTCCGAGACCACCGCCCAACGCCGTCACCAACTCGGCATGAGCACTCAATCGCGCCGCCTGAACCTGCTGCTGCACTTGTTGCTGCTTGAACAGCAGGGTCTGGGCATTGAGCACGTTGAGGTAATCGGTCAGTCCACGCTGGTAGGCGATCATCGCGATGTCGTAGGTCTTCTGGGCGGTGGTCACCGACTCGGCGGCGAAAGCCTGTTGCTTGTCCATGGACTCGCGGCGGATCAACTGATCGGAGATGTTTTTCAGCGCATTGACCAGCGTCTGGTTGTACTTGGCCACGGCGATGTCATAGCCCGCCGAGGCTTCACCCAATTCCCCACGCAAACGTCCGCCATCGAAGATCGGCAACGAAATCGCCGGCCCCACGCTGTAGTTGAGTTTCTTGCCGGTCAGGAACTCCAGGGCCCCGCCACCGGTGGCCATGTAGCCGAGGCTGCCGACCAGATCGACGTTCGGGTAGAACCCGGCATGGGCGACATCGATGCCCCGCGCCTGCGCCGCCACTTGCCAGCGACTGGCGACCACATCCGGGCGTTGGCCGAGCAATTGCGCTGGCAGCGACGACGGCAATTTCAGAGGCGCACCCAGCGACAGCGTTGGCCTCTGCAACTGCGCGCCCTCCCCCGGCCCCTTGCCGGCGAGGGCGGCGAGTTGGTTGCGACTCAGGGCGATCTCTTCGTCGAGGGCATCGATCTGGAGATGGGTTTCCGGCAACGGTGTTTCAGCCTGGCTGACTTCGAAGTGGGTGCCGATGCCACCGTTCAGGCGCTTTTGCGCCAGCTCGAGAATCTGCTGTTGCTGTTTCAAGGTCGCGGCAACGATGTCCCGTTGCGCGTAATGCAACGAGAGCTCGATGTAGACCCGGACGATGTTGTCCTGCAATTCGAGCTGAGCCTGGCGGGCCTCGGCGACGGTCATGTGCGCCATGTCCACGGCACGCTCGGTGGCATTGCTTTCCCGGCCCCAGAGGTCGAGGGCATAGCTGAAACCCAGCGCCGCGTTATTGTCCCAAGTGGTGCTGTTGGCCAGTTCGCCGGGGCCATAGAACTGGTCGGTCGGCCAGTTGTGACGCTTGAGGGTGGATTCGCCGTTGATCTGCAGCGACTCGGCCGCTTCCGCCACGCCGGCCATGGACCTGGCCTGACGCACCCGGGCAGCAGCCATGGCCAGGCTCGGGCTGCCTTGCAGGGCGAGGTCGATCCAGCGATTCAGTTGCGGGTCGCCATAGGCTTGCCACCATTGCGCCGTGGGCCAGTGCGCATCCTGCGCGGCGCTCTGGATCGCTTCGTCGGTGGCCAGTGAATTGGCCTCCAGCGCCTTGCCCTGTGGGGCAATACCTCCGGTTCCGATGCAGCCGCTGATTGCCAGGGTTAAAGCCAAAACACTGAGCGGCTGAAGCGCTCTGCTGATGCGACGCGGCACTGCTGCGATTTCCTGAAATAGGGGGGAGGTACAAGTCCGGGCAATTCTATGGGGCGGCCTGAAGGGCGATAAGTCGGGATTCCTGTGAATCTTTGTTACCGTTAACGAGATAATCCGTAGGTAGGGGGTCACCGGCCCCGAAACTTCGTGTCACAATTTGCCATCGCACCCGAGAGCACCCCATGGACACTTTGCAAAACATGCGCGCCTTCAGTTACGTGGCCGAAGCCGGCAGCTTCACCGCCGCCGCCGTGCAACTGGACACCACCACCGCCAACGTCTCGCGCGCGGTCTCCAATCTGGAAGCCCATCTGCAAACCCGCCTGCTCAACCGAACGACCCGCCGCATCGCCCTGACCGAAGCCGGCAAGCGCTACCTGTTGCGCTGCGAGCAAATCCTGGCCTACGTCGAAGAAGCCGAAGCCGAGGCCAGCGACGCCCACGCACGCCCGGCCGGGCAACTGAAAGTGCACACAATGACCGGCATCGGCCAGCACTTCGTGATCGACGCCATCGCCCGCTACCGCAAGACCCACCCGGACGTGACCTTCGACCTGACCATGGCCAACCGCGTGCCGGACCTGCTCGACGAAGGCTACGACGTGTCCATCGTCCTCGCCCGCGAACTGCCGGATTCGGGTTTTGTCTCCCAGCGTTTGGGCATCACCTACAGCATCGTTTGCGCCTCGCCGGCCTACGTCAAAGCCAACGGCTGCGCACAAAAACCCAGCGACCTGCTCAACCACGCCTGCCTGCGCCTGGTCAGCCCGGTGATTCCCCTGGAGAAATGGGCCTTCGACGGCCCTGATGGCCAGGAAATGGTCACCATCAACAGCTCCCCCTTCCTGGTGAACTCCGCCGACGCGATGAAATCCGCGATCATCAGCGGCATGGGCGTTGGCGTGCTGCCGCTGTACGCCGCGATAGAAGGCCTGCGCAACGGCACGCTGGTGCGCATGATGCCCAAATACCGCTCGCAGGAACTGAACCTGTATGCGATCTACCCTTCGCGCCAGTACCTGGATGCGAAGATCAAGACCTGGGTCGAGTATTTGCGCGGATCATTGCCGGAATTGCTGGCGGCGCATCAGGCGGAATTGGCGGCGTATGAACTGAGCGGGAGTTTGGGTGGGGTTCGGGTGGCGAATTGATCCATCGGTTCAAAGATTGATCTCTTGTGGGAGCGAACCTGCTCGCGATGGCGTTCTCACATTCAAATCTCTGTGAGCAGATACACCGCCATCGCGAGCAAGCTCGCTCCCACAGAAGAGCAGAGACAGAGCGCTGTACACCGTCGCTCTTCACCACTCATCAGGCCGAGCGTTAGCTCGCCTGCAGCTCTTGATCTGGATCCACCCGCCCCCTCGGGAGGTTGAGTGGAGGCGTTCATCCGGGGATTGGCGCGCAGCGCCGTTCGACGCAGTCGAACTCATTGCATGTAGGTCGTCGCGAAGCAGACCGGAGGGCAATGCCCCCCGGATGAATGCCGGAGCGAAGGAACCCCGAGCCCAGGCGAGGGGCCGGACGTTCGGGGCGAGCGCTTTTTTTGCTTACTTTTTTTGAGGCGTTTGTTAAAAAAAGTGAGTCGCCGTAAGGGCGAAACCATAGGTGGCCGTTACCGAAGTAACGGATATGTACTCAATCAGCCAAGAGCCTGGTCGGCCCGAAGGCCGCCAAGGTCAAGCAGCAAACTGACAGCGCCGTCAGTTAGCCGTCACCCTCCTGACCACCAAACAGGTTTATAAAGGAAACTACCTTACCCACCTACCGACCACCCAGCCCCGGCGCCCCACTCGCATGCGAATCCAGAAAAAACCCGCCCTGCTCGTCGCCCTTCTGATCGTCCTGGCAGCGCTGGGCCTGTGGTACGCCAACAAACCGGCCAAGGCCAAACTCGCCACCCCCACCGCCATCCCGGTGCGCGTAGTCGCCGTCGCCGAAAAAGACGTGCCGCGCTACGTCAGCGGCATCGGTTCGGTGCTGTCCCTGCACAGCGTCGTGGTCCGCCCGCAAATCGACGGCATTCTCACCAAAATCATGGTCAAGGAAGGCCAACTGGTGAAAAAAGACGACCTGCTGGCCACCATCGACGACCGGTCGATCCGCGCCAGCCTCGACCAGGCCCGGGCGCAACTGGGTGAAAGCCAGGCGCAACTGCAAGTGGCGCTAGTCAACCTCAAGCGCTACAAACTGCTGAGCGTTGACGACGGCGTTTCCAAGCAGACCTACGACCAGCAACAGGCGCTGGTGAACCAACTCAAAGCCACCGCCCAAGGCAATCAGGCTTCAATCGACGCAGCTCAGGTACAACTTTCCTACACACAGATTCGTTCCCCAGTGACCGGTCGCGTCGGCATTCGCACCGTGGATGAAGGCAACTTCCTGCGCATGACCGACACCCAAGGCCTGTTCACCGTGACCCAGATCGACCCGATCGCCGTGGAGTTTTCCCTGCCGCAGCAAATGCTGCCAACCCTCCAAGGCCTGATCAACGACCCGCAACACGCTCAGGTAAAGGCCTACATCGGTGCCGACACCGACGGCGAAACCGGTAACCTGCTCGGCGAAGGCCACTTGACCCTGATCGACAACCAGATCAACGCCAACACCGGCACCATCCGCGCCAAGGCAGAGTTCGACAATCCGGGGCAGAAACTCTGGCCGGGCCTGCTGGTGACGGTAAAGATTCAGACAGCCCTGGATAAAGATGCGCTGGTGGTGCCGCCGACTGTCGTACAACGCGGCCTCGACCAGCACTTCGTGTACCGGGTCAATGGCGACAAGGTCGAAGCGGTGCAGGTGCAGATGGTCTATCAAGGCAGCGGCCAGGACATCATCAAAGGTGTGAAGCCCGGAGATGTGCTGGTCAGCGATGGTCAGTCGCGGCTCAAGCCCGGCGCTACTGTGCAAGTGCTGACCGAGCCGCCGCAAGTGGTGCGATCGGAGGCTGCGCAATGAAGGGCCATGGTTCGGTTTCAGCCTGGTGCATAGACCACCCGGTGGCCACGGTCCTGCTGACGTTCGCCCTGGTGCTGCTGGGTGTCATCGCGTTTCCGCGCCTGCCGGTAGCGCCGTTGCCGGAGGCAGAATTCCCGACTATCCAGGTGGCCGCGCAACTGCCCGGCGCCAACCCGGAAACCATGGCTTCCTCGGTGGCCACGCCCCTTGAAGTGCAATTCAGCGCCATTCCCGGCGTGACTCAGATGACCTCGAGCAGCGCCCTCGGCTCGACCAACCTGACCCTGCAATTCACCCTCGACAAGAGCATCGACACCGCCGCCCAGGAAGTGCAGGCGGCGATCAATACTGCCGCGGGCAAGCTGCCCAAGGACATGCCGAACCTGCCGACCTGGCGCAAGGTCAACCCGGCGGACAGCCCGGTGCTGATCCTCAGCGTCAACTCCTCGCAGATGCCCGGCCCGGAGCTCAGCGACCTGACGGAAACCCTGTTGTCCCGTCAGCTCAGTCAGGTCGACGGTGTAGGCCAGGTCGTCATCACCGGTCAGCAGCGTCCGGCGATCCGCGTCCAGGTTTCGGCGGACAAACTTGCGGCCATCGGCCTGACCCTCGCCGACATCCGCCTGGCGATCCAGCAGACCAGCCTCAACCTGGCCAAGGGTGCGCTGTACGGGGAGTCGAGCATCTCGACCCTGTCCACCAACGACCAGTTATTCCATCCGGACGAATACAGCCAGTTGATCGTTTCCTACAAGGATGGTGCACCGGTTCACCTCAAGGATGTCGCCAAAGTCGTCAACGGTTCGGAAGATGCCTACGTCCAGGCTTGGGCGGGCTCGCAACCGGGGGTCAACCTGGTGATCTTCCGCCAGCCGGGGGCCAACATCGTCGAGACCGTGGACCGCATCCAGGCGGCGTTGCCGGCGCTGGAAGCGATGTTACCGGCCTCGGTGCAGGTCAAGACGCTGATCGACCGCACCCAGACCATCCGTGCCTCGCTACATGAAGTGGAAATCACCCTGCTGATCGCGATCATGCTGGTGGTAGCGGTGATGGCGTTGTTCCTGCGCCAACTGTCGGCCACGCTGATTGTGTCAGCGGTGCTGGGTGTGTCGCTGACCGCCAGTTTCGCCTTGATGTACATCATGGGTTTCAGCCTGAACAACCTGACACTCGTGGCGATTGTGGTGGCCGTGGGGTTCGTGGTCGACGATGCGATCGTGGTGGTGGAAAACATTCACCGGCACCTGGAGGCCGGCGACGGCATGCGCGAGGCGGCGATCAAGGGCGCGGGCGAGATCGGCTTCACCGTTGTCTCGATCAGCTTTTCGCTGGTGGCGGCGTTCATTCCGCTGCTGTTCATGGGCGGCGTGGTCGGGCGGCTGTTCAAGGAATTCGCCCTGACTGCCACCTCGACCATCATGATTTCGGTGGTGGTATCCCTGACCTTGGCGCCGACGCTGGCGGCGCTGTTCATGCGCGCGCCGGTGCATCACGCCCACGACAAACCGGGCTTCGGTGAACGCCTGTTGGCGTGGTACGAAAAAGGCCTGCGCCGTGCCCTCGCCCACCAGAAGCTGACGATCGGCGTGTTCGGCCTGTCTCTCGGCCTGGCCATTGCCGGCTACATCTTCATTCCCAAGGGCTTCTTCCCGATTCAGGACACCGGTTTTGTCCTTGGTACCACTGAAGCCGCCGCCGATATTTCCTACGGCGACATGGTGAAAAAACACCTGGCGATGGCCGAAATCGTCGCTGCCGATCCCGCAGTCGAAACGTTTTCACATTCCGTCGGTGTCTCGGGCAGCAACCAGACCATCGCCAATGGCCGCTTCTGGATCACCCTGAAAAAACGCAGCAACCGCGATGTCTCGGCCAGTCAGTTCATCGACCGGATTCGTCCGCAACTGATGAAAGTCCCGGGCATCGTCCTGTACCTGCGCGCCGGCCAGGACATCAACCTCAGCTCTGGCCCAAGCCGTGCCCAGTACCAATACGTACTCAAGAGCAACGATGGCGGCACGCTCAGCACCTGGACCCAGCGCCTGACGGAAAAACTGCGCGCCAACCCGGCGTTCCGCGATATTTCCAATGACTTGCAACTGGGTGGCAGTATCACCCACATCAACATCGATCGCAGTGCCGCAGCCCGTTTCGGCCTGACCGCCAGCGACGTCGACGAAGCCCTGTACGATGCGTTCGGTCAGCGCCAGATCAATGAATTCCAGACCCAGGTCAACCAGTACAACGTGATCCTGGAACTGGACACCAAACAACGCGGCAAGGCCGAAAGCCTCAACTATTTCTACCTGCGCTCGCCCCTGAGCGGGGAAATGGTGCCGCTGTCGGCCCTGGCCAGGTTCGATGCGCCGACCATCGGCCCGCTGTCCATCGCCCATGACGGCATGTTCCCGGCGGCCAACCTGTCGTTCAACCTGGCCCCCGGCGTGGCGTTGGGCGATGCGGTGATCATGCTCAACCAGGCCAAGGCCGACATCGGCATGCCGACCGCCATCAGCGGCAATTTCCAGGGCGCGGCCCAGGCGTTCCAGAGCTCGCTGGCCAGCCAGCCGTGGCTGATTCTGGCGGCACTGGTGGCGGTGTACATCATTCTCGGCGTGCTCTACGAGAGCTTCGTGCACCCGCTGACGATCATTTCTACCTTGCCTTCGGCGGGCCTCGGCGCGGTGATCATGCTGTGGATTTGCGGCCAGGACTTTTCGATCATGGCCTTGATCGGGCTGGTGCTGTTGATCGGTATCGTCAAGAAAAACGGCATCCTGATGATCGACTTCGCCCTCGAAGCGCAGCGCAATGGCGGACTGTCGCCTGAAGAAGCGATCTTCAAGGCCTGTATCACGCGGTTCCGGCCGATCATCATGACCACCCTCGCCGCCCTGCTCGGCGCCCTGCCGCTGATGCTCGGTTACGGCACCGGCGCCGAGTTGCGCCAACCCCTGGGGATCGCGGTAGTCGGCGGCTTGCTGGTGAGCCAGGCGCTGACGCTGTTCACCACGCCGGTCATATACTTGTGGCTGGAGCGGTTATTTCATAGACCCAAACCTTCGCCCGTACCGGCGCTGGCGACCACAGACTGAGGCGGGGTCATGCGCGTTCTGATTATCGAAGACGAGGAAAAAACCGCGGATTATCTGCACCGCGGTCTGACGGAACAGGGTTACACCGTGGATATGGCGCGGGATGGGGTCGAAGGCCTGCACCTGGCGCTGGAAAGCGACTACGCGGTGATCGTCCTCGACGTGATGCTGCCGGGCCTCGACGGCTTCGGCGTGTTGCGCGCCCTGCGTGCGCGCAAGCAAACCCCGGTGATCATGCTCACCGCCCGCGAGCGCGTGGAAGATCGCATAAAGGGCCTGCGCGATGGTGCCGACGATTATCTGGGCAAACCGTTTTCCTTCCTTGAACTGGTGGCGCGCCTGCAAGCGCTGACCCGGCGCAGCGGCGGCCATGAACCGGTGCAAGTGAGCATCGCCGACCTGTGGATAGATTTGATCAGCCGCAAGGCAACCCGTGGTGGCGCACGGCTGGACCTGACCGCCAAGGAGTTCTCACTGCTCAGCGTACTGGCCCGGCGCCAGGGTGAAATCCTCTCGAAAACCGCCATTGCCGAAATGGTCTGGGACATCAATTTCGACAGCGACGCCAACGTCGTCGAAGTCGCGATCAAACGCCTGCGGGCCAAGCTCGACGGGCCGTTCGAAGAGAAACTGCTGCACACCATTCGCGGCATGGGTTATGTGCTGGAGAGCCGTGGTGTTTAGGGTAGGTCATCATTCATTTCCTGCGCCGCGTTGCCGTCTGAAAGCGGGCCAGGCAAGGCGCAGCCCGAAGGTAAGGGTTGTTTCCTTACCGAGGGCTGGAACGCAGCATGGCCCGCTTTCAGACGACAACCCGCAGGGCCGCGCCTGCTGTTGCGCAGGGCTGCGTTGCTCGGAGCTTATTTGGAACAACCAAACCGCGCTCCTCGCGCCTTGCCCTGCACAACAGCAGGCGCGGCGCGGCGCAGGAAATGAATGATGACCTACCCTCGCAACTCGATCGCGCTGCGTCTGAGCGGCATGTTCACGCTGGTAGCGCTACTGGTGTTCCTGTTGATCGGCTGGGCACTGTACCAGCAGGTCGACAAAGGACTCGGCCTGTTGCCCGAAGCCGAACTCGATGCGCGCTACAGTGTGCTCGAATCCACGGTCGGCCGTTACGGCACGCCCGAGCATTGGGTGAAGATCAACAACAAACTCAACCTGCTGAGCGAAGAAGACAAGCGCATCAGTTTCTGGATCATCAGCGGCGACCCACACTACGAATACGGCAAACTGACCCCGCAGATCCGCGCCTTTGCCCAAGGGCCGCTGGGCACGCGCGACATGCATCTGCCGGATCACCCCTATCCGTTGAAAGTGCTGGTCAGCGAGTTCCCGGCCAAGGACCAGCGCCCAGCGCTGCGCTTCATGATCGCCATCGACACCGAGACGTTTTTCCAGACCCAGCATCAACTGCTGATCGCCTTGATCAGCCTGGCGATTGCCGGCGTGCTGCTGGCCTCGGCACTGGGTTATTGGGTGGCGCGGATCGGCCTCAAGCCGCTGATCAAACTGTCCCAGGAAGCCCAGCGCCTGGCCCCGCCGTTGCGCTCAGGGCGCTTGCGATTGTCACCGTTGCCACCGGAACTCGATCAATTCGTCAGCTCGTTCAACTCGACCCTGGAGCGGGTTGAGCAGGCCTACTCGCGCCTTGAGTCATTCAACGCCGACGTCGCCCACGAATTGCGCTCGCCACTGACCAACCTGATAGGCCAGACCCAGGTCGCATTGACCCGCGGACGCTCCGCCGAGCATTACTTCGAAGTGCTGCAATCGAACCTCGAAGAGCTTGAGCGACTGCGTTCGATCATCAACGACATGCTGTTCCTCGCCAGCGCCGATCAGGGCAGCAAGGCGACCAAACTCACCTCAACTTCGCTGGCCGATGAGGTGGCCACGACGCTGGAGTATCTGGATTTCATTCTCGAGGACGCTCAGGTCCGGGTTGAGGTCAGTGGTGACGCGCAAGTGCGGATCGAGATCGCCCATCTGCGCCGGGCGTTGATCAATCTGCTGAACAACGCGGTGCAGCACACCGCGCCCGGGCAGGTGATTCAAGTGCGGATCGAAGCACAGGAGCATCAAGTCAGCATCGGCGTCGCCAACCCCGGTTCGCCGATTGCCAGTGAGCATCTGCCGCGCCTGTTCGAGCGTTTCTATCGGGTCGATGCTTCGCGCAGCAACAGCGGCCAGAACCATGGATTGGGACTGGCCATCGTCAAGGCGATTGCGCTGATGCACGGCGGCGATGTGTTCGTGCGCAGTGACCATGGGATGAATACCTTCGGTATCCATCTCCCGGTCTGACACACCTGCGATCTTTGCTTTTAGCGTAATAGTCCTTTCATGAATCCGCTCTTTTTCCCCTCGCCCCATGTCCTTATCTTTGCCCGCACCAAACAGCACTTGCCAAGCAAGAAGGTTTTAAAGATGTCCAACAGTATGGGTATTGCCAGCGCTTTCGTTTTGTCCTCTTTGTTCCTGTCACCGTTGGCGATGGCGGAAGAATCGCAGACTTTCGTCGCGCATAACGCCGCACGCGCTGCAACGTTCGAAGAGCATCAGATCGAGATGACCGCCAAGGCTGCGCAAGACACCCAAGCCCCGCAAGCATCCAGCATCCAGGCCCAGCCACGGGTCGAGAAAGACAGCTGATCTGCACCTGTCACGCCTGTTTCCCTCGACACTTTTCATCGGCTCTTCCCTTTGAAAAGTTGTCTTCAAAGCCGCTGCTGTCAGCGGCTTTTTTTATAGTGGCGACTCAACCTTCATTGCAATTTTTGCAACGAAAGTCACTAACGCCCACGCCATTGATCAATCGTTCGAACAACAGGAACGATTCACTCGGCTGCTACGTTTATGCAACTACGCTTACAACGTCCCTTTAGCAGACGTCAGCCCTATGACCGCAAGCCGCACCCCACATTTTCAAGGCCCGCCCGGGCGACCCGAGATCATGGTGATCCTCGGCAGCACCCTGACTGTCATCTCGATCCTGTGCATCGTCACTTACCTGCTGATCCGCGAGCACGCCAATGCCCAGCAGACCGCCACACGCAGCGCGACCACCATTGCGCAACTGATCGATGCCGATGTCCTGCGTACGGTCGAGCTCTATGATTTGACCTTGCAGGGCCTGATCGCCGCCGCCCAACGGGACGACCTGAAACAGGTTTCGCCGAAGATCCGTCATCTGGTGCTGTTCGACCGCTCCACCACCGCGCGCTACAAGGGCGACATCCTGCTGCTGGACAAGCACGGCGACGTGCTGGCCGACTCATCATTGATCGAACCGAAACCGGGCAACTTCGCTGACCGCGATTATTTCCTGGCCCATGTATTCAATCGCGACACCGGCATGTTTATCAGCCGGCCGTTCAAGCCGCGCTGCGACTGCGATGACAACGACGAGTGGCGCATCAGCTTCAGCCGGCGCATTTCCTCACCCACGGGTGAGTTTCTGGGGGTCGCGATGGCGTCGATGCGCATGAGCTATTTCGACCAGTTGTTCAGCAGCCTCGACATCGGCACCGGCAATACGCTGGGCATCATCAACGATGACGGGATTCTCCTGGCGCAGAAACCGTACCGGGAAAAAAACGCCATCGGCAAAAGCTTCTCCAACCGCCCCAACGTCGTACGCATGCTGCAGGAGCGCAGTGGTACTTTCGAAAGCGTGTCGAGCGTCGACCATCAACGGCGCCTGTACACCTTTTCCCGGGTCGGCAATCTGCCGCTGACCGTCATCGTGGCCCTTTCCATCGATGAAGTGTTCGCCACCTGGAATCGCACGGCTTATGTGATCAGCGGCGCTACGGGGGTTTTGTGCATCGGTCTGTTGTGGCTGACCTTGTTGCTCTGCCGCGAACTGCGCCTGCGCCACGGTGCCGAGCAGGAACTGGCGCAACTGGCGGCCACCGATGCCTTGACCGGCGTTGCCAACCGTCGATCCCTTGATCAGACCCTGCGCCATGAATGGTTTCGTGCGCAGCGCAGCGGCAAGCCGTTGTCGTTGCTGATGATTGATGCCGACCACTTCAAGGCCTTCAATGATCGGCACGGGCATCAGGCCGGCGACAACGCCTTACGGGCATTGGCCGAGGTCATCCGCGCCAATGTCCATCGCCCGGCAGACCTTGTAGCTCGCTATGGTGGCGAGGAGTTCTCAGTGGTCCTGGCCGAAACTGGCAGTGAAGGCGCGCAGCAGATCGCCGAACATATCCGCGAGGCGGTGCAAAAACTGCCACGGGTGGACGCCGGTGACCCGCCGATGAGCGTGAGTATCGGTATTGCCACCTGGACAGCGGCCAGCGATATCAACCTGGAGCAATTGTTGTTCAGCGCGGACAAGGCGTTGTATCAGGCCAAGGAAGGGGGGCGTAACCGGGTGGTGAAGGCCTGATCAACTGGCCCTACAAACTTCAGGGCATAAAAAAAGGCCACCCGAAGGTAGCCTTTAAAAACTAGAGAGGTTTTTTGCTTACACGGCCGCAACCGGACGCATGTAAGAGATCGGTGCAGTGCTGGCGTCTTCGAACGTCACGACTTCCCAGGCATCTGTCTGCTCAATCAACTTGCGCAGCAGCTGGTTGTTCAGTGCGTGGCCGGACTTGAAGCCCTTGAACTCACCAATCAGGCTATTGCCCAGCAGGTAGAGGTCACCAATTGCATCGAGAATCTTGTGCTTCACGAATTCGTCTTCATAGCGAAGGCCGTCTTCGTTCAGTACGCCATCGGCGTCGACCACAATAGCGTTTTCAACGCTGCCGCCGAGTGCGAGGTTGTGCTTGCGCAGGTACTCGATGTCACTCATGAAACCAAAGGTACGGGCGCGGCTGACTTCTTTTACAAACGAAGTGCTGGAAAAATCCACGCTTGCACTTTGGGTGCGGTCACGGAAAACCGGGTGATCGAAATCGATCTCAAAGCTCACCTTGAACCCTTCGAAAGGGACGAAAGTGGCGCGCTTGTCGCCGTCTTCCACTGTCACTTCACGCAGGATGCGGATGAACTTCTTGGCAGCGTCCTGTTCTTCCAGGCCAGCCGATTGAATCAGGAATACGAAAGGTCCAGCGCTACCATCCATGATCGGGACTTCGGACGCGGAGAGCTCGACGTAGGCGTTATCGATGCCCAGGCCTGCCATGGCCGAGAGCAAGTGCTCTACCGTGTCCACTTTGACGTCACCGTTAACGAGCGTGGTCGACATAGTGGTTTCACCAACGTTTTCCGCGCGGGCAGGAATCTGCACCACGGGATCGAGGTCGGCGCGACAAAACACAATGCCGGTGTCGACAGGCGCTGGCTTGAGGGTCAGGTAGACCTTCTCCCCGGAGTGCAGGCCGACACCTGTGGCACGGATAATATTCTTCAGGGTGCGTTGTTTAATCATGGCATGGGCCGCTTCAGCGCAAATTGCGAACTGGTATCAACAAAGGCTGGCGATGATAGCAGACCAGACCTTTGCTGAACACCAATCACCCTAATACCCCTGATACATTTCATCAATCGGCCTGACGACGCAGGAATGCCGGGATGTCCAGGTAGTCCAGGTCATCTTGCGGATTCATCTTCGCGGCAGTCGCAGCACCGGCCTGAGCCTGGTTGCGCATGACGGTCGGACGGTCCAGGTCACGGTAGTTCACCGCTGGAGCTTCCTGACGAACAGAGGCTTGTTGTTGTGGCTGTGCAGACATCGATGTATGGACAGTGTTGTCGATGATCTTCACAGGCTTCTCGATTTTAGCGCCCAGGCCGGTGGCAACGACAGTCACGTGCAGCTCGTCGCGCATGTCCGGATCGATAACGGTACCGACCTTGACCATCGCGTGCTCGGAAGCGAATGCCTCGATGATGCTACCCACGTCGGAGTACTCACCCAGGGACAGATCCGGACCAGCGGTGATGTTTACCAGGATGCCGCGAGCGCCTTGCAGGTTCACGTCTTCCAGCAGCGGATTGCGAATGGCCGCTTCGGTGGCTTCGCGTGCACGGTTCGGACCGCTGGCGCAGCCAGTGCCCATCATCGCCATGCCCATTTCGCTCATCACGGTACGCACGTCGGCGAAGTCGACGTTGATCATGCCCGGACGCTTGATGATGTCGGAGATACCGCGAACGGCACCGGCCAGTACATCGTCAGCCTTGGCGAAAGCCGACAAGAGGCTGGCGTCTTTACCGAGGATGGTCAGCAGCTTCTCGTTGGGAATGGTGATCAACGAGTCGACGCTTTCGGAGAGCATGCGGATGCCTTCATCGGCGATCTGCATACGCTTGCGGCCTTCGAACGGGAACGGACGGGTCACCACCGCAACGGTGAGGATGCCCATTTCCTTGGCCACTTCGGCGATGATCGGCGCAGCACCGGTACCGGTACCGCCGCCCATGCCAGTGGTGATGAACACCATGTTGGTGCCGGCCAGCACTTCGGCAATGCGCTCACGGTCTTCCAGAGCGGCTTGACGGCCGACTTCAGGGTTGGCGCCAGCGCCCAAGCCCTTGGTCACACCGGTGCCCAGTTGCAGGATGGTCCGCGCGCCGATGTTTTTCAGCGCTTGAGCATCGGTGTTGGCGCAGATGAACTCGACGCCTTCGATGTTGCTCTTGACCATGTGGTTGACAGCGTTGCCGCCGCCACCGCCGACACCGATAACTTTGATTACCGGGCTTGCGGGGATGTTGTCTACGAGTTCGAACATTTTCCCTCTCCTTTACATTCTCTAGTTTTTTCGCCTACTGCGTGCTTCGGTGTAGCGGTAAAGCTTTAGAAATTGCCCTGGACCCACTTCTTCAGGCGGTCCAGCAGCGGAGCCTGTGGCTCTTCGTTGCTGTAGCTGTCGCGGCTGCCGATGCCCGAGAACGAGATGCCATCGGACTGCTTCTGCAGGCCGTACATCAACAGGCCGACACCGGTGGAGTAGATCGGGTTGCGCACCACGTCATCCAGACCTTTCACACCGTGAGGCACGCCCAGGCGCACCGGCATGTGGAAGATTTCCTCGGCCAGTTCGGTAGCGCCTTCCATCTTCGACGTACCGCCGGTCAGCACGATGCCGGCCGGGATCAGGTCTTCGTAGCCGCTGCGACGCAATTCAGCCTGGATCAGCGTGAACAGTTCGTCGTAACGCGGCTCGACCACTTCGGCCAAGGCCTGGCGGGACAGCTCGCGTGGTGGACGGTCGCCAACACTTGGCACCTTGATGGTTTCACCGGCACCGGCCAGTTTGGCCAGGGCGCAGGCGTAGCGAATCTTGATTTCTTCGGCGTACTGGGTCGGAGTGCGCAACGCCATGGCGATGTCGTTGGTCACCTGGTCACCGGCAATCGGGATCACCGCGGTGTGACGGATCGCGCCTTCGGTGAAGATCGCGATGTCGGTGGTGCCGCCACCGATGTCCACCAGGCACACGCCCAGCTCTTTCTCGTCATCGGTCAGTACCGAGTAGGCAGAAGCCAGTTGCTCGAGAATGATGTCGTCGATTTCCAGACCGCAGCGGCGCACGCATTTTTCAATGTTCTGTGCGGCGTTGACGGCGCAGGTGACCACGTGGACCTTGGCTTCCAGACGAACGCCGGACATGCCCAGTGGCTCGCGGACGCCTTCCTGGTTATCGATCACGTAGTCTTGCGGCAAGGTGTGCAGTACACGCTGGTCAGCCGGGATCGCCACGGCCTGGGCGGCGTCGAGTACACGCTCGAGGTCCGCCGAGCTGACTTCGCGATCACGAATCGCCACGATACCGTGAGAGTTCAGGCTGCGGATGTGATTGCCGGCCACGCCGACGAACGCCGAGTGAATGCGGCAACCAGCCATCAGCTGCGCTTCTTCGATAGCGCGCTGGATCGATTGCACGGTGGATTCGATGTTCACCACCACGCCTTTTTTCAGGCCACGGGACGGATGGGTACCGATCCCGACGATTTCCAGCGTGCCGTCGTCCGCGACCTCGCCCACCAGCGCCACCACCTTGGAGGTGCCGATATCGAGACCGACGATCATTTTGCCGCTTTGCACGTTTGCCATGGGTCCTGCCTCTTCTTAATTCTTCGCGACAGCGGGTTGGGCTGCCGTGGGCGCTACAGGTTCCCGCCAGCCAACAGCGAGGCCGTTGGCGTAGCGCAGATCGATGCGCGCAATGTTCGTAATCTGTTCTTTGAGCGTCTTGTCATAGATGGCGATGAAACGGCGCATCTTTTCCACCTGGTTGCCGCGTCCCAGCAGCAGTTCGATACCGGGACCCGCGCTGCCGGGGCCGGTGGTCAGGAACCAGCTGCCACGATCACGCAGTTCAAGGCGTGCAATCGAGAAGCCCAGCGGCCTGAGCATCTGGCTCAGCACCTGGTATTGCTGCATCACTTGCTGTTGAGCCCGCTGCGGGCCGAACAGCTGAGGCAAGTGTTCGTAGTTCGCCAGCTCGCGCGGGGTGAAGGCCTGGCCCTGGTTGTTCAACAGCGACTCGTCGCCCCATCGGGCCACCGGCAGTTGTTCTTCCAGGCGGATCACCACTTGATCCGGCCACACCCTGCGCACTTCGGCGTGGGCAATCCATGGCATCGTTTCCAGCTCGGTGCGCATGCTCGCCAGGTCGATGGTGAAGAAGCTCGATGCCACGTAAGGGGCGATCCGCTGCTGCACTGCTTGCTGACTGATGTAACTCAAGTCGCCCTGCACGTTGATCTTGGTGATCGGTCGGTCGGCATACGGCAACAGCCGTGTCGCGCCTTCGTAAGTACCGAACCCCAAAGCCACCAGCACTACCGGCCAGAACAGGCTTTTCAGAAAGCCGAAATTGGCTTTCGGCAGGCGCGCGGACATCGGCTCTTTGGCCACCATTCGGCTGGCACCCCGCGGCACCGGCTTGCGGCCGGTCGGTGCGGTGGGCTGATGTCTGAGCTGAGCGCCTTGCATGGCCTTAACCTCTCGTCGACTCTTGGTTACCGGCAGTGTTGCCGGCAACGCTCTCGGCCAGAATGGCCAGAACCAGTTGCTGGAAATCCAGACCGGCGGCACGGGCCGCCATCGGCACCAGGCTGTGATCGGTCATGCCCGGTGCGGTGTTGACTTCCAGAAACCAGAACTGCCCGTCGGCGTCCTGCATCACGTCTGCCCTGCCCCAACCGGCGATACCCAACGCTTCACAGGCTTTCGCCGTGAGGTCCATGAGTTCCTTTTCCTTGGCGCTGTCCAGCCCGCACGGAATGCGGTACTGGGTATCGTTGGCGATGTACTTGGCGTCGTAGTCGTAGAAGCTGTGCGTCGTGCCCAGGGTAATCGGAGGCAACACCTGGTCACGCAGGGTGGCGATGGTGAACTCCGGACCGTGAATCCATTGCTCGACCAACACTTGCGAATCGTAGGTACTGGCCTCTTTCCATGCGTCGATCAACTCGGACGCAGAACTCACTTTGGCCATCCCGATACTTGAACCTTCATGGGCCGGTTTGACGATCAAAGGGAAGCCCAGTTCCGTCGCTGCCAAAATACAATCGGCCTCGCTGCTCAGTACCGCGTGACGTGGCGTCGGAATGCCCAGGCTGTGCCAGACCTGCTTGGTGCGCAGTTTGTCCATGGCCAGGGCCGAAGCCAGGATGCCGCTGCCGGTGTACGGGATGCCGAGGCATTCGAGCAGGCCCTGCATGCTGCCGTCTTCACCGCCACGACCGTGGAGGATGATGAAGGCGCGGTCGATTTTTTCGTTGAGCAGACGCTGCAGCAGGTCATCGCCCACGTCGAGGCCGAACGCGTCCACACCGGCGCTTTGCAGTGCGTCCAGAACAGCGTTGCCCGACTTCAGGGACACCTCGCGCTCGGCACTCTTGCCGCCGAACAGCACGGCGACGCGGCCGAAGTCTTTCGGCGCGATCGTGGAGACCAGGTTGGCGTAGGCAGCAGTCATTTCAACTTCCCCTTCTCCGGCGCGGCAACGGCACCGGCGAACAACTCACTTTTCAACAGTTTTGGTGCGAGACCGCCGATATCACCGGCGCCCTGGCACAGCAGGATGTCGCCGGCGCGCAGCAGCGGCTTGACCACTGGCGCGAGGTCGACACCACGCTCGATGTAGATCGGGTCGAGCTGGCCACGCTGACGAATGCTGTTGCACAACTTGCGGCTGTCGGCGCCCGGAATCGGCTCTTCGCCGGCCGGATAGACTTCCATCAGCAGCAGTACGTTGGCGTCGGCCAGTACATTGACGAAATCGTCGTACAGGTCGCGGGTGCGGCTGTAACGGTGCGGCTGGTAGACCATCACCAGGCGGCGCTCCGGCCAGCCACCGCGTACGGCCTTGATCACGGCCGCGACTTCCGTCGGGTGGTGACCGTAGTCATCGACCAGCATTACATTGCCGCCGTCCACCGGCAGTTCGCCGTAGACCTGGAAGCGTCGGCCAACACCCTGGAAGCCAGACAGACCCTGGACGATGGCTTCATCGCTGACGCCCTCGTCGGTGGCAATGCAGATGGTCGCCAGTGCGTTCAATACGTTGTGGTTGCCCGGCATGTTCACCGAAACATCCAGCGGCTCGCGGTCAGGACGCAGTACGGTGAAGAAGGTCTGCATGCCTTGCTGGCGCACGTTGATGGCGCGCACGTCGCAGTCTTCGCCGAAGCCATAGGTGACCGTCGGGCGTTTGACCTGCGGGAGGATTTCACGCACCACCGGATCGTCCAGGCACACCACCGCCAGACCGTAGAACGGCAGATTGTGGAGGAATTCGACGAAGGTTTTCTTCAGCTTGTTGAAGTCACCGTCGTAGGTCGCCATGTGATCGGCGTCGATGTTGGTGACTACGGCCACCAGCGGCTGCAAGTGCAGGAAGCTCGCATCGCTTTCGTCAGCCTCGGCGATCAGGTAACGGCTGGTGCCGAGCTGGGCATTGGTGCCCGCGGCATTCAGGCGGCCACCGATCACGAACGTCGGGTCCAGGCCACCGGCCGCGAACACCGAAGCGATCAGGCTGGTAGTCGTGGTTTTGCCGTGGGTACCGGCAACGGCGATACCGTGGCGATAACGCATCAGCTCAGCCAGCATCTCTGCACGCGGCACCACCGGAATACGGCGCTCCAGTGCGGTTGCGACTTCCGGGTTGGAGGTGTTCACGGCGCTCGACACCACCAGCACGTCAGCGGCCGCGGCGTTCTCGGCGCGATGGCCGATGAAGATCTGCGCCCCGAAGGACTCCAGACGCTCGGTCACCGGCGAAGCCTTCAAGTCGGAACCGGACACTTCATAGCCCAGGTTCAACAACACTTCAGCAATCCCGCACATGCCCACACCGCCGATACCGACGAAGTGGATGCGGCGGATGCGGCGCATTTCCGGTTGCGGCATGGCTTTCTGACTCTCAACCATGGGCCACCTCCAGGCAGCTATCGACCACGTTACGGGTGGCATCGGGTTTGGCCAGGCGGCGTGCCGCGGTAGCCATTACGTTGAGTCGTTGTGGTTGCATCAGGACCTCTGTCAGGCGAGCGGCAAGATCCGCGGCGCCAGTCGTTCTTTGCGGCATCAGGAAGGCTGCGCCTTCACGGGCCAAATATTCGGCGTTGCGGGTCTGGTGATCGTCGATGGCGTGAGGCAAAGGCACCAGCATCGAGGGCAGACCGGCGGCGGCCAGTTCACTGATGGTCAGCGCGCCTGCGCGACATACCACCAGGTCGGCCCAGCTGTAGGCTTGGGCCATGTCTTTGATGAAGGGCTGCACCTGCGCCTCGACGCCAGCCGCGCGATAGCGCTCTGCAGTCACTTCATCGTGGTTTTTGCCGGCCTGATGGAACACTTCCGGACGCAAGTCGGCAGCGACTTGCGACAGGGCTTCAGGCAGCAACTTGTTCAACGGTTCTGCGCCCAGGCTTCCGCCCAGGATCAGCAAACGCGCCTTGCGACCGGCCAGGGCAGGTCGCGATGTCTCGAGGAACAGCTCGGTGCGCACCGGATTACCGGTGGTCCGGCGGCTGTCCGACAGGGTAAAGGTGTCGGGGAACGCTTCACAGACTCGGGCGGCCAACGGCACCAGCAACCGATTGGCGGTACCGGCCACGGCGTTCTGTTCGTGAACGATCACCGGCACGCCGGCCAGCTTTGCCGCGACGCCGCCAGGGCCGGTCACAAAACCACCAAAACCCACGACGCAGACCGGTTGCAGACGGCGAATGATCGCCCGCGCCTGCCAGACCGACTTGAACAACATGAACGGTGCTTTGAGCAGCGACAGCTTGCCCTTGCCGCGCAGACCGCTGGCGTTGATCCGGTGCAGCTCGATACCGGCCGCCGGCACCAGATCGTTCTCGATGCCACGCGGAGTGCCGAGCCAGTGCACGGTATAGCCGCGCGCCTGGAATTCGCGGGCACAGGCCAGCGCCGGGAACACGTGGCCACCGGTGCCGCCGGCCATGATCATGACGTTAGCGCCCATGGTTCGGCTCCTCGGCGAAGTCGCTCTCATGGAACTCCATCTCTTCACTGCCAAGGTGGGTTCGACTTTCCCACTCGATGCGCAGCAACAAGCCGAGACAGGCGCAGCAGATCACCAACGAACTGCCGCCATAACTGAGGAACGGCAGGGTCAGCCCCTTGGTTGGCAGCAGACCGACGTTCACGCCGATGTTGATCAGGAACTGGCCAATCCACAGGAACGACAGACCGTAGGCCACGTAAGCAGCAAAGAACTGCTTGGCCTTCTCGGCCCACAAACCGATGTACATGCCACGAATACACACGAAGACGAACAGTGCCACGGTGCACAACGAACCCACCGCGCCCAGCTCTTCGGCCAGGACCGAGAACACGAAGTCGGTGTGGGCTTCCGGCAGGTAAAACTGTTTCTGCACGCTGTTGCCCAAGCCGACACCCAGCCATTCGCCGCGACCGAAGGCGATCAACGCCTGGGACAATTGATAACCGGCACCGAACTGGTCGGCCCACGGATCGGCAAAGTTGGTCAGACGCGCCATTCGATACGGCTGCATTTGAATCAACAGCACCACCGCGCCGACGGCCAGCACTACCATCAGGGAAAAACGGAACAGCCCGACACCGCCAAGGAACAGCATTGCCGCCGCAGCCCCCATCATCACGACAGTGGCACCGAAGTCCGGCTCCATCAGCAACAGACCCGCCATCGGTAGCAGCACGATGAATGGCTTGAAGAAACCCATCCAGCTTTCACGCACTTCTTTCTGGCGACGCACCAGATAACCGGCGAGGTAGATCACCACGAACACCTTGGCGATCTCGGAAGGCTGAACGTTGAAGAAACTGAAGCCAATCCAGCGCATCGAGCCGTTAACCTCACGGCCGATCCCCGGAATGATCACCATCACCAGCAAGCCGAACGCACCGAGCAGCATCAGCCAGCCCAGGCGTTGCCAGGTGGCAATCGGGATCATCATGGTGACGATGCAGGCACCCAGGCCCAGCACCACGTAAATGAGGTGGCGAATCATGTAATACAGGGCGCTGCCCGACTGCACCGCCGCCACTTCGGTCGACGCCGAGGCAATCATGATCAGTCCCAGGCCGAGCAGCGTCAGACAACCGGCGAGCATCGGGAAATCGAGGTCGATACCGCGCCCGGTGATGATCGGCGAAGGGTATGGCTTGATGATGTCTCTCAGGCTCATGCCAGATCCTCCACGGCTTGGACGAACTGGTGACCACGGTCTTCGTAGTTCTTGAACATGTCGAAGCTGGCGCAGGCCGGCGACAGCAGCACCACGTCGCCCGGCTGGGCGGCGGCGCGGCATTGCTCGACGGCTTCGACCAGGGAGCCGGCGCGGATCAGCGGTACGGCGTCACCGATGGCCTCGCCGATCTTGTCGGAATCGCGGCCCATCAGGACCACGGCGCGGCAGTTGGCCGCCACCGGAACGCGCAGGTCCTTGAACTCGGCACCCTTGCCGTCGCCACCGGCGATCAGCACGATCTTGCCGTCGATGTCCGCGCCCAGGCCCTCGATGGCCGCCAGTGCGGCACCGACGTTGGTGGCCTTGGAATCGTTGTAGTAGCCCACGCCGTCGAGGTCGCGGACCCACTGGCAGCGATGCTCGAGACCGGCGAAGGTGCGCAGGCTCGAGAGCATGGCATCGAACGGCAGGCCGACTGCATGGCCCAGGGCCAGGGCTGCCAGGGCGTTGGACTGGTTGTGGGCGCCACGAATCTTCAATTCGCGCACAGGCATCAGATTCTGGAATTCGAAGGCCAGGTATTTCTCGCCGTCTTCTTCACGGATACCAAACGCCTTGAAATCGGGTTTGCTCAGGCCGAAGGTCCAGCACGGCTGGCCCTCGCCCATCAACGGACGACTCAGGGCATCCTGGCGATTGACCACGAACTGTCTGGCGCCACGGAAGATCCGGTGCTTGGCCAGGTGGTAGGCCGGCAGACCGCTGTAACGGTCCATGTGGTCTTCGCTGACGTTGAGCACGGTCGCCACTTCGGCGTTGAGTTGGTCTGTGGTTTCCAGCTGGAAACTCGACAGTTCCATCACGTACAACTCGATGTCGTCGCTGAGCAAGTCCAGCGCCGGGGTACCGAGGTTGCCACCGACGGCAACACGCTTGCCCGCCGCCGCCGCCATTTCGCCGACCAGGGTGGTGACGGTGCTTTTCGCGTTGGAGCCGCTGATGGCCACGATCGGCGCCTTCGCGTTACGCGCGAACAGCTCGATGTCACCGGACAATTTCACGCCACGGGCGGCGGCGGCCTGCAGGGCCGGGGTCGCCAGTGCCAGGCCGGGGCTCACGTAGAGCTCGTCGGCACGGCACAGGAATTCGACGTCCAGCTCGCCACAACGCACTTCCACGTGCGGATAGTCACGCTTGAGCGTGGCCAGTTCCGGTGGATTTTCCCGCGTATCGGCCACGGCAAACGACACGCCCCGGTTCGCCAGGAAGCGAACCAGGGACATGCCGCTCTTGCCGAGGCCGACAACAATGCGGAAGTGGTCAGAAGCGATCAGAGACACGAGTTTCTACCTCAGCTTCAGGGTGGCAAGGCCGATCAGCACGAGAATCACGGTGATGATCCAGAAACGGACGATCACGCGCGGCTCGGGCCAGCCCTTGAGTTCAAAGTGGTGGTGAATCGGCGCCATGCGGAATACGCGGCGACCGGTCAGTTTAAAAGAGGCGACCTGAATGACCACTGACAGGGTTTCCATCACGAACACGCCGCCCATGATGAACAGGACGATTTCCTGACGGACGATCACCGCGATGGTGCCCAGGGCCGCGCCCAGCGCCAGTGCGCCGACGTCACCCATGAAGACTTGTGCCGGATAGGTGTTGAACCAGAGGAAGCCCAGGCCTGCTCCGATCAACGCGCCACAAAACACGATCAACTCGCCTGCGCCCGGTACGTAAGGAATCAGCAGATATTCGGCGAACTTCACGTTACCCGACAGGTAGCAGAAAATGCCCAGGCCGCCGCCCACCATTACCGTCGGCATGATCGCCAGGCCGTCGAGGCCGTCGGTCAGGTTGACCGCGTTGCTCGAACCGACAATCACGAAATAGGTCAGGACGATGAAGCCTGCGCCCAGCGGAATGCTGTAGTCCTTGAGCATCGGCAGGATCAGCGTGGTTTCCACCGGCGTGGCGGCGGTCACATACAGAAATATCGCCGCGCCCAGGCCGAATACCGATTGCCAGAAATACTTCCAGCGACTTGGCAGCCCGCGGGAGTTCTTCTCGATGACCTTGCGGTAGTCGTCGACCCAGCCGATGGCGCCGAACAGCAGGGTCACCAACAGTACGACCCAGACGTAACGGTTGCTCAGGTCAGCCCAAAGCAGGGTGCTGACACCGATGGACGACAGAATCAGCGCGCCGCCCATGGTCGGTGTACCCGACTTGGACAGGTGCGACTGCGGGCCGTCGTTGCGAACGGATTGACCGATTTGACGGTTCTGCAACGTGCGGATCATCCAAGGGCCATAGCACAGCGACAAGACCAGCGCGGTCAGTACACCGAGAATCCCGCGCAGGGTCAGGTACTGGAAGACCGCGAAGCCTTTGTAGAACTGTTGCAGATACTCCGCTAGCAGCAGCAGCATTAATGTTTCTCCAGACTGGACCCGCACAAGGCGGCGACGACGTTTTCCATCGCAGCGCTGCGCGACCCCTTGATCAAAATGGTGGTGTTTGTGTCTTGCTCGGCGCCCAGGGCCTTGATCAGCTCAGCCTGCGTGCTGAAGTGAAAAGCCTGTGGACCGAATGCGTTCACGGCGTGAGCCATCATTGGCCCGACGGCGTACAGCGCGGAAACCTTGCCACAGGCGTACTCGCCCACGTCGCGGTGCCCCTGCTCCGCCCATTCGCCCAACTCGCCGATATCTCCGAGCACCAGGACGGTGCGACCGGAAAAGCCGGCCAGTATATCAACGGCAGCGCACATGGAGGTGGGGTTCGCGTTATAAGTGTCATCGATCACGCGCATGCCATTGCTGGCCAGTTGCGCGACGGTGCGACCCTTGACCGGTTGCACCGCGCCGAGGCCGGTGGCGATGCCGAACAGCGACACACCCAGGGCATGGGCGGCAGCGGCGGCAGCCATGGCATTGGCGACGTTGTGGGTGCCGAGCAGGTTCAGTTGAACGCGCTCCACACCTTCAGGGCTGTGCAGGTTGAACGCCGGGCAGCCGCGGGCATCGGTGGCCAGGTCGCTGGCGTAGAAATCGGCGCTGGAATTGCTCAACGCAAACGTCAGCACTTTGCGATCACCGGCACGTGCCTTCCAGATACTGAATGCCTTGTCGTCAAGATTGAGAACGGCGACGCCATCGGCATCCAGCCCATCGATAATCTCGCCCTTGGCTTCGACGATTTTTTCCGGACCGCCGAACTCGCCGACGTGGGCGGTCCCGGCGTTATTGAGAACGGCCACATGGGGCTTGGTCATGCTCACGGTGTAGGCAATTTCGCCCAGGCGAGAGGCACCCAACTCGATCACCGCAGCGGTATGTTCCGGCGCCAGTTCGAGCAGGGTCAGCGGAACGCCGAGGTCGTTGTTCAGGTTGCCACGGGTCGCCAGCACTGCACCGCGCGTGCGCAGGATGCTCGCGAGCATTTCCTTGACCGTGGTCTTGCCGCTGGAACCGGTGACGGCCGCGACCGGATGGGTGTAGGCGGCGCGATTCAGCGCGCCCAACTGGCCCAGGGCCTCGCGAGTGTCGCTGACCAGTAACTGCGGCAGCGTGCTGTCGGCGACTTCACGCTCGACCAGCGCAGCCACGGCGCCCTTGGCGGCGACCTCATTCAGATAGTGATGACCGTCGAAACGCGGACCGGTCAGGGCAATAAACAGCTGACCCGGCTTGATTGCACGGCTGTCGATGCTGACACCGTCGAAACTGGCATCGGCGGACACCAGGCGAGCATTCAGCGCGCCGGTCAGTTCACTCAGTTTCAAGGCCTTAAGCATGGGCCACCTCCCACGCGGTCAAGGCGTGATCGGCCTCGACCAGATCGGAAAAGGCATGACGCTCGCCGTTGATTTCCTGATAGTCCTCGTGACCCTTACCGGCCAGGACAATCACGTCATCCACCGAAGCGCTGGCGATCAAACGGGCAATCGCCTGACCACGACCGGCAACGAACTCCACTTTACCCACAGCCGTGAAACCGGCGCGGATGTCGTCGAAAATTACTGCAGGGTCTTCAGTACGCGGGTTGTCGTCGGTGACCAGTACGCCATCGGCCAGGCGCTCGACCACTTCGGCCATCAACGGACGCTTGCCGCGATCGCGGTCTCCACCACAGCCAAACAGACACAGCAACCGACCCTTGGCGTGTGGACGCAGCGCCAACAGTACTTTCTCCAGGGCATCCGGGGTGTGGGCGTAATCGACCACTACCAGCGGCTGCGAGCCACCACCCAGGCGCTGCATGCGACCGGCAGGGCCTTCAAGCTTCGGCAGCACCTTGAGGATTTCGTCCAGGGCGTAATCCAGACCGAGCAACGCACCGACCGCCGCCAGGACATTGCTCAGGTTGAAGCGACCGAGCAAGGTGCTGCGCAAGAGGTGCTCGCCCTGTGGCGTGACCAGCGTGGCGCGCACGCCTTCGTCGTCGAATTGCGCCTGGCGGCAATACAGGTAGGCGCCGGAATCTTCCAGGCTATAGGTGATCAGCCGCGACTCGCACTTGTCGGCGGCCAGTTGCCGACCAAATTCGTCGTCGAGGTTCACCACGCGGCATTTCAAATCATTCCAGACAAACAGCCTGGACTTGGCTTCGCCGTAAGCCTGCATGGTGCCGTGGTAATCCAGGTGATCGCGGGACAGGTTAGTCATCACCGCCACATCGAAGGCCAATGCCGTGACGCGGCCCTGGTCCAGGCCATGAGAAGACACTTCCATCGCCACGGCTTTGGCCCCGGCCTTTTTCAGGTCCGCCAGGGTCGCTTGCACGGCAATCGGGTTCGGCGTGGTGTGCAGGCCGCTTTCCAGCGCCCCGTAGAAACCCGAACCGAGCGTGCCGACCAGACCGCAGTGCTGGCCGAGCAGGTCCAGTGCCTGGGCGACCAATTGCGTCACGCTGGTCTTGCCGTTGGTGCCGGTCACGCCCACCAGGTTCAGGTGGTGGCTAGGCTCGCCATAAAAACGCCCGGCGATGTCCGACAGCTGGGCCGCCAGACCTTTGACCGGAATCAGCGGCACTTCAGTGATCGGCAAGACCGTGGCGCCTTCGACTTCATAGGCCACCGCAGCAGCACCGCGTTGCAAGGCGTCGGCAATATGTGTGCGCCCATCGAATTTCCCGCCCGGCACGGCGAGGAACAGATCACCCGCGCGCACATTGCGACTGTCCAGGGCGAGTTCGCGAATCAGCAGATCGTGGCCGGCGTGAGGGAAAATCTTGTTCAGGCTCAGAGACATCAGCCGCGCCCTCCATTGGCTTTCAGCGGAACGACCGGTGTTGCGTTCGCTTGTTGAGTAGGTGGCAGGTTGTCCGGCGTAATGTTCATCAGGCGCAGGGTGCCCGACATCACACGGCTGAACACCGGCGCGGAAACCAGGCCGCCGAAGTAACCGGCCTTGGTCGGCTCGTCGATTACCACCACGATGGCGTAACGCGGATCGCTCATCGGGCCGAAGCCGGCGAACAGCGAACGGTAGGAGTTCTCGGCGTAACCCTTGGTGCCAACCGAGGTTTTACGTGCAGTACCCGACTTGCCGCCCACGTGATACGCCGGCACCTGCGCACGGAACACACCGCGCGGGGCCTCGATCACTTGTTGCAGCATGCCTTGCATGGTTTTCGCGACCGCCTCCGGCAGCACCTGGGTGGTTTGCGGTGCCTTGTCGGTCTTGATCAGGGTCAGCGGCGCGAGGCGACCGTTGTTGGCCAGGGCCGAGAAGGCGTGGACCAACTGGATCGCGGTAACCGAGATACCGTAGCCGTAGGACAGCGTGGCGGTTTCTGCCTTGCGCCATTCGCGGTAGTTCGGCAGGTTGCCGACGCGCTCGCCAGGGAAGCCCAGGCCGGTGTCCTGGCCAAGGCCGACTTTCTGCGCCAGACGGAAAATGGTTTCGCCGCCGATATCGAACGCGACCTTGCTCATACCGACGTTACTGGAGTTGATCAGGATGCCGGTCAGGTCGAGCACCGGACCTTCGGTCTTGGAAACGTCCTTGATGGTGTACTTGCCAATCTGCAAGGAGCCCGGATACACCTCGACGGTGTCGCTCGGTTTCCAGCGGCCGGTTTCGATGGCGGCGCTCATCGAGATCGCTTTCATGGTCGAACCCGGCTCGAACACGTCGATCATCGCGCGGTTACGCATCATCGCCGGCTGCAGGTTACGGCGGTTGTTCGGGTTGTAGGTCGGCTGGTTGACCATTGCGAGAATCTCGCCGGTCTTCACGTCCATGATCACCAGGCTGCCCGCCTTGGCGCCGTTCTCGATAATCGCGTTGCGCAATTCGCGGTTGGCCAGGTATTGCAGGCGCAGGTCAATGGACAACGCCAAGGGCTTGCCGGCCTTGGCGTTTTTGGTGACCTGGACATCCTTGATCAGCCGACCGCGCCGGTCCTTGATCACCTGACGCTTGCCAGGGACCCCGGCCAGCCATTCGTCGTAGGCCAGTTCGACGCCTTCACGACCGTGATCGTCGATGTCGGTAAACCCGACCATATGAGCAGTGACTTCGCCGGCAGGATAAAACCGCCGAAACTCTTCGATGCCATAGACACCCGGCACCTTCAGGTCGAGCACAGCCTGGCCCTGCTCAGGCGTCAGCCCGCGCACCAGGTAAATGAATTCTTTGTTGGCCTGGGCTTCAAGACGCTCGGTCAGGGCCTTGGGATCCTGTCCCAGCGCTGCGGCCAGTGCTGGCCACTTGTCTTTTTCCAGCTGCATTTCCTTGGCGTTGGCCCACAGCGTGGTCACCGGGGTACTGACGGCCAAAGGCTCGCCGTTACGGTCGGTGATCAGACCACGGTGAGCCGGAATCGGAATATGACGAACGCTGCGGGCATCGCCCTGACCTTTAAGGAAGGCACGGTCGACCACTTGCAAATCGATGATGCGCCAGGCAATCGCGGCCACCATGATGCCAAGCAAACCCAGCACCACGCGGAACCGCCAAGGAAAGAGTGCACCTTCGAGCTTCATCATGGCGCCACCATCTTCACGTCAGCGGCACCGGGGATGTGCATTTTCAATTGTTCGGTGGCCAGCACTTCGATACGGCTGTGGGCGGTCCAGGTGCTCTGCTCCAGAATCAACCGGCCCCACTCGGCTTGCGCCTTGTCGCGCACGCTCAGTTCGTTGTACAGCGTGTTCAACAACTGGCGATTCCAGTGGGCGCTGTAAGACACGCCGATGGCCGAAACGAGCACGCCGACAAACAGCAGCAGCATGAAGAAGCTTCCGCCGGGCAATGGCTTGGCGAAAAGCTTGCTCACCGCAGCTTCTCCGCCACGCGCATGACAGCACTACGGGAACGTGGGTTGGCTTTGAGTTCGGCGTCGGAGGCCGTCTGCGCTTTGCCATGGACTTTGATTTTCGGTTCGAAGGCAACATGCCGAACCGGCAGGTTGCGCGGCAGGTTGTCGGCTTCGCCTTTGACCAGCTTGCGCATGAACAGTTTGACGATACGGTCTTCCAGCGAATGGAAGCTGATCACCACCAGGCGACCGCCCACCTCCAGGCATTCCAGAGCGGCTTCGAGGCCGGTCTCCAGATCGCCCAGTTCGTTGTTGACGTGAATACGCAACCCCTGGAACGCGCGGGTTGCGGGGTTCTTGCCCTTTTCCCACGCCGGGTTGGCGACCTTCAGGACTTCTGCCAGGTCACCGGTGCGCTCGAATGGCTTGATGTCGCGGCGCTCGGCCACGGCACGGGCCATGCGGCCGGAGAAACGCTCTTCGCCGTACTCCTTGAACACCCGGGCGATTTCTTCCACGGGAGCGGTGTTGACGAATTCGGCGGCGCTGATGCCACGGGACGGATCCATGCGCATGTCCAGCGGGCCGTCGTTGAGGAAGCTGAAGCCGCGTTCAGGGTCGTCGAGCTGTGGCGAAGACACGCCAAGATCCAGCAGCACGCCGCTGACCTTGCCGGCCAGACCGCGTTCGGCGACTTCCGAACCGAGTTCGGCAAAGCTGCGCTGCACAACGACAAAGCGGCCGTCTTCGGCCGCTAGCGTCTGCCCGGTGGCAATCGCTTGTGGATCTTTATCGAATCCGAGCAACCGACCATCGGGACCGAGCTGGCTGAGGATCAACCGGCTGTGTCCGCCGCGCCCGAACGTGCCGTCCAGATAGCAGCCATCAGGACGTACAGCGAGAGCCTCGACGGCTTCGTCAAGCAGTACGGTGATGTGGTTAAAGCCGCTATCAATAGTCACAGGATCAAATCACGCAGTTCATCAGGCATCGCGCCCGGTTGTTGAATGGCAGCCAGGTCAGCGGCAGAAACCGCGTTCCAGGCATCCTCGTCCCACAATTGGAACTTGTTCAGTTGGCCTACCAACATCGCGCGCTTATCCAACTTGGCATATTCACGAAGACGCGGCGGAACCAGAAAACGACCACTGCCATCGAGCTCGAGGTCGACGGCATTACCAATCAGTAAACGTTGCAGGCGGCGGTTCTCTTCGCGAAGCGAAGGCAGTGCGCGCAGTTTGGTTTCAATAATTTCCCACTCATCGAGGGGGTAAACACACAAACAAGGATCAACGGCATCAATTGTCACGATCAATTGACCGGAACTCCGCGAATCGAGCTCGTCACGGTACCGGCTCGGCATTGCGAGACGGCCCTTTGCATCGAGACTGATAGCGTTGGCTCCGCGAAACACGTCAGCGTTTCTCCAAATTCTAGCGTTTTGAGTTCAAAAAACCCACTTCATGCCACTTTCCGCCACTTACGCACACTATAGGAATGCGCCCACCACACCGTCAAGGCACGGATTAAAGGAAAACCCTTACAGAACTGAGATTTAGGAGCATTAAAGGAGGAGCAACGAGGATCCGGCAGATGAAACTGCCCAACAACTTGAATCAGCACAGGAGGCTGTGTTCGGAAGTTAAAGTAATTTATTAAGAGTAAGATTTTTTTGGTATTACAAAAGAGGTTCTGCGGATGATTGTGTAAGGAGGGAAACCGGTGCTGCGTGGAGTTTATGCGATCACTACAAGCGCGGGCTAATCGATATCACAAAACCGCTTCTGCTGACGACCGTGTAACGAAGAAAACCGGTACTGCGCGGTGTTTATGCGATCACTACAAGCGCGGGCTAATCGATATCACAAAACCGCTTCTCCCGACGTGTGTACACGGAGAGAGATTGCTACCACCAACCCCCCTACTCAATGATTCAAGCAGAGGAGAGAAAAAGGTGGAGAGTCGATCTGTAAGCCGGGTTCTGTCTTGAACAGTCATTCGTCTACGATGGCCATCACTGGACATCTTTAGCAACCTACCCGGTCCCAGCGCGGGCCACGCCTTGGGACCCTATTTGGTCTTGCTCCAAGTGGGGTTTACCTAGCCACGAACTGTTGCCAGACGTGCGGTGCGCTCTTACCGCACCTTTTCACCCTTACCGGCGCCGAAGCGCTTAGGCGGTTATTTTCTGTGGCACTTTCCGTAGGCTCACGCCTCCCAGGCATTACCTGGCACTTCGCCCTATGGAGCCCGGACTTTCCTCCCCCCCCTAATTTTCATAGAGGGCAGCGACTGTCCGATCGACTCTCCGCCGCGAAGGTTACCRGCACAGCGCCCGAAGAACAAGCGCCAAGCGCCATTGAGCACGCCTGTGCGTCGGGTTTTACTCGCCCCTCTGCTGATCCAGCGCGATCTGGTACAGCACATTCTTTCGCTCGCCGGTGATTTGCGCCGCCAAAGCCGCCGCACGCTTGAGCGGCATCTCTTCGAGCAACAGGTTGAGGATGCGCATCGCCTCGCTACTGACGACACCTTCCTCCTCGGGCGCGGACCAGCCCGCCACCAGCACCACGCACTCGCCGCGCTGCTGATTGCTGTCCGACTCGACAAACTCGCGCAGCTCAGCCAGCGGCAGCCCCTTGAGGGTCTCAAACGTCTTGGTCAGCTCACGGGCAAGCAGCGCCGGGCGCTCGGGGCCGAACACCAGCTCCATGTCTTGCAGGCATTCAAGGATGCGATGCGGGGCCTCATAGAAGATCAATGTGCGAGGCTCTTCCTTTACCTGTTCGAGACGCGCTCGCCGCCCCACAGCCTTGGCCGGGAGGAATCCTTCGAAAATGAAACGGTCGGAAGGCAGACCCGCCGCCGACAACGCTGCAATCAACGCGCAGGCCCCCGGAACCGGCACTACATTGATGCCTGCAGCCCGGGCCTGCCGCACCAGGTGATAACCCGGATCGGAAATCAGCGGCGTCCCGGCGTCGGAGATCAACGCCACGTCGTCACCGGCAAGCAGGCGAGTGATAAAGCGGCTACCTTCATCCCGCTCGTTGTGCTCATGACAGGCCGCCAATGGCGTCGAAATGCCGAAGTGTTGCATCAGGCGCTGGGAATGGCGGGTGTCTTCCGCGGCAATCAAGGCCACTTCACGCAGAATCTTCAGCGCCCGCGCACTGATGTCATCCAGGTTGCCGATGGGCGTCGCCACCACATAAAGCGAGCCAGCAGCGGAATTCAAAGCACCTGGAGCAGTCAAAGCGCACACCTCATGATCGGTAAAAGTCGCCATTGTAGCGCGTAGCGAGACTCACGATACCCGCAAGCAAACGAGGTATCGGCGACCGTTTGTGCGCTGGCGCAACATTTACACCAGCTAAATTGATCGATTCACGCCAGTAACATCGCGCCCCGGCCAGTGCTTGGGTACAATTCCACGCTAATTTGATCGAGTATCAGGAACGCTTACATGATCGCTTGCCTGCGGCTGTTATCTGCCCTCTGCCTCGCTGCCTTGCTGGCGGCTTGCGCCAGCTCGCCCTCCTCCAGCCTTGGCGAACTTCCACGGACACCGGACGCCAGCATCGAGCAATTGCTTGAGAAGGCCTCCCAAAGCAAATCACCGGAAGATGCCGCTTTGCTGCGCTTGAGCGCTGCCGACCTGGCCTATCGCCAGGGCAATGCCGGCCAGTCCGCGCAAATCCTGCAACAGGTTCCGATCGAGCAGCTCAAGCCGGGCCCACAGGTTTTCGCCAGTACCCTGGCGGCGGAGCTGGCCATGACCCGCAATCAGCCCAAGGCCGCGCTGGCTGCCTTGAGCCATCCGAGCCTGCAACGCTTGAGCGAACTGCCCGTCGAACAACAGGTCCGCACCGGCACCGTTCACGCCCGCGCACTTGAAGCCGATGGCCAGACCCTCGCCGCCGCTCGCGAGCGAATTTTCATCGCGCCGATGCTCAAAGGTGAAGCCGCAAGCAAAAACCACGAAGCCATCTGGACCCTGATCGCTTCGCTGCCGACCGAGCAGTTGCAGCCAAACACCACCGACGATCTCGGCGGCTGGATGGCCCTGGCGCTGGCCGTGAAATCTGCCGGCACCCTGGAGCAGCAACAGGCCGCCATCGACCACTGGCGCGCGCAGAATCCGAAGCACCCGGCAGCCATACAATTGCCGCAGCCACTGACCCAACTCAAGGAACTGGCCAGCCAGCCCTTGAACAAGATCGCCCTGCTGCTGCCTCAGGACGGCCAACTGGCCTCGGTTGGCAAAGCACTGCGCGACGGCTTCATGGCCGCTCACTACCAGGCACAACAGGCCGGGCAGAAACCACCCGCCATCGAGTTCTATGACAGCTCGCGCCTGACCTCCATGGACGAGTTCTACCGCAAGGCCCAGGCCGATGGAGTGCAACTGGTCGTCGGCCCGCTGGAGAAGCCGCTGGTCAAACAGCTGAGCGCTCGCCCGCAATTGCCGATCACTACGCTGGCGCTGAATTACAGCGAGGGCGATCAAGGCCCGGCGCAGTTGTTCCAGTTCGGTCTTGCCGCTGAAGACGAAGCCCGCGAAGTGTCGCGCCGCGCTCGCGCCGACGGCCTGCATCGTGCCGCCATCATGGTGCCGAAAGGCGAATGGGGCGACCGCGTGCTCAAGGCGTTCAGCCAGGATTGGCAAGCCAATGGCGGCACCATCGTCGCCACCGAACGCGTCGATCAACCGGTCCAGTTGGCCCAGCAGATTGCCGACATGTTCCAGCTGCGTCAGAGCGAAGGCCGCGCCAAGAGCCTGCAAAGCACCGTTGGCTCGCAAGTCGCTGCCCAGCCATCGCGCCGCCAGGACATCGAGTTCATTTTCCTCGCCGCAACACCGCAACAGGCCCAGCAGATCAAACCGACCCTGAACTTCCAGTACGCAGGCGATGTTCCGGTCTACGCCACCTCCCACGTGTTCAGCGCCAGCGGTGACGTCAACCAGTACAACGACATGAATGGCATTCGCTTCTGCGAGACGCCATGGTTGCTGGACGCCAATGATCCACTGCGCCGCCAGGTCACCGCCCAGTGGCCACAAGCCGCCGGCAGCCTGGGGCGCCTGTATGCCATGGGCGTGGACGCCTATCGACTGGCGCCACGCCTGGGCCAGCTCAAGTCACTGCCGGACAGCCGCATCGACGGTGAGTCGGGCAGCCTTGGCATGTCTCAGAGCCAGCGGGTCGTGCGTCAGTTGCCATGGGCCGAGTTTGCCAATGGCCAGGTTCAGCGCCTGCCGGACACCGCTCGCTGATGCCCGACAGGTCACGCCAGCAAAGCGGCAAGGATGCCGAGCGCCATGCGCTCGAGCATCTTCAACAACAGGGTCTGCGCCTGCTGGCGCAGAACTGGTTGTGTAAACGCGGCGAGCTTGATCTGGTCATGCTAGATGGCGATACAGTAGTATTCGTTGAAGTCCGCTACAGAAAAAACACTCAATGGGGTGGCGCGCTCGATAGCATCGATGGGCGCAAACGGCAAAAACTGATTTTCGCCGCGCAATATTTTCTTCAGTGCGAGTCGCGCTGGGCCAATTCCCCTTGCCGCTTCGACGTGATTGCCATCGACAGCAACCTCGATCAGTTGAACTGGCTACAGAATGCCTTCGACGGCTGATCGCCGGCATTGCGAACCGGACACTCTCACCCAACACTTTTGCTCTTTGCTTTGCGGGCTGCACATTCACGTGCCGAACAGCCGCGCTACTTAAGGTCACACAGATGGACATGCAATCCCGAATTCGCCAGCTTTTTCAGGCCAGTATCGACACCAAGCAACAGGCGATGGAAGTACTTGCACCGCACATCGAGCAAGCCAGCCAGGTCATGGTCAACGCCCTGCTCAACGAAGGCAAAATGCTTTCCTGTGGCAACGGCGGTTCGGCTGGCGACGCCCAGCATTTCTCGTCCGAACTGCTCAACCGCTTTGAGCGCGAACGTCCGAGCCTGCCGGCCATCGCCCTGACGACCGACAGCTCGACGATCACCTCGATCGCCAACGACTACAGCTACAACGAAATCTTCTCCAAGCAGATCCGTGCATTGGGCCAACCGGGCGATGTGTTGCTGGCTATCTCCACCAGCGGCAACTCGGCCAACATAATTCAAGCGATCCAGGCCGCACATGATCGCGAAATGATTGTCGTAGCATTGACGGGGCGTGATGGCGGCGGCATGGCGTCGCTACTGTTGCCCGAAGACGTCGAGATTCGCGTACCGGCCAACGTCACCGCTCGCATTCAAGAAGTCCACCTGCTGGCGATCCATTGCCTTTGCGACTTGATCGACAGCCAATTGTTCGGGAGTGAAGAATGACCCCTAATCGCCTTGGCCTACTGGCCTTGACCCTATGCCTCGGCATCAGCGGCTGCACCTCAGTGGTGACTGCCAGCCGTGAAGCACCGATTGAAGATGACCGCGGCACTCGCACACTGGGCAGCAAGATCGACGACTCCCTGATCGACACCAAGGTTGGTGTGAACGTCGCCAAGGCCGACCCGGCTCTGGATAAGGATTCGCACATCGTCGTCACCAGCTTCAACGGTGTCGTGCTGCTCGCCGGGCAAACGCCACGCGCAGACCTCAAGGCCAAGGCAGAACAAGCCGCCGCCGCTGTGCAGCGCGTGAAGCAGGTGCACAACGAACTGCAAATCCTGCCACCCTCCTCGCTGCTGGCACGCCAGAACGACACCTGGCTGACCACCAAGATCAAGACCCAGATGCTCGCCGACGCGAACATCCCCGGTTCGCGCATCAAGGTTGTCACTGAAAACGGCATCGTCTACATGCTGGGCCTGCTGACCAAGCAGGAGGCGGCGCAGGCGACCAACCTGGTGCAAGGCGTTTCCGGTGTGCAGAAGATTGTGAAGCTATTCGAGTACATCGACTGATTCACAACAGGCAGGCACAAAAAAGGCGATCCATCTGGATCGCCTTTTTTATTACTTCACCACCTTCAGACTTGGGCGACCGCTTGGACGCGGCGGCTCGCTGCCGGGCGGTGGAAGATCGTCATCCGGCTCGACCTCCTCGTCCTCGTCCTCGCCCATCGGCGATTCCAGATCAAACACCATGCCTTGGCCATTCTCCCGGGCGTAGATACCCAGGATCGAGGCAATTGGCACGTACAAGGTGTGCGGCACGCCACCAAAGCGCCCCTCGAAACTGACCGCCTCATTATCCATGTGCAAGTGACGCACGGCTTGTGGCGATACGTTCAGGACGATCTGCCCGTCACTGGCAAACCCCTGAGGCACCTGCACCGACGGGTACTCGGAATTGACCAGCATGTGCGGGGTGCAATCGTTGTCCACAATCCACTCATAGAGCGCGCGGACCAGATAAGGTCGACTGGAGTTCATAACGGCTCCTTAAGCCTTAGCGCATATCGCGTTCGACACCAGACAGACTCGCCTGGAAAGCCTCACGCGCAAACTGGCGCTCCATATAATCAAGCAGCGGCTTGGCCGGCCGCGGCAGTTCTATACCCAGAATCGGCAATCGCCAGAGTATTGGCAATAGGCAGCAATCCACCAGACTTTGTTCCTCACTAAGGAAAAACGGTTTGTCGGCGAACAGCGGCGACACGCCCGTCAGGCTTTCGCGCAACTCTTTCCGAGCCACGGCACGGGCCGCCTCCTTGGTCCGCGAATCCAGAATCAGATCCACCAGACCGCACCAGTCTCGCTGGATGCGGTGTATCAGCAGGCGACTGTTGGCACGCGCCACGGGATAAACCGGCAGTAGCGGCGGGTGCGGGTAACGCTCATCCAGATATTCCATCACCACTGTCGACTCCCACAACGCCAGGTCACGATCGACCAGGGTGGGCAAGCTGCCGTAAGGGTTCACCTCAATCAGTTTAGGTGGCTGACGTCCAGCTTCCACGTAAATGATCTCGGCGCTGACACCCTTCTCTGCCAGTACGATGCGCACTCGGTGGGAATAGTGGTCGGCGGGGTCGGAGTAACAGGCCAACCGATTGGTCACGCCCATGGCGATCCTCCTCGCTTGTAGAAATTATCGAACGCGGAAAAACGAGCGCGCCCAGAGGGCGCCTCCCGTAACGACTGGATCACCAGTTTCGCTACATCTTCAGAGGCGCCCTTGGGCGCGCGCGATTAACAGCAATAGCTTGAAGCTTTATCAGTGCACGTCTTTCCAGTATTCGCGCTTGAGCAGGTAAGCGAAGACGAAGAAGAACGCCAGGTACAACAATACGTACGTACCGATGCGCTGATGTTGCAGCTTAACCGGGTTAGCCGAGTAAGCCAGGAAGGTTACCAGATTCTTGACCTTCTCATCGAACTGCTCTTCAGTCAGAGCACCGCTTTTCGGCACGATGGTCAGTTGATCGCACGCTTCATGAGTCAGCTTCGCGCCGGTCAACGGATCGTATTGCTTCTTGCCGCCTTCGACGATCTGAACCTGTTTGCAACCGACGACCTGGCGACCTTGCAGGCCGGCCAGGACGTTAGGCATACCCACGTTCGGGAAGACCTTGTTGTTCACGCCCCAAGGGCGCGCAGGATCTTCGTAGAACGACTTCAGGTAACCGTAGAGCCAGTCGGTGCCGCGAACACGGGCAACCAGGGTCAGGTCCGGCGGCGCTGCGCCAAACCAGGCCTTGGCGTCCGCCGGCTGCATGCCGGTGCTCATGTGGTCGCCGATCTTGGCGCCGGTGAACACCAGTTTTTCCAGCATCAACTCATGGGGAATGCCCAGGTCGTCGGCAACACGCTCATAGCGCTGGAACTTGGCACTGTGGCAACCCATGCAGTAGTTGGCGAACGTACGCGCGCCGTCCTGCATGGCTGCTTTATCGGAAACGTCGATGTCGACTTTTTCCAGCTCGGGGCCACCGTGTTCAGCGGCGAAAGCGAACACTGGCAGCGCAGCAAGCATCAATACAGCAAATAGTTTTTTCATCAGCCAGTCACCCTTTCCGGAACCGGTTTGGTCTTCTCGAGCCTGGTATAGAACGGCATCAGAATGAAGTAGGCGAAGTACAGGAAGGTACATACCTGCGACAGCAACGTACGCTCTGGAGTCGGGGCCAGAACACCCAGCACACCCAGGATCACGAACGAGATGCAGAACACCCAGAGCCAGATCTTGCTCAGCCAGCCTTTGTAGCGCATCGACTTGACCGGACTACGGTCGAGCCATGGCAGGACGAACAGCACAGCAATGGCCGCGCCCATGGCGATCACACCAAGGAGCTTGTCCGGAATCGCACGCAAGATGGCGTAGAACGGGGTGAAGTACCAAACCGGAGCGATGTGCTCTGGGGTCTTGAAGGCGTTCGCCACTTCAAAGTTCGGCTTTTCGAGGAAGTAGCCGCCCATTTCCGGGAAGAAGAACACGATCGAGCAGAAGATGAACAGGAACACCACCACGCCGACGATATCTTTCACGGTGTAGTACGGATGGAAGGCAATGCCGTCCAGCGGTATGCCGTTTTCGTCCTTGTGCTTCTTGATGTCCACACCATCCGGGTTGTTCGAACCGACTTCGTGCAACGCCAGGATGTGCAGCACCACCAGACCAAGGATAACAATCGGCAGGGCAACCACGTGCAAGGCGAAGAAGCGGTTCAGGGTAATACCGGAAATCAGGTAGTCACCGCGAATCCACTGGGTCAGGTCGTTGCCGATGACCGGGATCGCACCGAACAGCGAGATGATTACCTGGGCACCCCAGTAGGACATCTGACCCCACGGCAGCAGGTAGCCCATGAAGGCCTCGGCCATCAGCGCCAGATAGATCAGCATACCGAAGACCCACACCAGCTCACGCGGCTTCTGGTAAGAACCGTAGAGCAGGCCACGGAACATGTGCAGATAGACCACGATGAAGAACGCCGAAGCGCCGGTGGAGTGCAGCAGACGCAGGATCGAGCCGTACTCGACGTCGCGCATGATGTATTCGACGGAGGCAAACGCCTCTTCCGCCGATGGGTTATAGCTCATGGTCAGCCAGACGCCGGTAACGATCTGGTTGACCAGAACGAGCAATGCCAGGGAACCAAAGAAGTAGAAGAAGTTGAAGTTTTTCGGAGCGTAATACTTGCTGAGATGGTCTTCCCACATCTTGGTTGCGGGAAAGCGCGCATCAACCCAATCCATGAACTTGCTCATCACGCTTTCTCCGTATCGACGCCAATGATAATAATTTCATCGGTCTCATAGGAATGCGGGGGAACTGGCAGGTTCAAAGGCGCAGGCTGCGACTTGTAGACGCGGCCAGCCAGATCGTAGTGGGAACCGTGGCAAGGGCAGAAATAGCCGCCCACCCAGTCTTTACCCAGATCCGCAGGTGCCACTTCGGGACGGAAGGTCGGCGAGCAACCCAGGTGCGTGCAGATACCGATCAGCAGCAGGACCTCAGGTTTGATCGAACGGATTTCCGGATCAACGTAAGTCGGTTGTGTCGAGTTCTTGGAGGTCGGGTCAGCGAGCTGGCCCTCGATCTTCTTCAGATTCCCCAGGATTTCCTGTGTACGGCGGACGATGAACACCGGCTGGCCGCGCCACTCAGCAATCATCTGCTGGCCTGGCTCGATTTTGCTGACATTCACTTTCACCGGTGCACCTGCGGCTTTCGCCTTGGCACTGGGAAACCATGACCCCACGAACGGGACCGCAGCCCCCACCGCTCCTGCAGCACCCACCACGGATGTGGCTGCTACCAAGAAGCGACGCCGGCCTGCATTCACGCCGTCATTGCTCATTCAGTCCTCTCCCATCAGCTTTGTGGCCTGTTAAATCAGGCATCTACTAAGTAAAACTATGTACTTATAAAAATTTTGCCGAATGGTAATGAAAAGCCCCAATTCTGACAAGGTAATTACCGGAGCCCATCACCCCCAAGCCTTGTAGTATAGGGCGTCTGCGGATGTGGCAAGTTGTCACAGCGCAATTCTTTGATAAATCGCAGACACAAAAAAACGCCCAGCTCCGTGAGGAAACTGGGCGTTCTTTTTTGAACGTGAAAGCGAATTAACGCTTCGAGTACTGCGGACGCTTACGCGCTTTACGCAGACCGACTTTCTTACGTTCAACTTCACGAGCATCGCGGGTTACGAAGCCGGCTTTACGCAGGGCGCTGCGCAGAGTCTCGTCGTAGTCCATCAGAGCACGAGTGATGCCGTGGCGGATTGCGCCAGCCTGACCACTCACACCACCGCCGATCACGGTGACGTAGATGTCGAACTTCTCGACAGTCTCAGTCAATTCCAGCGGCTGACGAACTACCATGCGGGCAGTTTCGCGGCCGAAGAAATTATCCAGCGAACGGTTGTTGATGGAGATGTTACCAGTACCCGGACGCAGGAAAACGCGTGCGGTTGCGGTCTTGCGACGGCCAGTGCCGTAATTTTGAGTCGCCGACATAATGTACTATTCCGTTAAAACTTCAGTTCTTGGGGCTGCTGAGCAGTATGTGGGTGTGCAGCGCCCGCATAGACTTTCAGCTTACGGTACATGTCGCGACCCAGCGGGTTCTTAGGCAGCATGCCTTTGACCGCGGTCTCGATCACGCGCTCAGGGGCCTTGGCGATCAGCTTTTCAAAGTTGATCGACTTGATGCCGCCCGGGAAACCGGAGTGGGAGTAGTACATTTTGTCAGTGGTTTTAGCACCGGTAACACGGATCTGCTCAGCGTTGATTACGACGATGTAGTCGCCGGTGTCAACGTGAGGAGTGTACTCAGGCTTGTGCTTGCCACGCAGACGGCTCGCGATTTCGGTGGCCAGACGACCCAGGGTCTGACCAGCAGCGTCGACGACAAACCAGTCGCGCTTTACTGTTTCCGGTTTAGCAGTAAAAGTTTTCATTCTTTATAGCCTCAGGGGCCGCCCTGTAAATTAGACGGCGGATCTTACTGAATAGTGCGTACTTTGACAAGTCAAAGGCAGCCGGATACAGACGCTTTCGGGGGCTCGGGTCGGCGCGTCCGTTCAACGGCAAGATTCTTCGGCGGCGGCGCATCACTTCCACTGCAGAAAGAGGTGCGCAATTATGCAGATTGCGAAAAATAATTCAACCTGCTTTTATGATTGTTTTGCCCAAGGAGCACCCGATGGACTATCGCCAGCTAGGCCGAACCAATCTGAACGTGAGTGCCCTCTGCCTCGGAACCATGACCTGGGGCGAGCAAAACAGCGAGGCAGACGCCTTCGCCCAGATTGAGCGGGCCAAGAGTGCCGGGATCAACTTCATCGACACCGCCGAGATGTACCCGGTGCCACCCAAGGCCGAAACCTACGCCACCACCGAACGCTACATCGGCAATTACTTCAAAAGCCGCGGCGACCGCGCCGACTGGATCCTCGCAAGCAAGATCGCCGGCCCCGGCAACACCATCGACTACATCCGCGATAAAAACCTGCGCCACAACCGCCAGCACATCACCGAGGCCGTGGACGCCAGCCTCCAGCGCCTGCAGACCGATTACATCGACCTGTACCAGCTGCACTGGCCGGAGCGCAGCACCAACTTTTTCGGACAGCTGGGCTACAAGCACAAGATCGAAGCCAACCTGACCCCGCTGGAAGACACCCTCGAAGCGCTGGACGAGCAGGTCCGCGCCGGCAAGATCCGCCACATCGGCCTGTCCAACGAGACACCATGGGGCACCATGCGCTTCCTGGCCCTGGCCGAAGCCCGAGGCTGGCCGCGCGCCGTATCGATCCAGAACCCGTACAACCTGCTCAATCGCAGCTTCGAAGTCGGCCTGGCGGAAATCGCCATCCGCGAGCAATGCGGCCTGCTCGCCTACTCGCCGCTGGCGTTCGGTTTCCTGTCAGGCAAATACGAAGGTGGCGCCCGCCCGCCAAAAGGTCGCCTGAGCCTCTACAGCCGCTTCAGCCGCTATTTCAACCCGCAGTCGGAAGCAGCCTGCAGCCGTTATGTGGCTCTGGCTCGCGAACACGGCCTGGACCCGGCGCAAATGGCCCTTGCGTTTGTGACGCATCAGCCGTTCGTGACCAGCAACATCATTGGCGCGACGACGATGGAGCAACTGGAGAGCAACATCGCCAGTTTTGATCTGAAATTGTCGGAAGAGGTACTGGAAGGGATCGAGGAAATTCACAAGGATCACCCGAATCCGGCGCCTTGATTGATTCATAGGCCCCATCGCGGGCAAGCCCGCTCCCACAAGGAATACACTGTACCTGTGGGAGCGGGCTTGCCCGCGATGGCGTCCGCCCGGTCAGCTCCAATCAAAGCGACCGCGCAATAATCTCCTTCATGATTTCATTGGTGCCAGCATAGATCCGCTGTACCCGCGCATCCGCCCACGCCCGGGCAATCGGGTACTCCCACATGAACCCGTAACCACCGTGCAACTGCACACACTCGTCGAGCACCTTGCATTGCAGGTCGGTGCCCCAGTACTTGGCCATCGCCGCTGTCGGCACGTCGAGCTTGCCTTGCAGGTGCAGTTCCAGGCAACGGTCGACGAAGACGCGGCCGATCTGGATTTCCGTGGCCATCTCCGCCAGCTTGAACCGGGTATTCTGGAAATCCGCGATCGACTTGCCGAACGCCTTGCGCTCGCGGGTGTAGTCCAGCGTCCATTGCAGCGCCGCTTCAGCTGAAGCCAGCCCGCCAATGGCCACGGTGAGGCGTTCCTGGGGCAATTCCTGCATCAGGTAGGCAAAGCCCATCCCGGCCTGGCCCAGCAGGTTTTCCTTGGGCACACGCACGTCCTGGAAGAACAGCTCCGAGGTGTCCTGGGCTTTCATCCCGACCTTTTCCAGACGCTTGCCCTTGTCGAAGCCCGGCGTATTGGCCTCCACCAGAAACAGACTGGTGCCCTTCGCGCCGGCCTTCGGATCGGTCTTGGCGACGACGATCACCAGATCGGCCAGGTAGCCGTTGGTGATGAAGGTCTTGGAGCCGTTGATCACGTACTCATCGCCATCGAGCACGGCCGTGGTTTTCACCCCCTGCAGATCGGAACCAGCGCCCGGTTCGGTCATGGCGATCGCGGTAACCATCTCGCCGGACACCAGTTTCGGCAGGTATTTATACTTCAGCGCCTCACTGCCGTAATGCAGGATGTAGGGCGCCACGATGTCCGAGTGCAGGGAAAAACCGATGCCAGTCAGGCCCAGTCGCCCCACTTCTTCGATCACCACCGCACTGTAGAGAAAGTCCGCCCCCAGGCCGCCGTACTCTTCCGGCAAGTGCGAGCAAAGCATCCCCGCCTCCCCTGCCTTGTTCCACAGCTTGCGGTCGATATAGCCCTGTTTTTCCCATTGCCCATGGAACGGCACCGCCTCTTTTTCGAGGAACGTCCGCACGCTGTCGCGGAAAAGCTCGTGCTCGGAACTGAACAGGGTTCTGGGGATCATGCGGCACCTTTTCTTTGTTATTAGAAGGAATTGACCTTCAGAGCCTAAGCCTCGCTTCCGATACAGGACACTGGACACATCCGACAAAAAATAAGACGATCCAGCCGTCTGGTGACCACTTCCCCCTATAAAAATAAAGTTGAATTATGTCTAACCAAGCCTCCACGCCCCTGCGGCGCGTCAGCATCCTGGCCATCGACCGGGTTTTCGCCTCCACCCTCATGCAAGCCAAGGATTTCTTCCACCTCGCCAGCCTGCGCTACGGCAAACAGCTGGGCCAGGGCCTGACACCGGCGTTCGAAACCCGCCTGGTCAGCCCCGACGGCAAGCCGGTCAACACCTTCAGCGATGTGATGATTCCGGTGGATGGCGGGCTGGAAAACGCCGACATCATCGTTCTTCCCGCGTTCTGGGACGATTTCGACAGCCTCTGCAAGCGTTACCCGCAAGTCCTGCCCTGGTTGCGCCAGCAACATGCGCGCGGCGCCGTACTGTGCGGCGAGGCCACCGGTGTTTTCTGGCTGGCCGAAGCCGGGCTGCTCAATGGCAAGGAAGCGACCACCTACTGGCGCTTCTTCAATGCCTTCGCCGAACGCTTCCCCCAGGTTCAACTCAATCAGGACAAGCACCTGACCGACGCCGACAACCTGTACTGTGCCGGCGGCACTACCTCGGCGTGCGATTTGTACATTTACCTGATCGAGCGCTTCTGCGGTGCCAATGTGTCCCAGGCCGTAGCGCGGGACATTCTGTATGAGGTGCAGCGCAGCTACTCGCCAGGACGTATCGGTTTTGGTGGCCAGAAGCTGCACCAGGACGTGATCATCCTGCAGATCCAGCACTGGCTCGAAGATCACTTCGCCGACAAGTTCCGCTTCGAAGACGTCGCCCGCGAACACGGCATGAGCATCCGCAACTTCATGCGCCGCTTCCAGACCGCCACCGGTGACAAACCACTGCATTACCTGCAACGCCTGCGCATCGAAACCGCCAAGGGCTTGCTGTCCGGCAGCCGCAAGAGCATCAAGACCATCAGCTATGAAGTTGGCTATGACGATGCGAGCTTCTTCGCCCGACTGTTCCGTCAGCACACCGAACTGTCGCCGAACCAGTATCGGCAGCAGTTTCAGCAGGCTGCGTAGCCGAACACCAACCGAATGTGGTAGCGAGCCTGCTCGCTTCCACACAGAATCTTGCGCCGGCCACGCAGTTCTTTCGCTGTGCATTTTCCTACGCAAAAAGCGGAATACAGAGCGCCGGAGAACCCAACCCTACCCACAGACGCAGCCCCTTAAAAACTTCAACATCTTCCCTGCAAAACCATCAGGGAAGATCAAACATGACTATCGGATCAAGCTACAACTACCCTTCATACATCGCCAAGGAGGCCGCCCGAACAAAGCGCTCGGCTAAAAACAAATGGGCGGCTCGCTTTCCCAATCCGCCGGATTTGTGCTTTGACTATCGTGCACTGGTAGAACAGGAAAACGGCATCGCCAGGGCAACTGACCCGCAACATAAAATCTGCATCATCGGCGCCGGCGTCACAGGCCTGACCGCCGCCAGAGAACTCTATCGCTGCGGCTTTACCCATATCACTCTCATCGAACAATCCAGACGCATCGGCGGCAGGCATCTGACCGTTCCCGGTAGCCGAAACTCGGCAACAAGCCATACACCGTTTGAAATGGGCGCCATGCGCATGCCCTTCTTCAACCGGGCAGATGAGTCACCGACAGAAGGTCGGTCGCTGATGGCTTACTACGCCAATCAATTTGAATTGGCGTTTTCAGACTTCGCCAACCCCGGTAGCCAATGGGTTAACTCGACAGGCATCTATCTCCGGGAGGGCAGCATGGGCGGCGGATCGGCGCCGCAAATGTTGATATGGAAAAATGAAGACGGCGTCACACCGCCTCCCGGCGATGAATTGCAAAAGGTTTATTCCAAGTGGAAAGCTTTTGCCGATCGCATGACCCGCCACGTTGCTGAGCTCTATGCGAGCCAGGAATGGGAAGCCATATGGGCTTCTATCGTTGAAAAATACGAGAGTGTCTCGTTCCGCGACCTGGTCAGCATGCCAGCACTGGAAGCTTGGGATGGCCGCTCACCCGGGGATTTCGGCGGAATGGGAATGTCTGCGCAAGAGTCCGCAATTTTTTACGCGATAGGTATAGGTGACGGTAGCTGGGGAGCTTTTTACGACGTCTGCTGCCTCTACCCTCTGCGTACCGCGATTTTCGGTTTCAGCAGCCAATTGCAACTGATCCATGGTCGAGTGGACTCAAACGGCGATCCACTGGATTCGCCCTACCTGAATAGCGAAGCCGTTTTTGACTCAATGGGGCAGAGTTTCGACAAGCCCCGCTACATCGGCCTCGCCGCTTTGGACGAATGCCTGCTGTTTGTGAAAACCGACGAAACCGGAAAGTCCATCTACGAACATTGCCTCGAAAGAAGCAATGGGCTTCTCACCGACTCATCCGTCACAAAACTGGAAAAGCTGACCAATCAAAAAATACGCGTCTATTACAACTGGAAACACAGTCAACCCGAGCAAATCCAGGAGCAATTTGATGACTTTGACTCGGTCATCATGACACTACCCTCCTGGCTGATTGAAACTCGAATCAAGCTCGAAAATTTCACCCGGGAGATGCTGCCTTTCGAGACGATTAACGCCTACAAAACCGCACACTGGGAAACTAGCTGCAAAGTGTTTGCACCGCTGAAAAAATCATTTCTCTCGAAAAACAAAAACATCCCGCAAGCCATCGTAACCGACAGTTTTATCCACGATGTATATACCTACCGCTACAACGACAACTACAGCTATGACTGCATCCTGCTGAGTTATACCTGGGAAGATGACGCAACCAAGCTCGCCTCATTCAGCGATAAGGAGCTGGTATCAAAATGCGCCGAAGAGCTGGATCGCATACTCATGAACTCTGCCAACGTCCAGGAAAAAATCTCTCCCTACATCGGCATTGATCAAGCGGTGGTTCAGCGTTGGATCACTGATAAAAATGCTCTGGGCTGTGCCAAGCTTTACCGACCGGGCACCTACTACGATGCCGTCAGCCTGATGAAGTACAACCGGGACTTTGCTCATGTATCTGGCTTGTATTTGTCCGGCGAGTCATTTTCCGTCGATGCCGGTTGGACGGAGCCATGTTTTCGCGGTGCTGTCGATGCAGTGATTCATATCTGCAACAAAACTGCCGCGACCTTCAATGGCGGATTTTCCTTGAGTGACTACCCGCACTACCAACTCAAAATCTGATCACATCCCCGTTCCAGAGCCATGCACGCAATACATGGCTCTACCTCTCGCGCCAGCTACCCACTGCCATCAAACATCACACTGATCCATTTTAGGACAAGGACTACGACCTAAACGGAAGTAGCTGACTTACGCCCCATTCCTGACTCCCCTCTTATAAACACGCCATTTAACAGCTTGAAAAACAATAAATAGAGGAAAGACGGAATGACTGAGCCAACAAGCCCTGTTCGTGTAGCAGTCGTGCAATTCGATCCACAAGTCGGCATCGAGAACTGTGCAGGTAATCTGCGTCGCAGCCTGGAATTGGCGCTTGAAGCGGTAAACGGCGGTGCGAATCTCATCGTTCTGCCCGAGCTTTCCAATACCGGCTATTTCTTCAGCAATCGGCAGGATGCCTTCGCCCATGCAGAAGCGGTTCCCGACGGGCCAAGCGTGCAGTGCTGGATCGGCTTCGCCCGCGAACACAACGTTTACCTCGTGGCCGGCCTGGCAGAACGCGACGGCATGCGACTCTTCAACACCGGCGTTCTGGTGGGACCAGACGGTTTTATCGGCAAATACCGCAAAGCCCATTTGTGGAATCTGGAGAAGCTCTGGTTCACCCCCGGCGACCTGGGTTTCCCGGTTTTCGACACACCAATCGGCCGCATCGGGCTGTTGATCTGCTGGGACATCTGGTTCCCGGAGGTGCCGCGGATCCTCGCCCAGCAAGGCGCGGACATCATTTGCAGCCTGAACAACTGGGTCTGGACACCGCCGCCGCTGTTCGACGATGCCGGTAAGTGCATGGCGTCTTATCTGACGATGACCGCCGCTCACGTCAACAACGTGTTTATCGCTGCCGCCAGCCGGATCGGCGAGGAGCGCGGCGCGCGCTACCTGGGTTGCTCGCTGATTGCCGGAACCAACGGCTGGCCGATTGGCGCCGTGGCTTCGGCAGACAGGCAGGAAATCCTGTTTGCCGATGTCGACCTGACCAGCTCCCGCAGTGCGCCCATCTGGAACAACCTGAACGATCTGCATCGCGATCGTCGAGCCGATCTTTACGATCAGATGCTCGGCTACACCCAACACCCTTGCCTCCCACGTTGATAAGGAGGCCTATCGCATGGAAGTTACAACCGACAAAAACCAACCATCACGCAAATCACCGATTGATACAGCCGTCGTCCTGCTAATGATCGGCGCGACACTGCTGATCGTCTGGCTTTCTTTCAGCAACCGGACTTTCTGGGGAGCGCATTGGCCCGGGTACGGCGACATGGTATCGCTGCTACCCGAACCGAGTGCCTGGTTGCGTTGGGTGTTAGGTGACATCAGCGAGGTGGCTTTCTACAAGCACGAGTTCGCCTCGATCGGCCTGCTGGCGGGCGCTTATCTGGCTTACTGGGCGAATCGAACGGGGAAATCCTGGCAAGGGTTTGCCATCTCCTATGGAACGGGACTTTGGCCCTGGCTGGTCACCAGTTCGTTGCTCGGGCTGCTGCTGAGCAATCTGCTGTGGGGCTGGACGGTGACAGCCACAACCTGGCAACCCACGTTCGTAGCATTTGTCTCGCTGCCAGCGGCGATGGTGCTGATGTTTGGCGGAGGCTGGAAGGTCACGATCAACGGCGCACTCATGGGCGCCGCACTCGTCACACCGATGTGCCTGCTGATCGTCAACTACGTGTGCCAACCGCTGGCCTTGCCTGCGGTGATTGGCAATGTACTGGGCATGGCGGTTGCCAGCGTCATGGCGTTTCTGTTCTGCCGCTATTGGCCGAACCTGGTGAAATCCAGCTCGTCAGAAACGCCACCCGCCTCAATCGCCACCGCCAAGGCGCCCGACTATGGCGTCATCTGGAGCCTGCGCCGGATTCTGGCGGACTTTTCCGAAGCACCGTTCTTCGGCAATGAGCTGGCCAGCCTTGGCCTGATACTGGGTGCATTGCTGGCGTACAGCTTGAACCCTTCAAGCCCCGCGTACGGATCGGGCCTGTTGCTGCACATTATCGGCGCGCAGGCATTGGCCTCGGCCATCGGCGTGCTGATCTGGCGTCAACAATGGATGTTGCGCGGCTGGTATCCCACTTACATCCCGCTGGTTTCAGTGGTGCCCGCGGCGATCCTGGCCTATGGCGGCAGCTGGCAGATTATCGTCTCAAGTGCCCTGCTCGGGGCATTGCTCGCACCACCGCTGGCCTGTGTGATTGCCAGGAAATTACCGGCCGACATGCACGCCTACATCGCCAATGTACTGTCGATGGCCATCAGCACACTGCTGATCGTGCCGCTGATCGGTTTTCTGATCGCTGATTAATGCCCCAGCCATTCGGCTGTATCGCGGCCTCAAAAGCGGATACAGCCACTTTTCATTACAAACAAGCGAGGTATCCCATGGTCCTGCCCAAACTGTCCATCGCGGCACTTGGCGGCACGGTAAGCATGCAAGCGAGCAATGCCGGTGAAGGCGTCATCCCGACCGTCAGCGGCGAAGCCCTGCTGACTTCCATACCGGAACTGACGACACTGGCCGGAGTCACCGTCGAGACCCTCGGCCTGCTGCCCAGTGCGTCCCTGGATTTCGAGTTTTTGCTGAACGTATTGTCCTGGGCTGAGTTTCAGGTCAAACAGGGCGCTGTTGGGGTCGTGATAACCCAGGGCACCGACACCCTCGAAGAAGCCGCGGTGTTTTTGGATTACCTGTGGCCCTACGACACCCCCTTGGTGCTGACCGGTGCCATGCGCTCCGCAGCGCAGCCAGGTGCCGATGGACCGGCCAATCTGCTGGATGCATGTCGCGTTGCCTTGGCGCAGAACAGCCGGCAGCGCGGTGTCCAGGTCGTGATGAACGGACAGATTCATCAAGCGTGCAGCGTACGCAAAACCGATTCGCTGGCATTGCAGGCGTTTTCCTCTCCGGTCGTGGGGCCCGCGGGCCTACTGTTGGAAGACCGTGTTCGCTACCTGCGCCCGCCGGGGCCGCGCACGGTGTTACCGTTGCCGCAACAGACCACACAGAAGGTTGCGCTGCTTGAGGCCTCACTTTCGGCCGACACCCTGCTACTGGAAAATATTCTCGCACTCGATTACGACGGGCTGGTGATCGGCGGTTTCGGTGCCGGCCACATCTCGCAGCGCTGGGCGACAATGATTGAGCATATTGCCGAACGAATCCCCGTGATCATTGCGACCCGAACCGGCTCCGGCTCCACCGCACGTGCCTCTTACGGTTTTGGCGGTGGTGAAATGGACTTGATCCGCAAGGGGGCATCGATGGCGGGTTTTCTATGTCCGCGAAAAGCCAGAATTCTGCTTTGGCTGCTGCTTGGTTGCCAACGGCAGCACGAGCTTGCGCAGTATCTCAACGAGGACATTTGACTTCAAAACAATGTACAAACCTGTGGGCGGAGGATTTTCGCTGACAAAAAAGGCCTGCATGTGCAGGCCTTTTTTATTTTCCGAATCGTCCTACGGCTTGTGCGCCCGGGCCAGGAATTCGTGGGATTGCATTTCCAGCAGTCGGCTGAGGGTTCGCTGGAATTCGAAATTCAAGCGACCGCCGGTGTACAGGTCCTTGAGTTCGACTTCGGCAGAAATGATCAGCTTCACGTTACGGTCGTAGAACTCGTCGACCATGTTGATGAAGCGTCGGGCGATGTCGTCGGTGGTGACGCTCATCTGCTCGACATCGCTGAGCAGCACGGCGTGGAAGATCTTGCCCAGCTCGATGTAGTCGTTCTGGCTGCGCGGGCCGTCGCACAGTTCACGGAAGTTGAACCAGGCCACGTCATCGCAGGTGCGCAGGGCACGAATTTCACGGTTTTCGATCATCAGTACGTCATTTTCGACCGCCGCCGTGCATTCCGGTGTCAGTGCACGGAAGCTCTTGCGCAGGCTTTCGTTGGCGGCTTCGTCGAGTGGATAGTGGAACAGCTCGGCTTGTTCGAGGTGACGCAGACGATAGTCGACGCCGCTGTCGACGTTGACGATCTCGGTGTTCTGCTTGATCAGCGCAATGGCCGGCAGGAATCGCGCGCGTTGCAGGCCGTCCTTGTACAGGCCGTCCGGCACGATGTTCGAAGTCGCGACCAGGGTCACGCCGTTCTTGAACAGCTCTTCCATCAGGGTGCCGAGGATCATGGCGTCGGTGATGTCGGAGACGAAAAATTCATCGAAGCAGATGACCCGGGCTTCAGTGGCGAAGCGCCTGGCAATAATGGTCAGCGGGTTTTTCTCGCCGCCCAGGGTTTTCATCTCTTCGTGCACGCGCTTCATGAAGCGGTGGAAGTGCGTACGGGTCTTTTCTTTGAAGGGCAGCGCTTCGAAGAAGGTGTCCACCAGGTAAGTCTTGCCGCGACCTACGCCGCCCCAGAAATACAGGCCCTTGACCGGGGTCTGATCCTTCTTGCCAAACAACTTGCCCAGCAGGCCTGGCTTGTTTTGCTCGGCCGCGACCAGGTCATCGTACAGGCGCTGCAAATGACGTACGGCAGTTTCCTGCGCGGCGTCATGGAAGAATTCCGGGCGTTTCAGATCAGCTTGATATCGTTCTAGGGGCGTCATAATTCGTTAGCAAGGCAACAAAAACGGGCCGACACTGTAGCGACGGCCCGGAGGAATGGCAATCGGCCCTTGGTCGGACCGAACCGTTGTTTATTCCTGAACCGGCGTCAGGGCAATGCGCAAGGCTTCGATGGCCGCGTCGCGTGCGGCGCTGTCGGCGAAGGCAGGGCTGTCAGCAACGCACTCGCCTTCCAGCCAGACGCTGAAGCCCAGGTCTTCACTGCGCACGTCCAGATCCTGGCCCGCTTGCAGCTGCTTGGTCACTTGCCCGGCGGCTTTACCGTCGGCGAAGTTGCGCGACAGCAGCAGTTGTTCGCCATCGGCCGCCAGCAGACGGAAGCGGAAACTGCCGTCGTCTTCACGGAAGCTGACAAAACGTGCAGCCTTCACGGCTTTCTTCTTGGTGGTCGCAGCCACTTGAGTCTGGGCAACGAAGGAGCGCAGGCCCACCGCCTCACGCAGTTCGTTGAGGAACGGTGTCGCCACCGAACGGGCCTTTTTCGCGCCGTGTTGCAGGATGTCTTCCAGATCTGCCGGGCGCTCGATCAACTGGTTATAACGCTCGCGGGATTCGCCCAGTTCGCTGTCCAGCAACTGGAACAGACGATTCTTCGCCTCGCCCCAACCCAGGCCCTGCAACAGTTCGCTGCGGAACTCGTCGGCCTGCGCCGGGGTGGCGAACGCCTGGAACAGGGTGAACAGGTGCGAATTGTCCGGATCCTTGGCTTCGCCCGGCGCGCGGGAGTCGGTGACGATCCGCGAAATCGCGTCCTTCAGCTCTTTGGCACTGCTGAACAACGGAATGGTGTTGTCGTAGCTCTTCGACATCTTGCGGCCATCCAGGCCCGGCAATGTGGCGACGCTCTCTTCGATCAACGCCTCGGGCATGGTGAAGAACTCTTTGCCCTGGCCAAACAGGTGGTTGAAGCGCTGGCCGATGTCGCGGGCCATTTCCACGTGCTGGATCTGGTCACGACCGACCGGCACCTTGTGCGCATTGAACATCAGGATGTCCGCGGCCATCAGCACCGGGTAGCTGTACAGGCCCATGGTGATGCCGGCATCCGGGTCTTCGCCGGTCTCGACGTTCTTGTCCACCGAAGCCTTGTAGGCATGAGCGCGATTGAGCAGGCCCTTGGCGGCGACGCAAGTCAGCAGCCAGGTCAGTTCGGGGATTTCCGGGATGTCGGACTGGCGGTAGAAGGTCACGCGGTCGACATCCAGGCCACCGGCCAGCCAGGTCGCGGCGATTTCCAGACGCGAGCGCTGGATGCGCAGCGGGTCATCGCACTTGATCAGGGCGTGATAGTCGGCCAGGAAGTAGAACGAATCGGCATTGCTGTCACGGCTGGCGACAATCGCCGGGCGGATGGCGCCAGCGTAGTTGCCCAGGTGCGGCGTGCCGGTGGTGGTGATGCCGGTGAGGATACGGGTACGAGTCGTCATGGGTAATCGCTTGTCAGACTGCAATCAATTCGAGAGACGCGGCAGGATCAGATCCTTGAGATCGGTCAGCTTGCCATGAAAAAAGTGTCCGCATTCTGCCACTTTCAGCAGCTCATGGGGACGTTCGAGCTTGTCGGACCATTGGTAAACGACTTGTGGATCGATCACTTCGTCGGTTTCCGGCTGAATCAGGGTCAGTTCGCCCTGCTGCGGCAGCTGATCCTGATCGCCGAGGCGCATGACCGCCGGCGCAACCATGAACAGGTGCTTGAGCTGCTCGCCCCTGGCCTCAAGGCGTCCGCCGAGACTTGCTGCAACAAAACCGCCGAAGGAAAAACCGAACAGGGTCAGCGGCAATTCCGGGTGTCTGGCGCGAAACCATTCGGCGACAGCCTGGGCATCATCGACTTCACCGGTACCCATGTCGTGGGTGCCTTCGCTGGCGCCGACACCACGGTAGTTGAAACGCAGGGTGATCAAACCGGCATCACGCGCAGTGCGCTGCAGGGTCGAAACCACTTTGTTGAGCATGGTGCCGCCCTGCACCGGGTTCGGATGGCAGATCAGCGCCAGGCCGCGCGGCTGTTCGTTATCCAGGTAAAGTGCTTCCAATTGCCCGACCGGGCCATCAATCACTACGGGGGTTTCACGCATAAGCAAGGAAGGAACTCCGTGACCTCGAATCGGGTCGACTCGTCTAGCAAATTGTCTGTGGCTGTCTATTGCGAGTGAATCGCGGTATACAGCGCAGGTTCGAGCCGTTAACGTAAAGCAAAGCCGTTTATAGAGGAAGGACTCGTGGAACACTCGCTCTTAGTTTGGTTGTTACCGACTCTTGCCCTGGTTGTGGGTGTCGCCATTGGGTTCCTGATCGCTCGCGTTGCACCGAACGCCGCGCCCAGCCGTACGCAGCGTCAGCTGGACGATATTCAGGAACGTTTCGACAGTTATCAGAACGAGGTGGTGACCCACTTCAACAGCACCGCGACACTGGTCAAGAAACTGACTCAGAGCTATCAGGAAGTGCAGGACCATCTCGCCGAGGGCGCCAACCGTCTGGCCCTGGACGAGCAGACTCGCCAACGCCTGCTGGCTTCCCTGCATGCCGATGCAGCACAGGCTCCACGGGAACGCCTGACGCCGCCACGCAATCAGGAACCACCTCGCGACTACGCACCGAAAGCCCCGAACGCGCCGGGCATGCTCGATGAGCATTACGGCCTGAAGAAGTAATCAGCTTTCGCGCATAGCAAAAAGCCCCCGGACACGTGATTGTCCGGGGGCTTTTTTGTTTCTGATCCTGTATCTCCGGTGCCCACACTGGCCCCTTCGCGGGCAAGCCTGCTCCCACAGGGTTATGCTTTGAATACAGATTTTGTGTACGACATCGATTCTTGTGGGAGCGGGCTTGCCCTCGATGGGGCCAGAACTGACGATACAAAAAAGCCCGCCCGATCTGTTTAGAATCGGGCGGGCTTTTTTACGCCTGGGGTTCAATCAGACGATCATGGGTACTGCTGAACCTGACCTTGCTGCTGACCACCATACTGCTGGCCCGGAATCGCCTTGAGGTTGACCTCTACACGGCGGTTCTGCGCCCGGCCATTGACGTCGCCGTTGCTGGCAACCGGGCTATCCGGACCGGCACCGCGAGCGCTCAGGTTGGCACCGCTGACGCCTTGCGAGGTCAGGTAAGTTGCCACGCTCTGGGCACGACGCTGGGACAGGTCCATGTTGTGCTGGCGGCTGCCGGTGCTGTCGGTATAGCCGACGATCTCGATCTGGTTCTGGTTGAACTCTTTCAGCGAGCCCGCCAGGTTGTTCAGCGGCTGATAGAAACCTGGGGCAATGTTCGCCGAATCGGTAGCGAACGTGATGTTGCCCGGCATGATCAGCTTGATCTGGTCGCCCTGGCGCTGCACTTCAACACCGGTGTTGGCCATGCTGGCGCGCAGCTTTTTCTCTTGCTGATCGGCGTAGTAGCCGTAGCCGGCGGCGGAAGCACCGACCACCGCAGCACCGATCAGTGCGCCCTTGCCACGGTTATCGTGGTTGATCGCAGCACCGGCCAGTGCACCGGCCAGAGCGCCGAGGCCACCGTATTTCGCGGTCTTGCTCATGCCTTCGGAGCCACTATCCGTCTGGCCCTGAGCCTGGCCCTGACCGCCGTATGGGTTAGGCGTGGCACAACCGGACAAAACGGCCACAGCTGTAGCGAGAATAATCAAACGACGCGTGGTGAACATGTAAAGCTCCTACTTTTTTGCATTCTGTGGTGCAACGGACCAAGGCATCCGCCTTTGCGGGCGTTGGATCATGTTAACGGGTAAAAATTCCGAATGTTACAAATCAGCCCCGAACAAAGGGGTTCTCGCGCATTTCGTCACCCAGACGGGTATCCGGACCATGCCCGGTCACTACGGTGGCGTCTTCGTCGAGGGTATACAGCCGCTGCTTGATCGAGCGCACAATGGTCGCTTGGTCGCCGCCCCACAAATCCGTACGCCCGACGCCGCGACGAAACAGCGTATCACCGGCAATCAGCAACTTGGCCTCGGAAAACCAGAAGCTCATGGAGCCCGGTGTATGACCTGGCGTGTGCAGCGCCACGCCACAGCCGCAGGCCAGTTCTTCATCATCGGCCAGCCAGCGATCCGGGGACGGCACCGGGGTATAAGGAACGCCGAACATCTGGCACTGCATTTCCAGGTTGTCCCACAGAAACTGGTCCTCCTTGTGCAGATGCAGGGTCGCGCCGGTTTTCTCCTTGAGTTGACCGGAAGCCAGGAAATGATCGAGGTGTGCGTGAGTGTGAATGATGCTGACCACTTTCAGACCCAAGGCGTCGAGCCGCGCCAGGATCAGTTCATGATTGCCACCCGGATCGACGACGATGGCCTTTTTCGTCACCGGATCACCGATGATCGTGCAGTTGCACTGCAAAGGGCCGACGGGGAAGGTTTCGCGTATGAGGGTGGGTTGCTGGGACATCGGGGCCTGCTCGATAAACGGGGACAAGCGATTTTCGCACAATTGGGCAGCGAGCCAATGACCGCGATGGGTAACATGAAAAATCCTTAACCCAACACCCCTAATTCCTTGGCTCGCGCCACCGCCTGCGTACGCCGCTCGACCCCGAGCTTGCTGTTGATGTGGCTGGCGTGGGTCTTGACCGTGTGCAGGGAAATAAACAGCTGATCGCTGATTTCCTGGTTCGAACAGCCCTGTGCGATCAATCGCAGAACCGCCATTTCCCGGGTGCTGAGCTGCTCCGCGGTCGCGCAGGATTCCAGTCCGGGCCGGGCAACCAATGCCGGCAGTTTTTCACTGAGGCTCAGGGAAACAGGGGTTGGCGAACAATGTTGAAGTTGTCCACGCAGCCAGTCCGGGTGCTCGGCCAGCAGGCTCTCAAAGGGTTGCAGCACCCCTCCGCCTGCGGCGTCCAGCGCCTGAGCCAGTGCCTTGCGTGCTTCCGGTTCCCGTCCGCTGCCCAGCAATAACGCCACTTTCTGGGTCAGCGCCATGGCACTGAGCATCTGCCGACCGCTTTGCTGACCATGTTCAAGCAGCGCATTCAAACGCCCTTCGGCCAGCATCGGTTGGCCCTGGATGACTTCCAGCAAGGCTTGCTGCAATTCGATATGCAGCGGCAATTGCGGGTGGAACTCCGGTGGTGCTGCCCCGTTTTCGCCGTTATAGGTCTGCCCCAGACGTGCCAGCCAGGCTTCGGCCAGATCGGTGCGCCCCTGGGCCAGCCAGAGTTCACATTTGACCAGAGTGATCATGGCCAGGTAGTAGATCGGCGGCACGTCCCAGATGTGCATCAGCCGTTCGGCTTCGGCAAGTTCGGCAAAAGCTTTGGCGAATTCGCCGCTGCTGCCTTCCAGCCTGGCAATCACGCAATGGCCGATGAGCACGCTGATATCGCGACAGGCGCGCGCCTCGCTCAAACCGGCCTGCAATCGCAGCCGCGCCGCTTGCGGCTGCATGCGCAGGGCCAGCAAAAAGCCTTCGTACAAGGTCAACCGGGCGCGAACCGCATACAGCCGTTGCGCAGACAAGCTCTGCAGGCGTTGCATTCCCTGACGGACCTCTTCCAGCGCCCGACAGATTTCCCCGCGCGCTTGCAGCACCCGCGCGCGGTCGTAGTGCGCCAGTGCTTCGAACAACGGGTTGCCGACCCGTTGCGCCAGCTCCAGCGATTCGCGGTTCAGTCCCCGCGCCCGCCACAAATCACCGTCGGCAATGGCCAGGTTGGACAGGGTGGAGAGGCACATCAGGCGCTGGCCGTAACGCTTGGACGGAAGACTTTCCAATGCTTCGCGGCAGTACCGCAGCGTCAGTTCGCGGTTGCCGCGCCCACGGGCAATGATGCCGCTCAACGCCAACCATTGAGCCAGCATGGACTTCTGGGCGGTGGCCGACGGAGCGGGCAGGAAGCGGCTCAAATGGCTGGCCAGTTCCTCGGCGGCATCCAGTTGGCAAGCCATCCCCAGCGCCCAGCTATAGAGCACGATCAGTCGCGGTGTGCTGATCAGCAAGCTGTCAGGCAAGTCCATTTTCCAGCGCAGCAACATGCCGACATTCTGCTCGGCCAGCAGTTGCTCTTCGGAGAGGTTCTGCACCAGGTTCGCCGCGACGTCCAGGTGACCGGCACGCAAGGCCTGCTCCACGGCCTCATCGAGCAGTCCCTGGGCATTGAACCAGCGGCAGGCACGCAGGTGCAGGCTGGCGGCCGGCACCATCGACTGGGAAGTCGGCCGCGTGCGCAACAGATCGGAAAACAGATGGTGATAGCGATACCAGTGGCCATGCTCGTCCAGCGGCACCAGGAACACCTGGTGGGCGAGCAGGAAGCGCAGGATCTCCCCGCTGTCATGGGCGTCGCGAACGGCGTCGCACAGTTCGCTGCAAAAACGTTCCTGGGGCGCCGTGTCATAGAGGAACGACTGGACCTCGGCTGGCAGGCAATCGATGACCTCTTCGAGCAGGTAATCGCGGATCAGCCCTTCCCCGCCGTGCAACGATTGCGGAAGCGCGCCATCGGTACCCGCCTCCGAGGCGGCCAGCAGCCAGAAACGTAACCCCGCGACCCAGCCTTCGCTGCGCTGGATCAGGTTTTCCAGTGCCTCACCGCGCAAGGAACTGCTGTGCCGATCGAGCAGGCTCAAGGCCTCGTCGTGGGTCAGGCGCAGATCCTGTTCATGTAACTCAAGCAGTTGCCGCGACAGCCGCAGTCGCGCCAGGTGCCAATCGGGACGTTGGCGACTGGTGACCATCACCAGCAAGCCATCGGGGAGATGATTGAGGAAAAATTGCAGGCAACGATCCAGCACCGGGCCCTGGGCCAGATGGTAATCATCCAGCACCAGCAACAATGGCGTCGCAGTGGACAGGTGCTCAGCCAATTCGTCGAGCAGGCCGTCCAGCCATTCTTCGAATGCGAACGGCTGATGGCGCTGGCGCATTTTCAACAACCCGAGGGATTGCCTGCCCAGGTGCGGAAAATAGTCCTGGAGGCCTTCCAGCAGGCGCTCGAGAAAACGTCCCGGGTCACTGTCTCGCGGGCTCAACCCTAGCCAGAGACTTTGCCAGTGCGCCGGCAACCCCTGACAAAACTCCACCGCCAACGAACTCTTGCCGAACCCTGCCGGTGCGCTGACCAGCAGCAACCTGCCACCGAGCCCGGCACTCAGACGCTCGCACAAACGTGGACGCAGCACATGGCCGTCGGGCAACGGCGGGCGAAAGAAGCGCCCGTCGAGTGTCGCGACAGCAACGTTTGCAGAACCTGGGGATGTAGACAAATCAGTCATAGCCGGCTCTTGTTTGAATTGCGGGTGGCGGCGTTGCAGATGTCCGCAGCCTAGCCGTAAACGGATAGGGAATGAAGGTAATTGCTACAAATGGCTACAAAAAGTCTACAAACAAAAAAAACGCCCCGAACCAGTCGGGGCGTTTTCAGAGGGTGCGGCCTCTACTCAGTTCACCTTAGCGAACACCATCCTGACGCAAGGCGGCCGGGGTGAAGTCGCTGGTGGTGGCCTGGAAGCCGAAGTCATAGGCCGACTTCTCTTCGTTCTTCATGCCCAGCGCCAGGTAACGACCCGATTGCAGGTCATACAGAGCTTCGAGGGCATACCACGGCACTTGCTTGTCGTAGTAGTTCTCGGCATGGGCCTCGGCGACGCGCCACAGTTGATCGCGACCGTCGTAATGATCGATGACCGCTGCTTGCCAGGTGTCTTCGTCAATGTAGAAGTCACGCTTGGCGTAGATGTGACGCTGACCTTCCTTCAGGGTTGCAACCACATGCCACACACGACGCAGTTCGTAACGCGCCAGGTCCTGGTTGATATGACCGGCCTTGATGATGTCGTCGTACTTGAGCATTGGTGAGTCGAGTTTGTAGCTGTCGGAGGCGATGTACATCTCTTTCTTGCCTTCGAGCTTCCAGTCATAACGATCCGGTGCACCGTTGTACATGTCCAGGTTGTCGGAAGTACGCAGGCCGTCGGCCGCGGTACCCGGGCCGTCATAGGACACTTGCGGTGCACGGCGCACACGACGCTGACCGGCGTTGTAGACCCACGCCGAACGCGGTTCCTTCACCTGGTCGAGGGTTTCGTGCACCAGCAGTACGCCACCGGCCAGACGCGCCGGCGCGGTTACTTTCTGCTTGAAGTAGAACAGGATGTTGCCCGGGTTTTTCGGGTCGTAATCCTTCATCTTGTCGCGGAACACGAACTGGTCCTGGAAGTACACCATGCTATATGAGCCATTCGGTTGCGGTGTCGCCTGGGTCACCAGACGGGTCACGCTGCCCCCGCGATAGCGGGTGATGTGGTTCCAGATGACTTCCACGCCGCTTTTCGGAATCGGGAACGGCACCGCCGTTTCGAAGTTCTCCAGACCGTTACCGCCGGACACCAGGTTGGTGTTGGTGGCGTTGCGCTTGATGGCGGCGAACACGTCATCCGGCACGGTGGCACCGCGGTGGGACGGATACACCGGCATCTTGAAGGTTTCCGGGTAGCGCTTGAACATCGCGTACTGGCCAGGGGCAAGCTTGGCCTTGTACTGGTCGACGTTCTGCGCCGTGATGGTGAACAGGGGTTTTTCACCCGCGTACGGATCGGACAGGAAACCTTTGCTGTCGACCGTGCCGGCATTCTTCGGCATCGGTTTCCAGGCCGGAATCGAACCGTCGGCGTTACCCGCCATTTCGGCGCCCATCGGGGTCAGGCTCTTGCCTAGCTTGTCGGCTTCGGCCTGGGGAACCGCCGCCATGACGCTGGTCGCCAGCAGCGAAAGACCCAGAACACCGGCGTGGAACAGACTCTTTGTTATTTTCATTTATGCGTTCGTCCTGAAAATACTGTGCTTAGAAGTTCACGCCGAGGCTGAGCGCAACGAAGTCGCGGTCATCCACGGTGGTGTACTTGCCGTCGAAGAAGTTGGTGTAAGCCAGGCTCGCGGTGTAGGTGTTCTGGTACTCGGCGTCGACACCCAGGCTCACCGCCTTGCGGCCTTCCTCGAAGTTGCCGCCAGGGCCTGGGGAGTAACCGCTCACGTCATGGGACCAGGCAACATTCGGCTTGAGGTTCACACCGGCAAACACGTCGTTGTATTCCCAGATGGCGCGACCGCGGTAGCCCCACGAAGTCGGGGTGGTGAAGCCTTCGTCGGTGCAGTTGCGGCTGCGGTTGTTGGTCGGCGTACCCGGGCCGGCACCGTTGATGGTGCTGGTGTTGAGCGCCACGCAGGTATCGAGCGCGCCAGAGGCTGGCAACTCACCCGGGCCGTAGACCGGATCGCGGCCATAACGAACGTCGGAAGTGCTTTCCAGGCCGCCAACATGGGTCACGCCCACTTCACCCACCAGGGTCAGACGGCTGGCGCCCATGACCTGGTCGAAGAAGTGCGTCAGGGTGGTCTGGAACTGGGTGATTTCCTTGCGACGATACCCATGCAGGTCTTGACCTGGAACGCCGGTAAGCAGCGATGCATTGGTCAACGGATTGTTCGGGTTGTTATTGCCCAAAGGACGGACACCAGAGAACAGGATGTCGGTGGAGTTGAGCTGCACTGGAGCGTTCGGACGGTAGCTGATCTCACCGCTCCACGCCGTACCGGTAGGCAGGGTGGTGGAGAAGCTCAAGCCATACAGGCGAATGTCCTCGGGGTATTCGATGAAGTACTGCGAATTACCTGCCACCAGCAGTGGCCCGAGTGCCGCGAACGGGCCTGGAAGTCCCGCTGCAGTGTTGTAGACCGACTGCGGCGCACCGGTGGCGCTGAAGATCGGCGCACGGCTGTGGTAATTCATGAAGTAGGCGCCGAACTCGGTGTCCAGCGGATCGAACATATACTTGAAGGACGCACCCCACTGACCGCTGTCGCGGGCATCGCGATCGGGGCCACGGCGCACCAGAACACCCTCTTCGTTGACGTCAACGCCGTTGGCGGCCAGAGGCCCCAAGGCAATGGCCGGAATTTGCGAGCGTTTGTTCAGCACGCGCAGGTTGTTGTCGCAGCCGTCGGCAACGATGTCCGGCTGGGAGAAGAACGTGCCGCAGTTGTCGACGACGGTCTGGTCCCATTCAATTTGATAGAACGCTTCGGCCGAGAGGTTTTCGGTCAGGCTCTGGGACACATAGAACATGTTGACCGGGATCAGGCCTTCCTTGATCTCGGCACCCGGACGGCGGAACGCGGACACGTCGATCGGGTTGATCGAGTTGATGCCACCACCGATGAAGGTACTTTCACCCCAGCTCACGACCTGCTTGCCCAGACGCACGGAACCTGGCTGATCGGCAATGGAGTAGTTGTGGTAGACGAAGGCGTCGAGGAGTTGAGTGCCAGCGGACTTGGCGCCTTCCTTGCGGCCGTCGTCACTGATGTCCTTAAACGGACGGCTTTCGTCTTTCAGTTCAAAGTCGTACCAGTATTTGCCACGGACGAAAACACCGGTATCGCCGTATTTCAGTTCAAGGTCATGGATGCCCTTGAAGATCTTCGAGAAGGTTTCCCCGCTCTTGAAGTTCAGGTGACCGTCATCAGAGGTCTGGGACAAACCCTTGCCGCCGTTGTTGACACCGATGAGGTTCTTGTTCGGCTGTTCGGTAGACCAGCTGGCACCAATCGACAGGGATGAGTCGAACTGACCTTCGATTTCACCTACGTTGAAACTGACGCCGAATGCTGGCCCGGCGAGCGTAGAGGCAAGACTGACAGCCAGGGGCAGCTTCGCCCGGCGCCAGAACTGGTTTACTGATGTCATCGACGCTACTCCATGTGCATTTTATTTTTATGGCATGAGCACTTCTAAAAACGCTGTGGATAACCGGGAGCCATGGCATCCCAAAGTCATTCCAAAGTTGCATCGCCCCGGTTCGTGCGGTTGCTCCGTTCTTAAAAATCCTTGAGCGGACTATAGCCAGCAGGTAGTTGTGCTTGATCCCTCTAAAGTGTGATTTGCAGCTGCCAGCCACTCTGGAACAGTCCTTTCGCCAGTCCGACACCCGTCGGCACGGCAAGGATGGCTGAAAATTTCGATTTGACAAGCCAAGCGCTTGCTTGGTGGGGCTGGCGTGCCCTTTCGGGCACACCGGGAGGCGCTTAAAGCGTCGAGAGGAAGGTACTGTTGGTAGCTTGCCATTCAGTGATGTCGACACGAATGCGCTTCTTGTCGAGTTTGCCGACACTGGTCTTGGGAATTTCAGTAACAAGGGCGATCTGGCTCGGAATCGCCCACTTGCTCAAGTGCCCCAGTTCCACAAACGGCTTGAGGTGTTCCTTGAGTTCCCGGGCCCCGATTGCGTGACCCTCACGGAGCACCAGCAGGGCAAACGGCCGCTCGCCCCACTGCGGATCGGGGATCCCCACCACTGCTACTTCACGTACCGCCGCATGACGGCTGATCAGGTCTTCCAGGTCAAGGGAGGAGATCCACTCGCCACCGGTCTTGATCACGTCCTTGATGCGGTCACGAATGTCGATCACGCCCATGCTGTCCAGGGTCGCCACGTCGCCGGTGTGCAGCCAGCCGCCGGCCCAGAGCTCGGCGCCCTTCTGCGGCTCGTTGAAATAACCCTCGGTCAGCCATGGTGCGCGTAGCACCAACTCACCCTGGGTCTCGCCGTCGGCGGGCAGGAAGTTACCCTCGGTGTCGACGATCGCCGCCTCCACCAGCGGCCCCGGCACGCCAGCCTTGATCCGGTAGGTGGTGCGTTCGTCTTCGGTGCCGGCCATCAGCTCATCGTTCAAGTGCGCGCACGACACCAGCGGCCCGGTTTCCGACATGCCGTACGCCGCGGTCAACTGAATGCCTTTGACCTTCGCCGCCTCGTACAGCGTGCGGTTCAGGGCACTGCCGCCGATAACGATTTTCCAGCCGCCAAAGTCGACGTTCTGCGCAGCCTTGGCATTGAGGACCATCTGCAAGATGGTCGGCACGCAATGGGAGAACGTGACCTTCTCCTTGCGCCACAACTCCACCAGGTATTCCGGGTCATAGCGGCCGGGGTACACCTGCTTGAGCCCGAGCATGGTCGCCACATACGGCAAGCCCCAGGCGTGGACGTGGAACATCGGGGTGATCGGCATGTACACGTCGTTGGTACCCAGCAGACGCACGCTATCGATCGCGCCCATGATGGTCGACACGCCCATGGTGTGCAGCACCAGTTGCCGATGGGTGAAGTACACGCCCTTGGGGTTACCGGTGGTACCGGTGGTATAGAACGTGGTCGCGACCGAGTTTTCGTCGAAATCCTCGAAGTCGTACTGCGGGCTCGCCGCGGCCAGCAGTTGTTCGTATTCGCCTACGAGATTTGGCAGGTCCGCGGTTTTTTCCGGCAGGTCAGTCAGCAACAGGGTTTTGTCGACCGTGGTCAGATTCCCTTCGATAGCCTTGTAGAGCCCCACGAACTCGCTGTTGACCAGCACGAAGCGGTCCTCGGCGTGGTTCATGGTGTAGAGGATCTGTTCCGGCGACAGGCGCACGTTGATGGTATGGATCACCGCACCGATCATCGGGATGGCGAACATGCATTCCAGGTAACGATGGCTGTCCCAGTCCATCACACCTACGGCATCCCCGGGCTTGACCCCGGCCGCTGTCAGCACGTTGGCCAGACGGGCCACCCGTTCGATCAGGGTCGGGTAGCTGTAGCGCAACTTGTCGCGGTAGATGATCTCGCGGGTTTTCTCATAACGGGCACCAGACATCAGCAGCCGTTTGATCAACAGCGGGTACTGGTAAGCGCCTTCGGCCGGGGGGATAACGCGAGTCTGCAACATAATAATCCCTTTAATCTGACTGCACGGTCGTGACTGAAAGTACGCACTGTAGTGCCCTTGAACGCCAGCCAAATCAGCCAAAGGAATGATTTGCAGAACCGCATGAATACTGGCGTTGCGCCAGCTCTCACAGAGGTTTGGTGATTGCGGCAGCTCCTACGAATCAATGCATCTCGGTAAAAGCCAGCTTCACGCCAATCGCAATCAGCACCGCGCCCATGGTCCGGTCGAACCAGTGGCCCATGCGGGCGAAACCGGCCCGTACGCGCTGCTGGCTGAACAACATCGCCACCAGGCAGAACCAGCCCGCTGTCGCCACCGCCAGGTAAACCCCGTAACCGGCCTGCACGGCCAGTGGTGTGTGCGGGTTGATCACCACGGTGAACAGCGAGAGGAAGAACAGCGTGGCTTTCGGATTGAGACCGTTGGTGACGAAACCTGAGGTGAAGGCACCACGGGCCGTGCGCTCGCCGGCTTCCTTGTGCAGATCGTCCGCCACAGGCTTGGCCGGTTGCGCGCGCAGTGCCTTGTAACCGATGTACAGCAAATAAGCGGCAGCGGCCCATTTCAAGGCATTGAACAGCACGATCGACTGGGACACGATCAGGCCGATACCCAACAGCGAATAACCCACGTGCACGAAAATTGCCGTCCCCACACCCAGCGCGGTCCAGGTGCCCGCGCGGCGACCGTGGGTAACACTCTCACGCACCACCACGGCAAAGTCCGGGCCGGGACTGGCCACGGCCAGCAGGTGAATCAGGGCAACGGTCAAGAACTCTGTCCAGTACATGGGGGCTCCTTTAGGCCAAGCGTAACTATTTATTTCATCTGGTAGGCTCGGCAGATTACGCCTTCAGTTCATTGCACAAAAGGTACAGTTGATGACGAACACTCGCCGCGCCGTTTTCCTCGACCACCCGTCCCTGGACCTTGGCGACCTTGACCTCAACCCGCTGCGCAGTTGTTTCAGCGAATTGCAGCTGTTCGCCCAGACCTTGCCCGATCAAGTCGTCGAACACCTCAAGGGCGCCACCGTCGCCATCAGCAACAAAATTGTCATCGACGCCGCCGCCATGGCCGCCAGCCCTGATCTCAAGCTGATCCTGATCACCGCCACCGGCACCAATAATGTCGACCTCGCCGCCGCCCGCGCCCACGGGATTACCGTATGCAACTGCCAGGGCTACGGCACGCCGTCGGTGGCGCAGCACACGATCATGCTGCTGCTCAATCTGGCCACGCGCCTGGCCGATTATCAAAAAGCCGTCGGCGCTGGCCGCTGGCAGCAGGCCAAACAGTTCTGTCTGCTGGACTACCCGATTGTCGAACTCGAAGGCAAAACCCTTGGCCTGCTGGGTCACGGGGAACTGGGTGGCGCGGTCGCACGGCTGGCTGAAGCCTTCGGCATGCGCGTTCTGCTGGGGCAAGTTCCCGGACGCCCTACCCGGCCGGACCGCTTGCCGCTGGATGAACTGTTGCCACAGGTCGATGCCCTGACCCTGCACTGCCCGCTCAACGAGCACACTCGCCACTTCATCGGCGCTCGTGAACTGGCCTCGATGAAACCCGGTGCATTTGTAGTCAATACCGCACGCGGTGGCTTGATCGACGAACAGGCACTGGCCGACGCCCTGCGCAACGGTCATCTGGGCGGCGCCGCTACGGACGTGCTGAGCGTCGAGCCTCCCATCAACGGCAATCCGCTGCTGGCCAACGACATTCCGCGCCTGATCGTCACCCCGCACAACGCCTGGGGTAGCCGCGAAGCGCGCCAGCGAATCGTTGGCCAAGTGACCGAAAACGCACTGGGATACTTCAGCGGTAAGGCGCTGCGAGCCGTCAGTTGATAAACTGCGGCACTTTTTTTCACGGGAGCAGTTATGGATCCGCGCAGTGAAGTACTGCTTCGCCAGGCCGAGTTATTCCAGGGTTCGGTGTTGTTGGCCGGTTTGCCCGCCGACGACTTGCTGGGCCGTCTGCCCAACGCCCACGGTTGGTGCTGGCATGCTGGCGACCAGGCCGCGCTGGACGCCCGCTTTGCCGGGCGTAGCCATTTTGGTGTGAATGCGCCGGAGCGCGGGTTCGATACCGCGGTGGTGTTTCTGCCCAAAGCCAAGGACCTGACCGACTACATCCTCAATGCCCTCGCCTCGCGGCTGGCAGGCCGCGAGTTGTACCTGGTCGGCGAGAAAAAAAGCGGCATCGAAGGTGCCGCCAAACAACTCAACCCGTTCGGCAAGCCGCGCAAACTCGACAGCGCGCGCCACTGCCAGCTCTGGCTGGTCACCGTGGCCAACGCGCCTGAAGCCAAACCGCTGGAAAGCCTGGCGCAAACCTACGAACTACCGCTGGCCGAAGGCCCGTTGAAGGTCATCAGCCTGCCGGGGGTGTTCAGCCATGGTCGCCTGGATCGCGGCAGCGCGCTGCTGCTGGAGCATCTGGACAAACTGCCCAGCGGTCACTTGCTCGATTTCGGTTGCGGCGCAGGGGTCTTGGGCGCGGCGGTGAAACGTCGCTATCCGCACAACCAGGTCACTTTGCTGGATGTGGATGCCTTTGCCGCTGCCAGCAGTCGTCTGACCCTGGCTGCCAATGGTCTGGAAGCCGAAGTGATTACCGGTGACGGAATCGATGCCGCGCCGATGGGTTTGAGTGCGATTCTGAGCAATCCGCCGTTCCATGTCGGTGTGCACACCGACTATTTCGCAACGGAGAATTTGCTGCGAAAAGCCGCCAAACATCTGAAAAACGGTGGCGAACTTCGCTTGGTAGCGAATAGCTTCCTGAAGTACCAACCACTGATCGAAGAGCATTTGGGCGTGTGTGCGATCAAGGCCGAAGGACAGGGTTTCAGAATCTACCGGGCCAAACGCGGTTAGATCTTCTTTTGAAAAAGAGGGCTTGCCGAATGGATTTTGCCTAGGCAGAATCCGCTCCGTCCTAGGGGAGTAGTCTCCCACGAGCGCCACGCTCGTCCGGCATGCGTCAACATACTTGGTCAAAAGACCATGGCGCATGCGACCCAAGCATCCACATCAGATGGATCGCAGGGTTTGACAAGACCTATGACACGCACACCTTACCCGGGGCGGGAAGGCTGTACGTGTCATAGCCGTGTCGACCCGCCCCTTAGGAAAACCCCTGATGCTGGATTCACTACTCGTACCTACCGCAATCGTTGCCTTGGCCGAAATCGGCGACAAGACGCAACTGCTCGCACTCATTCTCGCTGCCCGCTTCCGCAAGCCCTGGCCGATCATCGCCGGCATCGTTGCCGCGACCCTGGCCAACCACGCGGCCGCCGGTGCAGTCGGCGCCTGGGTCGGGAGTTTCTTCTCGGATACGATGCTGCACTGGATCCTCGCCGCGAGCTTCGCCGCGACCGCACTGTGGACCCTGGTGCCGGACAAGATGGATGACGACGAAGCCAGCACCGCCCGCAAGTTCGGGCCGTTCCTGACTACGCTGATCGCGTTCTTCCTGGCGGAAATCGGCGACAAAACGCAAATCGCGACCGTGATGCTGGCTGCGCAATATCCGGAGCTGTGGCTGGTGATCATCGGCACCACCCTCGGCATGTTGATTGCCAACGTGCCCGTGGTATTGGCCGGTAACTTTGCCGCGGACAAATTGCCATTGACCCTGATCCGTCGACTGGCGGCGTCGGCGTTCTTCATCCTGGCGATTGTCGCGGTGTACAAGGCGATGCAGAGCAGCGGGTGGGTTTGACGGGGTAAGGCAGTCATTGTGGCGAGGGAGCAAGCTCCCTCGCCACAAGTGTCATTGAATGCAGATCAGGACTTCTTGGCTTGCTCGTAAAGCGGCATGACTTTCGGAATCGCCGCCTGCAACGCCGCAATACGGCTCGACGACGCCGGGTGAGTGCTCATGAACTCCGGTGGCGCACCTTCCGAGACCTTGCTCATCTTGTTCCACAGGGTGATCGCGGCATTCGGGTTGTAGCCAGCACGGGCCGCCAGTTCCAGGCCGATCAGGTCCGCTTCGTTTTCATTGGCGCGACTGTTGGGCAAGGTCATGCCGTAGTTGGCCACGGTATCGGCCAGGGCCATGGTGTCCTGGCCCAATCCCAACAAGGCACCGGCGCCCTGCTTGGCCATTTCGATGCCATATGCCTTGGACATCGCCTCACGACCATGCTCGCGCAGGGCGTGGGCGATTTCATGGCCCATGATCGCGGCGATTTCATCGTCGGTCAGTTTCAGGGTGTCGATCAGCCCGGTGTAAAAGATGATCTTGCCGCCAGGGCCGCAGTTGGCGTTGAGTTCATCGCTCTTGATCAGGTTGACTTCCCACTTCCACTGGGCCGCGTCCGGACGAAATATCGGCGCCTGGGCAATCAGCCGGTCGGCAATCACCTGAACCCGCCTGGCTTCATTGCTGGTCTTGTCCAGCACACCTTTGCCTGACGCTTCGCCCACTGTCTTCTGATAGGACTGGGCGTACATCTGGTCGACCTCTTGCGAGGACAACATGCTGAACATGTACTGCTTGCGCTCAACGCCTACGGCGCCGCCACTGGTGGTGTTGACCGACTGGCAACCGGTGAGCAGCAACGCTGCGCCCAGTGCACTGACAACCAAAATCTTGTTCATCAAAAAACTCCCAGAAAACATGCCGCGTATCCTAGGCGTGGAAATGTATCGACGCCATATACAATGGACGTAAGACGCACAATTCAGACAAAGCTCTCGTCGGTGCAGGAAAAAAATTCACACTCCGGGGCGAGCCGCAGCCCCACACACCGTGCATTGATTCAATTACGACATCCGGCACGGGCGGTGCGGATGAATCGAGCACGGCGAATGCCGATTTGACCAAGTTGGCCGAGCAACAGCGGCGGTTGATCAATCAGTTCCGGGACTGATTCAAAGGCCCCATCGCGGGCAAGCCCGCTCCCACAGGTTTCGTGAACGCCGTAAATCCCTGTGGGAGCGAGCCTGAACTGGCGCAGGATTAGCCCGGCGTCAGACACTCCGGCCCATTGAGCTTCGGATCATTCACCATGTTGGCCAGCACCCGTTCGCGCAACGCGGCAGGTTCACTGGCCAGCAAGGCTTGCAAAGCATGCAATGGCGTCTCGGGATCCAGCCACGCGGCCTGCCCCGCCTCATCAAGAATCAACGGCCGCCGCTGGCTCGCCGCCGGTTGCGTGATCACCGCCGTACTCAGCCATACCTGCTCCTGCACCGGATACGCCTCCCAGATCGCAGCAAAGAACAATGACGAGCCCTCCCCCGGTGTCAGCCAGTACGGGCGCTTGCGCGTCGTCCCGCGCCATTCGTAGAAACCATTGGCCGGCAACAGGCAGCGGCGCAGGCGCAGGGCTTCGCGGAACATCGGTTGTTCGGCAACGGTTTCGGCACGGGCGTGGGCCGGGGTGCGGGACAGATCGGTCAACCAGGGTGGCGTCAGGCCCCAGCGGGCACGGGCCAGCGTGCGTTGGCCGTCAGGCCCGGCCCGCAGCATCAATACCGAATCGTTGGGGGAAATGTTCCACTGCGCCTGCTGGTCGGCGGGAAAACCGGGCAGCGCCGCGAAGGCGGGATTCCAGCGAAACAGGGCATAACGTCCACACATGGGGTAACACGGCTCTTGATCAAACGAACGCCAGCCTAACAGACCAGCGTGCCGGGAAAGCTGTCCGGTTCATCGCCGGACAGCGGCAGCGCGGCATTGTACGCGGTGATCAACTCGCGGGCGTACTCAGCCTGATCGTTCTCGACCGACAGCCCGAGCAGGCCATAGATCGGCAACTCGCCGGAGCCGCCGAGCAAATCACGGCCCACCAGATGCGACTCGATACCCTCGCTGGCGAGCATGCCTTGCAGCAACTCGCCCTCCATCAGGTTTTCCGGATCGTAGATGCGCTGCATACACGCTCCTCACTCGTTTTCGCTGAACACTTCGAGATGCCATTCCTCTCCATGAACTTGCAACACGAAGGTTATCGGCCGGCAACACACCTGACAGTCTTCAATATAGGTCTGATCGCCGCCGGACAAATCCAGAGTAGTCTCTACTTCCTCACCACAATACGGACATTCATACAGCGCGTTTTCCAGCATCGCGGTCTCCCAGGTGACTTGTGCGTATAATCGCCGGTCTATTTGCAGGGCTATTTTTGTCTGGCTACTTTTTCAGACCGTGCCCCGCCGGTTTTCGATCAAAACCTTTACTTACCCTAGCCGTTTCTAACAAGAGAGCATGATGGGCGAATTCGATGCCATCCGACCTTACGACGACAGTGAAGTCCCGGCAGTGCTGGCACGACTGCTCGGCGACAAGGCGTTTCTAGATATCCTCACCCACTTCCGCTTTCCGCGTTTTGCTGGCTCTTTAGGCTGGGCGCTCAAACCTCTTATAGCCCATCGGTTGCGCCGTGAGTTTGCCGGCATTAACTCCGTGGCCACGTTACAGGACAAAGTCGAGGTTTACGTCGACCACACCATCGAGCGTGCCACCGACGGTGTCACCTATACCGGGGTGGAGCAGTTCAAGTCCGGCAGTGCCTACCTGTTTATCGCCAACCACCGCGATATAGTGATGGACCCGGCCTTCGTCAACTATGCCGTGTACCACGCCGGCCTGCCGACGCCACGCATCGCCATTGGCGACAACCTGCTGCAAAAGCCTTTCGTCAGCGACCTGATGCGCCTGAACAAGAGCTTCATCGTGCACCGCTCGATCAGCGGACGCCGGGAAAAAATGGCGGCCTATCAATTGCTGTCGGCGTACATCAACCATTCGATCCGCAACGATTGCGCTTCGATCTGGATTGCCCAGGCCGAAGGCCGCGCCAAGGACGGTGACGACCGTACCGAATCGGCGATCCTCAAGATGTTTCACATGAGCCGCAAGGACGAGCCGTTCGGTGAAGTCATTCAGTCACTGAACCTGACCCCGGTGTCGATCAGCTACGAATACGACCCGTGCGACCAGGCCAAGGCCCGCGAGCTTTACATCCGCGCCACCACCGGCAGCTACACCAAGGTTCCGGGCGAGGATGACGTGAGCATCGCCAAGGGCATCACCGGCTACAAGGGCCGGGTGCATGTGAACTTTGCCGCACCGATCACAGAACTGTTCGAAGACACCAAGCAGTTGGCGGTCGAGATGGACAGGCAAATCCTCAGCGGATACCGCTTGTTCCCGGTGCATTACCTGGCTTACGCGCAGTGGAAAGACGCCGATCCGCAGTTGCAGGTGCCGAAAGCCGCCGAAGTGTTCCCGGCCGAGGAACTGGCCAAGGCCCAGGAAGAATGGCAACGCCGCCTGGACGCCTGCCCTGAGGAGCATCGTCCATTCCTGGTGCTGCAATATGCGACGCCGGTACGCAATCAGTACCGGGTGAAGGCAGGGTTGCCGCTGTAAGCGGTTTCGGCTGGATACGAGAACGGCGCCTTCGGGCGCCGTTTTTCTTTAGATCAAGATCAAAAGATCGCAGCCGTCGGCAGCTCCTACACAGGATTGATGTACACCCGTAGGAGCTGCCGAAGGCTGCGATCTTTTACTTTGAAATGGTTCAGACCTGAGTGCTGATCCACGACACCAGCAACGCCATCCCCATGCAGGCAAAGCCGAAGATGTAGAAAAACCGGTTCGTGCGCAAGGTCGCCCAGCCCAGCGTAGGCTCTACTTTGGAACTACTCTGGCGCTGCGCCTGCAAACTGGCCATCGCGCGCAGTTCGCGACGACGGGTAGTGTGCAGCAACCAGCCGCCCGGGAAGGCAAAGAGCAAGGCCAGCAGATTGATCAATTTGGCGGGATGGGCAGTAAACAGCGTCATCAAGTGCAGCGACATCACAAACCTCAAGTCAAACAGGTGGCAGCTGCCGACCGGCGACCGCGGCGCGAATTCTACCGAAAGCCTGCGCGCCTGCCCTCTGTTTCCGACAAATAACGAAGCAATTGATCAATGGCTGTCCTGAGTCACGGCTTCGTCATCTGTATCGGCGACCATGCGCGTCTCGAAACCGACACGGACCACGTCATGCTCCACGCCGAAAACCAGGATCGTCTTTACCTCATCTCCCCCAGCGAAGAGCAACAAGCCCTCGTCGGCAGTCTCGCCTTCAACGTGCAGGACCGCCATTGGCTGGTGTATTGCGCCTTGGGCGGGCATCAACATGCGGATTTGCCGGAAACGGATTTGCTCACTGGTGTGAGTGTGCTGGATTTTTACTCGCAAGCCGCCTGACGATATCTTCCTACATGGCTCGCATTACTCGCCGAGAATCTGACCCACGGTCGGATCCTTGAACAGGCGGGTCAACGCATCACTGAGCACATCGCTGACCAGCTTGGTGTTGGTTTCCTGATTCGGCGCCATACCGAAGCGCTGGTCCAGGGACGAACCATAACGGCCGCTGTAGCGACGGTTGGCGTTCTGTACATCGGAGCGGAACGTCGCGCCGATGGTGGCTTCGGTCACGTACATGCCTTCCTTGGGCGACTGGTACTTCAACTCTGCCAGGGTCACGGTCAGTTGCGGTGCATTCATGGCATTGTTCGTTGGGGTGAAGCCCAACAGACGCACGGCGGCTTCAGCCTGGGCCTGCAGCTTCGGCAGGATCTGCGCACCCTGCACGGTGATCGCGCTGGTCTCCGGGTACAGGCCACCACGGGTGCCCAGTGTCGGCGACGGACGACCGTCCACTACACGTACCACGACAGGCTGGCCATGGCCGACCGGGGCCAATTGGGCGGTCAGCTTGGGTTCCGGGCTCAGTTGTTGCGGGCTGTGGGCGCAGCCAACCAGGGTCAAACTGGTCACAGTGATCAAACCGAACAACAGGCGTTGCAACATGCTCTTCTCTCCAGAATCAGGCACAAACAGGCCGGCAGTATAGCGGTGCGCCACTGCGGGGAACCAGCACCGCACAGTGTTTGATGAATTCTCTGACAACTCCTCGGGAATGCGGTTCCTGTCACATAGATGTCACCACTCATACACTTGCACGTAATGGCTTGCGATTATCGTTTTCTTCAGAAAACCAACAAGGTACTCCACCATGCGCCATCTGATCTCTCTGTTCGCGCCACGCCCACTGCATCGCTGCTTCGCCCTGCTCGACCGCAATGGCCACTGCCAGGCCTTCAAACAATGCAGCCTCCAGCCCATGGGCGATGGCTGGGTTGAAATCGAAGAGATCCGCCTGAACTGGCTGAATCAGCCGCTACCGGCCGGCGCTCGTGTCGTTTCGCAGCAGCAACAGCCACGCTCGCGTGCACAGCAACTGATGACGACCTGACCAAACACCTAATAAAAGTCATTAAACACGACCATTTCCCTGCGTTTCTTAGATACAATCTCCCCCCGATTATAAGGACGTCTCCTGATCGGGCCTCGCAGCATCGTCAATGCGCTTGTATTGACACCCCGCACCGCCCACAGAGAGCCGCCCACACAGATCGAGTGAAGCTGGCGCGCTTGCTGTTTTGTTGAGCAAAACCTCCACTTTTCGCGAATCTGCAGAGCTGTCATTACGCTCGGTCACTGAGCTGTTTGCCCGTTTTGCCTGCCCTGTATCCCATGGCGGTAATCCATCCGGGCACGGTGCCAGGCTGGGACAGCCCTTTTTGAGGTTCACGTCTTCAAAAGAGCGTGAAAAAAACGGGTTTTCACAACTTCACAAGAGTGTGGCGAGCAAATGAATAGTTTTGCGTCTGAACATGCACCATTAGCGTCTACAACAGCCCAACGACACAGGACCGAGTATTCCTCGAACACCGGAGCCTGAAGCCTGTCCGCTACGGATTTGGTTGCACAAACGGATGTATCGACCATAAGTCGAATTGCCTCCCGCGCGCTGAAATGAGTTCATATGGCTCATAGGCCCGGCAGGTAGCGTCCGTCGAAGTTGCGATAAATTACGAAGATTCGGACATGGCGATCCTGCCATGGGTACCTGGGGCAACACTGACACGCCCCGTCACTCCTGGCAGCCATGCCGACAATTTGGTGCTGCAGATTTTGGAGACGCGTTAAATGGCGCATAACGAAGCAGTCGACGTAGTACTGGTTGGGGCCGGCATCATGAGTGCCACCCTTGCAGTACTGCTCAAAGAGCTCGACCCCGCGATCAAGCTGGAAGTCGTCGAGCTGATGGATTCCGGTGCCGCGGAGAGTTCCAACCCGTGGAACAACGCCGGTACCGGTCACGCCGGGCTGTGTGAGCTCAACTACACGCCGCAGGCCGCCAATGGCGCCGTCGACATCAAGAAAGCCGTGCACATCAACACCCAGTTCGAGGTGTCGAAGCAGTTCTGGTCGTACCTGACCAAAAAAGGCACGTTCGGCTCGTGCAAATCGTTTATCAGCCCGGTGCCACACCTGAGTTTCGTGCAGGGCGACAGCGGCGTGTCCTTCCTCAAGGAACGCTTCAAGGTGCTGAGCAAGCACCACGCCTTCGCCGACATGGAATACACCGAAGACAAGGCCAAGATGGCCGAGTGGATGCCGTTGATGATGCCTGGCCGCGATCCTGGCGAAACCCTCGCCGCGACCCGCGTGATCAACGGCACCGACGTCAACTTTGGCGCCCTGACCAACCAGTTGCTCAAGCACCTGACCAGCGCACCCGACGCCCAGGTCAAGTACTGCAAGCGCGTGACCGGCCTCAAGCGTAGCAATGGCGGCTGGACCGTCAGCATCAAGGACGTCAACAGCGGCAACACCCGTGAAGTCGACGCCAAATTCGTCTTCCTCGGCGCTGGCGGCGCGGCACTGCCGTTGCTGCAGGCTTCGGGCATCGAAGAAAGCAAAGGCTTCGGCGGCTTCCCGATCAGCGGCCAGTGGCTGCGTTGCGACAACCCGGAAGTGGTCAAGCACCACCAGGCCAAGGTCTACAGCCAGGCTGCCGTGGGTTCGCCGCCAATGTCCGTGCCGCACCTGGACACCCGCGTGGTCGAAGGCAAGAAGTCCCTGCTGTTCGGACCATACGCCGGCTTCACCACCAAGTTCCTCAAGCACGGTTCCTTCATGGACCTGCCGATGTCGGTTCGTGCCGGCAACATCGGTCCGATGCTGTCCGTGGCGAAAAACAACATGGACCTGACCAAGTACCTGGTCAGCGAAGTGATGCAGTCGATGGAGCAGCGCCTGGAATCCCTGCGTCGCTTCTACCCGCAAGCGAAAGCCGAAGACTGGCGCCTGGAAGTGGCCGGCCAACGGGTGCAGATCATCAAGAAAGACCCGAAAAAAGGCGGCATCCTGCAATTCGGTACCGAACTGGTCGCGGCCAAGGACGGTTCCCTGGCGGCACTGCTCGGCGCTTCGCCAGGTGCTTCGGTGACCGTTTCGATCATGCTTGAGCTGATCGAAAAATGCTTCCCGAGCCAAGCAATAGGCGAATGGGCCACCAAACTGGCCGAAATCTTCCCGGCCCGGGAAAAGGTTCTGGAAACCGACGCTACGCTGTATCGCAAGATCAACGCGCAGAACAACGTTGCCCTGGAACTGGTTGAAGCCAGCAGCGAGACCGAAAGCTACGCTTGATTCGGCCTTATAAAAAACGCCCCGTTCTCACTGAGAGCGGGGCGTTTTTTTATGCCTTTATAAGATCGCAGCCTTCGGCAGCTCCTACAGGAGGTACGCCGTTCCAAAGTAGGAGCTGCCGAAGGCTGCGATCTTTTGATTTTTAACCGCGAGCTTTTTCGATCAGCTCGATGTAATCCGGCGCATTGCGCTGATCCTTGATCAGGGCAACAAAGTCATTGCCGTGCTCATCCTTGCCATTCACGTCGTAACCCGCTTCGACGAAGAACGTCAGGAAACGCTCGAAATCGTCGATACGCAGGCCACGGTAGGCCTTGACCAGTTTGTGCAGGGACGGAGAAGTCGCGTCGACCGGTTCGAAATCGAGGAACAACTTGATCTGCTCATCGCCGATCTCGTCACCAATCACTTGTTTTTTATCTTTACGCATTGCCGACTCCAGCTCGCAGACATTACACGGGCGGGCAGTTTACCCCTGCGCAGGCACAGGGCTCAACGCGGACGAGTGCTGCCGGTGTGCAGATCGGCCCAGACATGGCCATTGGCGTAGCTGAGAAACTGGCAATACACCGTGTCATTGCGCAGCAAGTCGATCACTACCCGGTATTGAGCGAGCGGGTAATAGAGGGTCAGGGTTTTGCTCTTGTCGTCGTAGACCGGCTTCTTCAGGCTTTTGCTTTCACCATCGAAGTTGACCAGCACCTGACTGATGGTGGCGCCCTTGTTCAGGGATTTGCCCTTGAGACGAATCATCAGTGGCGACGTGACCGGAATCGGCTGTTGGTTGGATTGACGCTGAGCGCCGACCACCACCGAATAATCGGTGACCTGCATCAGTTGCTGCTGTTCGGGATCAGCATCGCGCAGAGTGAGATCGTCCGGCGGCAGAAATTGACTGTGCATGGGCGCAGGTGCGGCAGCCAGAGGCAGGCTGAGGGTCAGCAACAAGGCGGCGCAACAGCGGATCGAACGGCTCATGACAGGCTCCGGAGGGCGGGTTACAAAAAGCGCATCAGTCGAACTGCGCGCGCATCCAGGCCTGATACTCGGCAACACCGGGCTCGCCTTCGCGCGGCGCCCAATGCGCCAGCTCACCTTCACCGACCGGACGGTAAGGGCCAGCCTTGCATTCGAACATCAGGCTGTCGGCCTCCAGCACCACCACACCGTGGAACACACCGGTTGGCAGGTCCACGCCAACACAATCGCCACCGGCCTGAAGCACGGTCTTGCTCAGCACCGTACCGGTCTCATCGAAGATCAACACGCCCAGCCGGCCCTTGAGGACCAACAGGGTTTCGGCCTTGTTGTCGCCCAAATGCCGGTGAGGCGGGATATACGTGAACGGCTGCAACCCCACCGCCATGCGATGGCAAGCGTCTTCCATCTGATGGAAGTTGTGATGCTGGCGCCCACGAGGGTTGGCCGCGGCTTTCCCGGCCAGCTCGGCGAACAAGGTCTGATCCAGAAAGCGAGGCGTATCCATGTCTTACATTCCTTTAACGGCGAAAATTCCGTTGGCGTTACGCCAGTAGCCTTTGTAGTCCATGCCGTAACCGAAGATGTAGCGATCGATGCACGGCAGACCGACGAAATCGGCCTTGAGGTCCGGACGGGCCTTGCGGTCGTGGTCTTTGTCGATCAGCACGGCAGTGTGCACTTTACGTGCGCCAGCATGTTTGCAGAAGTCGATAATCGCGCCCAGGGTGTGACCTTCGTCGAGGATGTCGTCGATGATCAGCACATCACGGTCGATGAAGGAAACTTCCGGCTTGGCTTTCCAGAACAGGTCGCCGCCGCTGGTTTCGTTGCGATAGCGAGTAGCGTGCAGGTAGGACGCTTCCAGCGGGAACTGCAGATAAGTCAGCAGCTTGCCGGAGAAAATCAGCCCGCCGTTCATCACGCAGAACACCACCGGGTTGCTGTCGGCCATTTGCTCGTTGATTTGTGCACCGACGCGGGCGATGGCCGCCTCGACTTCAGCTTCGGTGTACAGGCAGTCAGCCTCTCGCATGATTTGACGGATATGCTCGAGATCAGCGGACATGGCGCTCTCCAGGGGGTTTGAGGGGGAGGGACGGATTCGGAAAAGCGGGCAAAGGTACGCATCCCGCACGGCCAGATCAAGCGTTTGTGGACTAACGTACTGTATGTCTATAGGACAACACCCTCGGATAGATTAATCTAGGCCGGTTTTTTTGCCCGCCGCCGGAGCCTTTCCCCATGCCCATCCATGAGATCCGCCACCCGCTGATCCGTCATAAACTTGGCCTTATGCGCCGCGCAGACATCAGCACGAAGAATTTCCGTGAGCTCGCTCAGGAAGTCGGCGCCCTGCTGACCTATGAAGCTACCAAAGACCTGCCGCTGGAATCCTACGATATCGAAGGCTGGTGCGGCACCGTATCGGTCGAGAAAATCGCCGGCAAGAAAATCACCGTGGTACCGATTCTGCGTGCCGGCATCGGCATGCTCGAAGGCGTGCTCAGCCTGATCCCGGGCGCCAAGGTCAGCGCCGTGGGCGTGGCCCGCAACGAGGAAACCCTCGAAGCCCACACCTACCTCGAGAAGCTGGTGCCGGAAATCGACGAACGCCTGGCCATGATCATCGACCCGATGCTCGCCACCGGCGGCTCGATGGTTGCCACCATCGACCTACTGAAAAAAGCCGGCTGCAAGGACATCCGCGCCATGGTGCTGGTCGCCGCGCCAGAAGGCATCGCCGTGGTCGAGAAAGCTCACCCGGACGTGATCATCTACACCGCTTCCATTGATCAAAAACTGAACGAACACGGCTACATCATCCCAGGGCTGGGCGATGCCGGTGACAAGATCTTCGGCACCAAGCAGAAGGACGCGTGACCATGCAGCAAGAGTTCAACGATCCGCTCTGGCGCACAGTGCTGTCGGGTGCACAGATGCTGTTCGTGGCCTTCGGCGCCCTGGTGTTGATGCCGCTGATCACCGGCCTCGACCCGAACGTGGCGCTGTTCACGGCCGGCCTGGGGACGATCCTGTTCCAGATCGTCACCGGGCGTCAGGTGCCGGTGTTCCTGGCATCGAGCTTTGCCTTCATCACCCCGATCATTCTCGCCAAGGGCCAGTTTGGCCTCGCCGCGACCATGGGCGGTGTGATGGCGGCGGGTTTCGTCTACACCTTCCTCGGCCTCGCGGTGAAGATCAAAGGCACCGGTTTCATCGACCGCCTGCTGCCGCCGGTAGTGATCGGACCCGTGATCATCTCGATCGGCCTGGCCATGGCGCCGATTGCCGCCAACATGGCCATGGGCAAGGCCGGTGACGGCAGCGAGCTGATTCATTACCAGACGGCAATGATGATCTCGATGCCCGCGCTGCTGACCACGCTGATCGTTGCGGTTTTCGGCAAGGGCATCTTCCGCCTGGTACCGATCATCTCCGGCGTGCTGGTGGGCTTTGGCATGGCGTTCTACTTCGGCGTGGTCGACACGGCGAAGATTGCAGCGGCACCATGGTTCGCCATCCCACACTTCACCGCGCCGGAATTCAACTGGCAGGCGATTCTGTTCATCGTTCCGGTAGCCCTGGCCCCGGCCATCGAACACATCGGCGGCGTGATTGCCGTGGGTAGCGTGACCGGCCGTGATTACCTGAAGAAGCCTGGCCTGCACCGCACCCTGCTCGGCGACGGCATTGCCACCACGGCGGCCGGTCTGTTCGGCGGCCCGCCCAACACCACCTACGCCGAAGTGACCGGCGCGGTCATGCTGACCAAGAACTACAACCCGAAAATCATGACCTGGGCGGCGATCTTCGCCATCAGCCTGGCGTTCATCGGCAAGTTCGGCGCACTGCTGCAAAGCATTCCCGTACCGGTGATGGGCGGGATTCTGTGCCTGTTGTTCGGTTCGATTGCGGCGGTGGGGATGAACACGCTGATCCGCCACAAAATCGATCTGGGCGAGGCGCGCAATCTGGTGATTGTGTCGGTGACCCTGGTGTTCGGGATCGGCGGCGTGCTGATCGGCACCGGCACCGGGCCGGACGATTTCGGCCTCAAAGGCATCGCGCTGTGCGCGGTGGTGGCGATTGGCTTGAACCTGATCCTGCCTGGCAACGACAGCTGGAAGCACAAGAAGGCGAATGAGCCGCTGATCTAACGGCTTGAGATACTTGTAGTCTGCCAGATAGCTATCGCGAGCAAGCTCGCTCCCACAATTTGGAATGTATTTCCCTGTGGGAGCGAGCCTGCTCGCGAAGCTTTTAAAGTGTCAACGGCGCCCTTTCGCACAACACACTCAACGCCCGCGCCCAATGCGGATCATCGTTGAGGCACGGCACCAGCACCAGGTCCTCGCCCCCCGCGGCGCGGAATTGCTCCTTCCCGCGATCTCCGATCTCTTCCAGCGTCTCGATGCAATCGGCAACGAACGCCGGGCACATCACCAGAACCTTTTTCACCCCGCTTTTGGCCAATTCATCGAGGCGTGCTTCGGTGTAGGGTTCGATCCATTTGGCGCGCCCCAGACGCGACTGGAACGACACCGACCACTTGCCCTCCGGCAACCCCATGCGCTTGGCAAACTCTGCCGCCGTACGCAGGCACTGGCCGCGATAACAGGTGGCGACCACTTCCGGCGGCGCCCCAGCGCAGCAATCACCGCCGCCCTCGAAGCTGTGACCGGGGTTGAGCTTCTTCAGATGCCGTTCCGGTAATCCATGAAAACTCATCAGCAAGTGATCGAAGCCCTGCTGCAAATGCGGCCGGGTCGTGGCCACTAGCGCATCGAGGTACTCTGGTTGATCGTAAAAAGGCTGGAGCACCGACAGCTGCACGTCGAGGTTTTTCTCGCGCACCACACGTTTGGCTTCCGCGATGACCGTGGTGGTGGTGCTGTCGGCAAACTGTGGATATAGCGGCGCCAACGTGATTCGCTTGTGCCCCGCGGCGGCCATGCGCACCAGCGTCGATTCGATCGATGGCTCGCCGTAACGCATGGCCAGTTCGACTGGGCCGTGGTGCCACTGGGCGGTCATGGCTTGTTGCAGACGACGGCTGAGCACCACCAGCGGCGAGCCCTCGTCCCACCAGATCGAGGCATAAGCATGGGCCGACTGCTCGGGACGCTTGATCAGGATCAGCGACACCAGCAGACGTCGAACCGGCCATGGCAGGTCGATCACGTACGGGTCCATCAGAAATTGATTGAGGTAGCTGCGCACATCCGCCACCGAGGTGGAGGCAGGTGAACCCAGGTTGACCAGAAGCAACGCGTGATCGGTCATGCAACGTCCTATTTCAAAGGCGACCGGACAGATCGTCCAGAGCCGCGCGCAAATCCGTGAACTTAAAAGTGAAACCAGCCTGTAACAAACGCACCGGAGTGGCCCGTTGGCCGCCCAACAACAACAGCGACAACTCGCCCAGCCCCACCTTCAATGCGAAGGCCGGCATTGGCATGAAGGTCGGGCGATGCAGTACGCCACCCAGCGCCGTGGCAAACTCGCGGTTGCGCACCGGTTTGGGCGCGCACGCATTATAAGGACCACTGGCCTCGTTGCGATGCAGAAGAAAATCAATCAGGGCGATTTGATCGTTGATATGAATCCACGGCATCCACTGCCGGCCATTGCCGATCGGCCCTCCCAGGCCCAGTTTGAACGGCAGTAACAGCCGCGACAAAAAGCCGCCCTCGGCCGACAGCACCAACCCGGTACGAATGAAAATGACGCGAATGCCCAGCGCTTCGGCCCGCTGTGCAGTCTCTTCCCAGGCGATGCATAACTGGCTGGCGAAGTCTTCGCTGATCGGCGCCGAATCCTCGGTCAGTTCACGCTCGCCGCCGTCGCCATACCAGCCGACAGCCGAACCGGAAATCAGGACCCGGGGTTTCTGCTCGCGACTTTCGAGCCACGCCAGCAGGGTTTCGGTGAGCGTGATGCGGCTGCTCCACAACAAGGCTTTACGCTTGTGCGTCCAGGGTCGGTCGGCAATCGGCGCTCCGGCCAAATTGACGATCGCATCCACCGGCTCCTGCCCCAGATCCTCCAATCGAGCAATTCCACGCACCTGGGCACCACATATTTTTGCGACTTTTTCAGGCTGGCGACTCCAGACTGTCAGGCGATATCCCTGACCCGACCAGTGCCGGCAAAGCTGACGTCCTATCAAACCAGTACCGCCGGTCAGCAATATGTGCATGACTTCTTCCTCGCGTGGCGTTTTACCCTGTCCATTAGTCTATTTTTATAAGCAGGGATCTTTGGTATCGAGCAGGCTCTATGTTTAACAATAGGCCAAGCTGTCAGAACGAGAACGCTAAAAGCTATACCAAAAAACAATATTGTACAGGTTTGAACCCCGGCGTAGTCTGTACAGAAAGGTAAACGAGGCCCCTATGACTGTACCTATCGCAATCATTGGCACCGGCATTGCCGGACTCTCCGCCGCCCAGGCCCTGACTGACCTCGGGCATGTGGTTCAACTGTTCGATAAAAGCCGCGGTAGCGGCGGGCGCATGTCGAGCAAGCGCAGCGATGCGGGGGCCCTGGACATGGGCGCGCAATATTTCACCGCCCGTGACCGGCGCTTTGTCACCGAAGTCCAGCGCTGGCAAGCCAAGGGCTGGGTCGCCGAGTGGACGCCGCAGCTGTACACCTACCATGGCGGCCAGCTCAACTTGTCGCCGGACGAGCAGACCCGCTGGGTCGGCACGCCCCGCATGAGCGCCATCACCCGCGCCCTGCTCGGTGACCTTGAAGTGCATTTCGCCTGCCGGATCACCGAGGTCTATCGCGGTGAAGAACACTGGCACCTGCAGGACGCCGAGGGCTTCACCCACGGACCGTTCAGCCACGTGATCATCGCCACGCCAGCCCCGCAGGCCACGGCTTTGCTGGCATCAGCGCCGAAACTCGCCGGTGCCGCCGCCGGGGTGAAAATGGACCCGACCTGGGCCATCGCCCTGGCCTTCGAAACGCCATTGGAAACGCCCATGGAAGGCTGCTTCGTCCAGGACAGCCCTCTCGACTGGCTGGCCCGCAACCGCAGTAAACCTGGGCGCGACAACATTCTCGACACCTGGGTCCTGCACGCCACCAGCGCCTGGAGTCGCCAGCACATCGACCTGTCCAAGGAAGCCGTGATCGAACAACTGCATGGCGCCTTCGCCGAACTGCTGCACGACTCCATGCCCGCGCCGAGCTTCAGCCTCGCCCACCGTTGGCTCTACGCCCGCCCCGCCAGCAGTCACGAATGGGGCACCCTGGCCGATGCCGATCTGGGGCTGTACGCCTGTGGCGACTGGTGCCTGTCCGGACGCGTCGAAGGGGCCTGGCTCAGCGGTCAGGAAGCCGCCCGCCGCTTGCATGAGCACCTGCAGTAAAGAGCATCAATCCGAGCAAATCGCTGCTGTCGCCCTGGCAGCAGCCCGCCAGAAAACCTATACATAAAATTTGACTTGTACAACTTCGAATCTATGATGAAGTTATCTTGTACAGAACCGAATGTTTGTACAGGTTCAGATTCGAGGTGCTCCGATGCCCCACGCCTCCGCCAAACCGAAAATCGCCTTCAGCGCCAGCCTGCGGCACCCGGACTTGCCGGTGGAGGAAGACGGCCGGCTCAACGATCCGGTGTTGCGGGAAAACTTCCTCACCCGCGTGTTCGTCTATAGCGCCTGGCAGCAGCTGCGCCAGGAAGGCCTGACCCGGCGCGGACTCACGGACTTTCACTCGCGCTACAAATACCTGCTGATGGCCCACAACCCGGTGCAATACAAAACCCTGGGCAACCTGCTGGGCAACATGAGCCATACCGATCCGAAGGAACTTGGCCCGCGCTATTTCAGCGAATTGATGGCGGCGTTGAAAAAATGTGCCACCCGCCGCACGCATACCAACGTCCTGCAACACCTCAGTGGCTACCTGAAACAGGCCATCAGCCACGAAGACAAGCAGGAAGTGCAACACGTGATCAGCCAGTACCGCCTGGGCATCGTGCCGCTGGTGGTGCCGCTGACGCTGCTCAAACATCACTTTCGCCAACACCCCGATCCGTACATCGCACAGCAGGTCTACCTGCAACTGCACCCGGAAAATCTCAGTCTGCGAAACGCCATCTGATGAAAAGAGCACTTGACACCAGCGCCCGCAAAGACCTCGGCGATGACTTGAAAAAGGCGTTGGACGAAGGCTGGCTGCCGATCCGTGAGGTGGCGCGGCAAACCGGCGTCAATGCCGTGACCTTGCGCGCCTGGGAGCGCCGCTATGGCCTGATCGTGCCGCAACGCACGCCCAAGGGACATCGGTTGTTCTCGACCGACCATGTACAACGCATCCAGGCCATCCTCACCTGGCTCAACCGCGGCGTTGCCGTCAGCCAGGTCAAGCATTTGCTCGACACACCGCAAGCCTTCAGCGAGTCCGTCGACAACGATTGGCACGTCTTGTTACAAATATTGCTGCAGGCGGTCAGCGGACTGCAGGAGCGCGCCCTGGATGACAGCGTCAATCAGGCCATGGCTTTGTATCCGCCGCGCACCTTGTGCGAGCAGTTGCTGATGCCCTTGCTGGCTGCTCTGGAGCACCGCTGGCAAGGCCAGTTCGGAGCGCAGATGGAACGGGGCTTTTTTTGTGCCTGGTTGCGCAGCAAATTCGGCGCACGCATCTACCATAACAATCGCCAGTTGCGCACCGCGCCGCTGCTGTTGATCAACCACTCGGACCTGCCCATGGAGCCGCATCTGTGGCTCACGGCCTGGCTGATCAGCAGCGCGGATTGCCCGGTGGAGGTCTTCGACGGGCCGCTGCCTGTCGGAGAACTGGCATTGGCGGTCGAAATGCTGCAACCCCGTGGGGTTCTGCTGTACTCCAGTAAAGCCCTGAACCTGGCGCAGCTGCCGAAACTATTGAAAGGTATCAGTTGCCCAAAAATGATTGCCGGACCAACGGTATGCATCCACCAGGCCGAGTTGTCCGCAAGTACTACCGAGATCGCTGATTTGTACCTGGCCGAAAATCCGTTGTCGGCACATCAGACACTCGTTCGGCGCGGGCTGATTTAAATGAATCACGTGGATACCAACATGCAATTGATCTGGCTGCGCAGCGACTTGCGTCTACATGACAACACCGCCCTCTCGGCCGCCGCGGCTCGCGGCCCGTGCGTGGCGGTGTATCTGCTGAGTCCGGAACAATGGCTGGAACACGACGATGCGCCCTGCAAAGTCGACTTCTGGCTGCGCAACCTGCGCGAGTTGAGCCACGAACTGGGTCAACTGAACATCCCCCTGCTGATACGCCGGGCACCTCGCTGGGAGGACACGCCAAGCGTACTGCTGAACCTGTGCCGACAGTGGCAAGTCGACGCGCTGTACCTAAACGAGGAATACGGCATCCATGAATCCCGTCGCGATGCGGCGGTCACCCGGACACTGCGGGCCGAAGGCATCGAAGTTCGCCGCTACCTCGATCAATTGCTGTTCAGGCCCGGTAGTGTGCTGACCCGGACCGGCACTTACTTTCAGGTCTTCAGCCAGTTCCGCAAAGTCTGCTACGAACGGCTGCACCACTCGCTGCCCAGCCTGGTCCGCGTGCCGCCGAAACAAGCGCCGCTGAACATTGCCAGCGATTCGATCCCCTCGAGTGTCGACGGTTTAGCAACGCCCGGGGACAACCTGCGCAGCCTGTGGCCGGCGGGTGAAGCCGAAGCCCGACGTCGCCTCGACAGCTTTAGCGATGTGCAGATCGACCACTACCAAAGCGAACGGGATTTCCCGGCCAAGCCCGGCACCAGCCAGCTCTCGGCCTATCTCGCTGCGGGAGTGATTTCTCCGCGCCAATGCCTGCACGCCGCCTTGAACAGCAATCAGGGTGAGTTCGAAAGCGGCAAGACCGGCGCCGTCACCTGGATCAACGAACTGCTATGGCGCGAGTTCTACAAACACATCCTGGTGGGCTACCCACGAGTTTCCCGGCACCGCGCGTTTCGTCCGGAAACCGAAGCGCTGGCCTGGCGTAACGCCCCCGAAGAACTGGCAGCCTGGCAACAGGCACGCACCGGCTTGCCGATCATCGACGCCGCCATGCGCCAACTGTTGGCAACCGGCTGGATGCACAACCGCCTGCGCATGGTGGTGGCAATGTTCCTGACCAAGAACCTGCTGATCGACTGGCGCGAAGGCGAACGCTTTTTCATGCGCCACCTGATCGATGGCGACCTGGCGGCGAACAATGGTGGCTGGCAGTGGAGTTCCTCCACCGGCACCGACTCGGCGCCTTACTTCCGGATTTTCAACCCGTTGAGCCAGTCGGAAAAATTCGACCCCGAAGGCCTGTTCATCAAACACTGGCTGCCGGAATTGGCCGCTCTGAGTAAAAAGGAAGTGCATAACCCGGCCAACCTCGGTGGCCTTTTCGGTGCTGTGGATTACCCGCCACCGATCGTCGACTTGAGCACATCCCGTACGCGCGCATTGACGGCGTTCAAAAACCTGCCCTCACGGCAATACGCCGCCGTTGGGTCATGATTTACCGCCACCGGGACTCGATGCCGGGGCTCCGGGCAATTGCCTGGCTGAAAAGGAGGTTGAGATGAGTCGCACACTCGCACGACGATACTGGCTGACCGGCGCCAGCAGCGGCATCGGTGCCGCCCTGGCCGAAGAAATCCTGAAAACCGGTGCGCACCTGGCCGTCAGTTCGCGCACCGTGGCACCACTGAAAGACTTGTCGCTACGCTATCCGGGACAGGTGCTGGTGGTCGCCGGAGACCTGACAAACAGCCAGACTGTGCGCGAAATCGGCGAGCAGATTGCCGAGGACTGGGGCTCGCTGGACACCGTGATACTCAACGCCGGCACCTGCGAGTACGTGGATGCCAAGCAGTTCGATGCGTCGATTGTCGAGCACGTGGTGCGCACCAACCTGTTGGCCAGCAGCTATTGCATCGACGCCGCCCTGCCTTTGCTACGGGCTGGCACTGCACCGCATATGGTGGCCATGGCCAGTACGGTGACTTACCTGCCGCTGCCCAAGGCAGAAGCGTACGGCGCCTCGAAGGCCGGGCTGCGTTACCTGTTCGAATCCCTGCGCATCGACCTGGCCCCGGAAGGCATAGAACTCACGGTGATCAGCCCCGGCTTTGTCGAAACGCCACTGACGGAGAAAAACGACTTCCCCATGCCCTTGAGCTGGCCGGTGGAGAAAGCCGCACGGCACATCTTCGAAAAACTCAAGGACCGACCGCTGGAAATCGCTTTCCCGGCGGCGTTCATGGCGGCCCTCTGGCCACTCGCCAAACGGCCGGACCAAGTGAAACTGGAGATCGGCAAACCCATGGTGCGCAACCAGCCACCGATCAAGGATCAACCGTGAAAATCGCCATCATCGGCAGCGGTATCTCGGACGTTCCGATACTTGAGCGTCCGTCAGACCTTTCACACAGCACCCGGTGACTGCCTTACACTGCGCGCCATGAAAACCATCCCCCATACGCAAATCGCGGAACCCGCAGTCACCTGCTCGACCTGCGCAGCCTGCTGCTGCCAGCTCGAAGTCATGCTGATCACCGATACGGGTGTGCCTGAACGCTTCATCGATACCGATGACTGGGGCGGGGAAGTGATGCTGCGCCTGGATGACGGCTGGTGTGCCGCGCTGGATCGCAACACGATGATGTGCACCATCTACGAAAAACGCCCGCTGATCTGCCGGGAATTCGAGATGGGCGCACCGGAGTGCATCGACGAACGCCAGGGGATTTCGACGGCGTATCGCTGAACTGGAAAACAACGTGCCCCCCTGTGGGAGCGAGCTTGCTCGCGATGACGATGCTTCATTCAACATCAATGTTGAGTCTGAAATCGCTATCGCGAGCAAGCTCGCTCCCACAGGGGGAATTGCAACCAGCTGAAAAACCGTCGTGCTTACAACGGCAACGTGTAATGCAGCGAGTAGCTTTCTACACCGTCGTTGGAACTGGCGAGCCCGGCGTTGGAATAGTGTGTCGCGCGGATCCCGACTTCATGGCCGCCGTTGAAGCGCAGGCCAAAACCGAAACGGTCTTCAAACTGGAAAGCACTGCCGATGTTGTTGTCTTCGAGTCGGGTATTGGAGAACACCGCCACACCAATGCCCGCTTCAACGTACGGCTTGACGTTCTGGCCGGCAAATTCGTAAACGAATACCGGGGAGAACGACAAACTGTTGTTGCTGGAGGTCTTGTCGCCTTCCCAATAGGTATAGGCGCCGCTCCAGTAACCGGTTACGCGACCAACGTCGCTCTGCCACCAGCTCTGGTCCCAATCGAATTGCATGCCCAGTCGATACGTCATGGTCGAATCGCTGGTCTGACCAACCGCGAACTCCACACCTGCCGCCTGCGCGGTAAAGGTGTGCCCCATTAATGCGGCCGCAATCGCGGCCAAACAGAATAGTCGCTTCACGAGAAACTTCCTTTTCCGAACGATTTCGTATGATTTTTTTGTTGCCAGCTCTGAAAAACTATAGAAGTCAGCGTTTTATCAGAAGCTCACCCGACTTTTCGTACTCCCCCGGTCAATCTTCTACCTGTTGAAGCTTCGCACAACGCCACAGGTATTCCACAGTATCGGCAAGATATTTCTGAAATGAACCGGATCAGCGCTGGTCCAGAACTGCGCCTCACGGGCAGGCCCCTCGGCGAGCAGCTCACCTTCGGCCAGCAGCCGCTGAAGCTGGCGCGCGACGGCGGCGCCGGTGTCGATCAGGCTGATGTCCTCGGGGATCATCTGCCGCAGCATCGGCTTGAGAAAGGGGTAATGGGTGCAGCCAAGAATCAGGGTGTCCGCGCCGGCGGCCAGCAGCGGCTCGACATACCCGGCCAACAGCTGACGCAGCTCGGGGCTGTGCAGATCGCCGTTTTCAATCAGCTCCACCAACCCGGGACACGGCTGGGTGATCACTTTTATATCCGTGGCGAAGCGGTCGAGCAACGCGGCGAACTTAGCGCTCTGCAAGGTGCCGGTGGTGGCCAGCACCCCCACCACGCCGGAGCGGGTTGCGGCGGCGGCCGGTTTGACCGCCGGCTCCATGCCGACGATGGGCCATTCGGGATAGTCGCGACGCAAGTCGGCGACGCCGGCCACCGTCGCCGTGTTACAGGCCAGCACCAGGGCCTTGGCGCCCTGCTGCTGAAAGAAGTCGGCCATCACGCTGCAACGCTGCTGGATAAACTCCGGGGTTTTCTCGCCATAGGGAACATTCCCGCAATCGGCGACGTACATCAGCGTCTCATTGGGCAGCAAACGCTGGATCTCGGCCAGTACCGAGAGCCCGCCGACACCGGAGTCGAACACGCCAATCGGCGCTTCACGCATGTTTCGACCCACAGACGCTGCAACCCGGATCGCGCTTGACCCGCAACTCACGAAAGCGCGTGCCCAAAGCGTCGATCAACAGCAGGCGCCCCACCAGCGGCTCGCCGAATCCGGCCAGCAACTTCAGCGCTTCAAGCGCTTGCAGACTGCCGACCAGCCCCACCAGCGGTCCGACCACGCCGGCCTCGCTGCATGTCAGCTCGGCTTCGCTGCCGTGCCCGTATAAACAGTGGTAGCACGGACTCTCCGGCCGACGCGGATCGAACACCGACAGTTGCCCTTCGAGACGAATCGCTGCGCCACTGACCAAAGGTTTGCCGGCGGCTACGCAAGCGGCGTTGACCGCTTCACGGGTGGAAAAATTGTCGGAGCAATCGAGGACCAGATCCACGCCGGCCACAGTAGCAGCCAGGGAATCTTCATCCAGTGCCGCACGATGGGCTATCAACAGGATCTCGGGGTTGATCGCCGTCAGGCGCTTGATCGCCGAATCGACCTTGGTCATGCCGACGCTGTCGGTGTCGTGAATGATCTGGCGTTGCAGGTTGGTCAGGTCGACCGTATCGAAGTCCGCCAGATGCAATTCACCCACACCTGCCGCCGCCAGATACAGCGCCACTGGTGCGCCAAGGCCGCCAAGACCGACGATCAATACCCGACTTTCCTTGAGCCGCAACTGACCGTCGATATCGATGTGTTGCAGCAGAATCTGCCGGCTGTAACGCAGCAACTCCTGATCATTCAGCACGGCAGGCGCCCCAGACTGATGCGTTGATGACCGCCCAGATCGGTGCGGCTGTGGACTTCTTCAAACCCGCGGGTCAGCAGCAAATCGCGAACCGCCTCGGCCTGATCGTAGCCATGTTCGAGCATCAGCCAGCCGCCAGCGTCGAGATGGTCCGGTGCCTGGGCGACGATCAGACGCAGATCGTCGAGCCCGTCGACACCGGCCACCAGGGCGCTGGCCGGCTCAAAGCGCACATCGCCCTCGACCAGATGCGGATCGGACGCTGCGATGTAGGGCGGATTGCTGATGATCAGTTGAAAACGCTGACCTTCCAGGGCGCTGAACCAATGGCTGCTCAGTACCTTGGCGTTATTCAAATGCAGACGCTGGCGATTGCGTTCGGCCAGAGCCACGGCTTCCAGCACGCGATCCACGGCAGTGACGCTCCAGGCCGGACGCTCGCTGGCCAGGGCCAGGGCAATCGCGCCGCTGCCGGTGCCAAGGTCGAGTACTTTAGCCGGTGTGGCCGGCAACAGTTCCAGCGCGGCTTCCACCAGCAGCTCGGTGTCGGGGCGCGGGATCAGCGTGTGCGGTGCCACTTCCAGGTCCAGCTTCCAGAAACCCTGCTGGCCGAGGATATAGGCCACCGGCTCACCGCTGCGGCGCCGCTGCAAATATTCGGCGAACGTCAGCGCCGCTTCGCTGGGCACGATGCGCTCCGGCCAGGTGTGCAGGAAACTGCGGGACTTGCCCAACGCTGCCGCCAGCAGCAATTCGGCATCCAGACGCGCCGTCGGCGAGTCGGGTAAATCGGCGGCGCGCAACAAACTGGCAATGATCGTCATTTACTCACCTATCGCTGCCAGTTGATCGGCCTGGTACTCGGCCAGCAACGGCTCGATCACCGCCTCGACACCGCCGGCGAGGATCTCGTCGAGGGAATACAAGGTCAGGTTGACCCGGTGGTCGGTGACCCGACCCTGGGCAAAATTGTAGGTGCGGATGCGCTCGGAACGGTCACCGGAGCCGACCAGCAACTTGCGCTCACTGGCGATGGCGTTGGCTGCGGCGGAGGTCTGCTGATCGTTCAGCTTGGCCGACAACCAGGACATCGCCCGGGCGCGGTTCTTGTGCTGTGAACGTTCTTCCTGGCACTCGACGACAATGCCGGACGGCAAGTGCGTGATACGGATAGCCGAGTCGGTCTTGTTGACGTGCTGACCACCGGCGCCGGAGGAGCGGTAGGTATCGATGCGCAGGTCGGCCGGGTTGATCTCGATGGCTTCCTGTTCGTCCGGCTCGGGCAATACCGCCACGGTGCAGGCCGACGTGTGGATGCGGCCCTGGGATTCGGTCGCGGGAACCCGCTGCACACGGTGCGCCCCGGATTCGAATTTCAGCTTGCCGTAGACGTTGTCGCCTTCGACCCGGGCAATCACCTCTTTATAGCCGCCGTGTTCCCCCTCGTTCTCCGAGAGGATTTCCACCCGCCAGCCACGGCGCTCGGCGTAACGCGAATACATGCGGAACAGGTCGCCGGAGAAAATCGCCGCCTCGTCGCCGCCGGTGCCGGCACGGATTTCGAGGAACACATTGCGCCCGTCGTTCGGGTCCTTGGGCAACAGCATGCGTTGCAGGTCGGCTTCGAGTGTGACCAGGCGTTCCTTGGCCTCGCGGACTTCTTCCACGGCCATTTCACGCATGTCCGGGTCGCTGTCCTTGAGCAGTGCCTGGGCACCTTCGAGGTCATCCTGCACTTTCAGCAGTTCTTTATAGGCGCCAACGATCGGCTCAACTTCCGCGTACTCCTTGGAGTAAGTGCGGAACTTGTTCTGATCGGAAATGACCTCGCCATCGCCCAGCAGGGCGGTCAATTCCTCGAAACGGTCCTGGAGGATGTCCAGCTTATTGAGCAGTGACGCTTTCATTGCGGTTTTTTATCCGAAAAGCTATCCGATGAGCCCTCACCGAGGGCAAAGAGTTCCTGGGCCATCGCCAGCGCATCCAGGCGACCTTCGGCAGAGAGCTTTTTCAACTGCACGCTCGGTGCGTGCAACAGTTTGTTGGTCAGCCCGCGAGCCAGTTGCACCAGCACCTCTTCGGCACTGCTGCCGTTGGCCAGCATACGCTGGGCCTTTTGCAATTCTTCGTCGCGCAGGCGTTCGCTCTGTTGACGATAGGCCTTGAGCACGTCCACCGCCGCCAACTCGCGCAGGCGGACCATGAAGTCTTCGGCGCCGACCGAGACCATCTCTTCGGCGGCCTGGGCTGCGCCCTGGCGACTCTTGAGGTTCTCGGCAACCACCTCGTGGAGATCGTCGACGCTATAGAGGTAAACGTCGTCCAACTCGCCTACTTCTGGCTCGATGTCGCGCGGAACGGCGATATCTACCATGAAGATCGGTTTGTGCTTGCGCAGTTTCAAGGCGCTTTCCACTGCACCCTTGCCCAGAATCGGCAATTGGCTGGCAGTGGAGCTGATGACGATATCGCTGCGCACCAGCTCCGCCGGAATATCCGACAGCAACACCGCATGAGCACCGAACTGTTCGGCCAGGATGCTGGCGCGCTCCAGGGTGCGGTTGGCGACCACGATGCGCTTTACACCCAGGTCATGCAGATGGCGGGCGACCAGGGTGATGGTCTCGCCGGCGCCGATCAACAAGGCCTGGCTACGTTGCAGGTCGCTGAAAATCTGCTTGGCCAGGCTCACCGCGGCAAACGCCACCGACACCGGGTTCTCGCCGATGGCAGTGTCGGTGCGCACCTGCTTGGCCGCATTGAACGTGGCCTGGAACAAGCGCCCGAGCAACGGCCCGATGGTGCCGGCCTCGCGGGCCACGGCATAGGCCGACTTCATCTGGCCGAGGATCTGCGGTTCGCCCAACACCAGCGAGTCGAGCCCGGAAGCCACCCGCATCATGTGACGAACTGCCGCATCATCTTCATGCACATAGGCGCTTTCGCGCAGCTCGTCGTAGCTCAAATGATGATATTCGGCCAGCCAGCGCAGCACGACGTCCGCCGACAGGTGATCCTGTTCTATATAGAGTTCACTGCGATTGCAGGTGGAGAGGATCGCAGCTTCGCGGCTGTCGGTGAGTCGGCAGAGCTGCTGCAAGGCCTCAACCAGCTGCTCAGGGGTAAAAGCCACGCGCTCGCGGACGTCTACTGAAGCAGTCTTGTGGTTAATACCGAGTGCAAGGAAGGCCATTCAAAGTCGCTGATGGTGACGTGAAGCCGGTAATTGTCCTACTTCGACGGAATCAGAACAACCACTCGATATCTATCGTCTTGGTAGACATCCCCACTGACTGCGATCTATTCCTATTTACGCTGGCGATGGGCCTCTGTAGGAGCTGCCGAAGGCTGCGATCTTTTGCCTTTAAAAGAGCAAGATCAAAAGATCGCAGCCTTCGGCAGCTCCTACAATGGCATCGCCCCGCGATTATCAGGAACAAGGCCGAAAGATCGAGCTTTGGACTCGCGGGTAAATTGGCGGGCCGGTTATGTTTGGCCGAAAGCTTGTGTCATGATGATCCGACCGCAGGTTAGTCGTCCTCTTCCTATATGAATAGATCTTCCGCGTTGCTCCTCGCTTTTGTCTTCCTCAGCGGCTGCCAGGCCTTGGCACCCGTCTCGTCGGACGGTACGCCGCCGGCTGAAGACAGCACCCCGGCCCCTGAAAAGCCCAAGGTCTACAGCTCATTCAGCGAGGAAACCATCTTCAGCCTGTTGAGCGCCGAACTGGCTGGCCAGCGCAATCGTTTCGACATTGCCCTGGACAACTATGTGACCCAGGCCATCAACACCCAGGATCCGGGCATCTCCGAGCGGGCATTTCGTATCGCCGAGTATCTGGGCGCCGATCAGGCAGCCCTGGACACCGCGCTGATCTGGGCCAAAAACGCCCCCAACGACCTCGAAGCGCAACGCGCCGCCGCCGTGCAACTGGCACGCGCCGGGCGTTATGACGACTCCATGGTCTATATGGAGAAAGTCTTGCAGGGCAAGGGCGACACCCATTTCGACTTCCTTGCGCTGTCCGCGGCCGACACCGACCAGGACACCCGCAACGGCTTGATGAAAAGCTTCGACCGTTTGTTGCAGCGTCACCCGAACAACGGCCAGCTGATTTTCGGCAAGGCGCTGCTAATGCAACAGGATGGCGATGCCAAAGGCGCGCTAAAGCTGCTGGAAAACAATCCGCCGGACGACGGCGAAATTGCCCCGATTCTGCTGCGCGCACGCCTGCTGCAAACCCTGAATCGCGGTGACGAAGCCCTGCCGTTGCTGCAGAAAAGCATCAAGAAATACCCGGACGACAAGCGCCTGCGCCTGACTTACGCACGTATGCTGGTTGAACAGGACCGCATGGACGATGCCAAGACCGAGTTCTCGAGCCTGGTTCAGCAATACCCGGAAGACGACGAACTGCGTTACTCGCTGGCACTGGTCTGCCTGGAAGCCAAGGCCTGGAATGAGGCCAAGGGTTATCTGGAAGACTTGATCGCCCGGGAAAGCCACGTCGACTCGGCGCACCTGAATCTCGGCCGCATCGCCGAAGAACAAAACGACCCGCAAGGCGCGCTGATCGAATACGCCAAGGTTGGCCCAGGCAGCGACTTCCTGCCGGCGCAATTGCGTCAGGCCGACATCCTGATAGACAACGGCAGGACCGCCGAAGCGCAAAGAAAGCTGGCGGCAGAGCGCGACGAGCAGCCGGATTACGCGATCCAGTTGTACCTCATCGAAGCCGAAACCCTGTCCGCCAACAATCAGGGCGACAAGGCCTGGAGCGTTCTGCATCAAGCCTTGCAGCAATACCCGGACGATTTGAACCTGCTCTACACCCGCGCCATGCAGGCGGAAAAACGCAATGACCTGGCGCAGATGGAAAAAGACCTGCGCACGATCATCAAGCGCGACCCGGACAATGCCATGGCGTTGAACGCCCTCGGCTACACCCTGTCTGACCGCACCACGCGCTACGCCGAAGCCAAGGCCCTGATCGAACAGGCACACCAGATCAGTCCGGAAGACCCGGCGGTACTCGACAGCCTTGGCTGGGTGAATTACCGAATGGGCAATCTCGACGAAGCCGAGCGCCTGCTGCGCCAGGCCCTGGATCGCTTCCCCGATCAGGAAGTCGCCGCTCACCTGGGCGAAGTGCTGTGGGCCAATGGCAAACAGCGTGAAGCCAAACAAGTCTGGGGCAAGTTCCTCAAGGAACAACCCGATAGCCCGACCCTGCGCGGCACCATCAAACGCCTGACCGGATCAGAGACTCTTTAAGATTATGTTTTTGCGCCATTTCATCGTTTTCAGTTTTATCGCCCTGCTCGCCGGTTGCGCGGGCCTGGGTCCCCGCGAATCGGTCGAAGGGCACGGCAACCCTGCCCAATGGCGAGAGCACAAACAGCAGCTTGCGGGCCTTGATGGCTGGCAGATCGACGGCAAGATCGGCATTCGCGCACCCAAAGATTCGGGCAGCGGCACGCTGTTCTGGTTGCAGCGCCAGGATTACTACGACATTCGCCTGTCCGGACCACTGGGCCGCGGCGCGGCACGCCTGACCGGGCGCCCGGGCAAGGTGTCGCTGGAAGTCGCCAATCAGGGACGGTACGACGCACCGAATCCGGAAGTGCTGCTCGAAGAACAGTTGGGCTGGAAATTGCCGGTGTCCAACCTGGCCTGGTGGGTACGCGGGCTCCCGGCTCCGGACAGCAAAAGCCGTCTGACGCTGGACGGCGACAGTCGTTTGGCCAGCCTCGAACAGGACGGTTGGCAGGTCGAATACACCGAATATACCCAACTGAACGGTTACTGGCTGCCCGAACGGATCAAACTGCATGGCACCGACCTGGATGTCACGCTGGTGATCAAGACTTGGCAACCGCGCAAATTGGGGCAGTGAAATGCCAGACAATCGCCTGACGTTGCCTTCGCCGGCCAAACTCAATTTGATGCTGCACATTCTGGGTCGCCGTGAAGACGGCTACCACGAACTGCAGACGATGTTTCAGTTTCTCGATTACGGCGACGAAATCACCTATGCCCTGCGCGATGACGGTGTCATTCAACTGCACACCGAATTCCCGTGCGTTCCCCACGACAGCAACCTGATCGTCAAGGCCGCGAAAAAACTTCAGGAGCAATCCGGTTGTTCGCTGGGCGTCGATATCTGGATCGAAAAAATCCTGCCCATGGGCGGCGGCATTGGCGGCGGCAGTTCGAATGCCGCAACGACTTTGCTCGGCCTCAATCATCTGTGGAAATTGGGTTGGGATGAAGATCGTCTGGCTGGCCTGGGGTTGACGCTGGGCGCAGACGTCCCGGTTTTCGTACGTGGCCACGCGGCTTTTGCCGAGGGCGTGGGGGAGAAACTGACCCCTGTCGACCCTGAAGAACCGTGGTATCTCGTGCTGGTACCGCAAGTCTCTGTAAGTACGGCAGAAATTTTTTCAGATCCGTTGTTGACACGTAACACTCCTCCCATTAAAGTGCGCCCCGTTCCCAAGGGAAACAGTCGAAATGACTGCTTGCCGGTGGTAACAAGGCGTTATCCAGAGGTACGTAACGCTTTGAATTTGTTAGGTAAATTTACCGAAGCAAAACTCACCGGAACTGGAAGTTGTGTGTTTGGGGGCTTCCCAAGCAAAGCTGAAGCTGATAAAGTCTCGGCCCTTCTGACAGAGACCCTTACAGGTTTTGTAGCAAAAGGAAGCAACGTTTCGATGTTGCATCGCAAGCTTCAAGGTCTGCTCTAAAGGAACCGATTACTGGGTAATCGTTGCAACAGATACAGGGGCGTCGCCAAGCGGTAAGGCAGCAGGTTTTGATCCTGCCATGCGTTGGTTCGAATCCAGCCGCCCCTGCCATTTTCCTATACTCATCCAGGTTACCCTCAGCCTTCAGGTACTGCGCGTGTCCAAGATGATGGTCTTTACGGGGAACGCTAACCCCGATCTGGCTCGACGTGTCGTACGTCAGCTGCATATCCCTCTCGGTGACATCTCTGTCGGTAAGTTCTCCGACGGCGAAATTACAGCCGAGATCAATGAAAACGTCCGCGGTAAAGACGTCTTCATTATTCAGCCGACTTGCGCTCCGACCAACGATAACCTGATGGAACTGGTAGTGATGGCTGATGCCTTCCGCCGCTCCTCGGCTACTCGTATCACTGCTGTTATTCCTTACTTTGGTTATGCCCGTCAGGATCGCCGTCCGCGTTCCGCACGTGTGGCTATCAGCGCGAAAGTCGTGGCTGACATGCTTACCGTAGTCGGCATCGACCGTGTTCTCACGGTTGATCTGCATGCTGACCAAATCCAGGGTTTCTTCGATATTCCGGTAGATAACATCTACGGCTCCCCGGTTCTGGTGGATGACATCGAAGATCAGCGCTTCGAAAACCTGATGATCGTGTCCCCGGACATTGGCGGCGTCGTGCGTGCACGTGCCGTTGCCAAATCCCTGGGCGTGGATCTCGGGATCATCGACAAACGCCGTGAGAAAGCCAATCACTCTGAAGTGATGCATATCATCGGTGATGTCGAAGGGCGTACCTGTATTCTGGTCGATGACATGGTCGATACCGCCGGCACCCTGTGCCACGCGGCCAAGGCCTTGAAAGAGCATGGCGCTGCCAAGGTTTTCGCCTACTGCACACACCCTGTGCTGTCCGGTCGGGCGATCGAAAACATCGAAAATTCCATGCTGGACGAACTGGTGGTGACTAACACCATCCCGTTGTCCGCTGCTGCACAAGCCTGCTCGCGTATCCGTCAACTGGATATCGCGCCGGTAGTTGCCGAGGCGGTTCGCCGCATCAGCAATGAAGAATCGATCAGCGCGATGTTCCGCTAAGGGCCCTGCCCTTCTCGAAATGTCTCGTTGACGAAAAGCGCCCCGCCCCGGCATTCCTGTCGGGGCGGGGCTTTTTTGCCCATATCGCCTTTAGCGCTGGTCGCAAACGCTGGGGCGAATGTGGTTATTTTGGAGATACAACATGAACGATTTTACCCTGAATGCTGAAGTGCGTTCCGACCTGGGGAAAGGTGCGAGCCGCCGCCTGCGTCGTCTCGCCGCCCTGGTTCCAGCTGTAGTTTACGGTGGCGAAAAAGCCCCTGAATCCATCAGCATGCTGGCCAAAGAAGTTGCCAAACTGCTCGAAAACGAAGCGGCTTACAGCCACATCATCGAGCTGAATGTTGGTGGCACCAAGCAGAACGTCGTGATCAAAGCCCTGCAGCGTCACCCGGCCAAAGGCCACGTGATGCACGCTGACTTCGTACGCGTAGTAGCTGGCCAGAAACTGACCGCTATCGTTCCAGTGCACTTCATCAACGAAGAAGCACCGACCAAGAAAGGCGGCGAAATCTCGCACGTTGTTGCCGAGATCGAAGTTACCTGCCTGCCGAAAGATCTGCCTGAGTTCATCGAAGTCGACCTGGCTAACGCTGAAATCGGTTCGATCATTCACCTGTCGGACCTCAAGGCCCCTAAAGGCGTTGAGTTCGTGGCCCTGGCACACGGCGATGACAAGGCTGTTGCCAACGTCCACGCTCCACGTGTTGCTCCAGAAGCTGCAGAAGGCGCTGCAGAGTAATTTTACTCTGTACGCCGGAGTGACCGGATACATCGCGGACTAGAGCATAGCGAGAAAGCGGGCGAGAACGCGGAGTTTACATCATGGTAAATGAGCAATTTTCGTCCACTTTCGCCGCTCTCCCTGATTGCGGCGATGTTATCCACCACTCCAATGAAGGGCCCCTATCGTGACTGCCATCAAACTGATCGTTGGCCTGGGAAATCCAGGCGCTGAATACGAACAGACCCGGCATAACGCAGGGGCCCTTTTTGTTGAGCGCATCGCGAACGCACAAGGTGTGAACCTTGTGGCGGACCGCAAGTATTTCGGCCTGACCGGGCGCTATTCGCATCAGGGTCAGGATGTTCGTCTGCTGATTCCCACCACGTACATGAACCGCAGCGGCCAGGCCGTGGCGGCACTCGCCGGTTTCTTCCGCATCAAGCCTGAAGAAATCCTCGTGGCGCACGACGAACTCGACCTGCCACCCGGCGTTGCCAAGCTCAAGCAAGGCGGCGGCCATGGCGGTCACAACGGGTTGCGCGACATCATTGCGCAACTGGGCAATCAGAATACCTTTCATCGCTTGCGGCTTGGCATTGGCCACCCGGGCGTTGCCAGTATGGTTTCAAACTTCGTCCTGGGTCGTGCGCCACGCGCCGAACAGGAAAAACTCGATGCCAGCATCGACTTCGCCCTCGGCGTGCTGCCGGATATCCTCGCCGGGGAATGGAACCGCGCGATGAAAAACCTGCACAGCCAGAAGGCCTGACTCTTATCCGAGGGGAAACACCATGGGATTCAATTGCGGCATCGTCGGCCTGCCTAACGTCGGCAAGTCCACCCTGTTCAACGCCCTGACCAAATCCGGGATCGCGGCCGAGAACTTCCCCTTCTGCACCATCGAACCCAACAGCGGTATTGTGCCGATGCCGGATCCGCGCCTGGATGCCCTGGCAGCCATCGTCAATCCAAAGCGCATCCTGCCGACCACCATGGAATTCGTCGACATCGCGGGCCTGGTTGCCGGTGCGTCGAAAGGTGAAGGCCTGGGCAACAAGTTTTTGGCCAACATCCGCGAAACCGATGCCATCGCCCACGTGGTCCGCTGCTTCGAAGACGAGAACGTGATTCACGTTTCCAACAGCGTCGACCCGAAACGCGACATCGAAATCATCGAACTGGAACTGATCTTCGCTGACCTCGACAGCTGCGAGAAGCAACTGCAGAAAGTCGCGCGCAACGCCAAGGGCGGTGACAAGGACGCAGTGGTCCAGAAAGGCCTGCTGGAGCAACTGATCGCCCACTTCACCGAAGGCAAGCCGGCGCGCAGCCTGATGAAGAACATGGGTGCCGACGAAAAAGCGGTGATCAAGGGCTTCCACCTGCTGACCACCAAACCGGTCATGTACATCGCCAACGTCGCTGAAGACGGTTTCGAGAACAACCCGCACCTGGACGTTGTACGCGCCATCGCCGAAGAAGAAGGCGCCGTGGTTGTTCCGGTGTGCAACAAGATCGAAGCGGAAATTGCCGAACTCGATGACGGCGAAGAGAAAGACATGTTCCTCGAAGCCCTGGGCCTCGAAGAGCCTGGCTTGAACCGCGTAATCCGCGCCGGCTACGAAATGCTGCACCTGCAGACCTACTTCACCGCCGGAGTCGAAGAAGTCCGCGCCTGGACCGTCCGTGTCGGTGCCACCGCACCACAAGCTGCTGGCGTGATCCACACCGACTTCGAAAAAGGCTTCATCCGCGCCGAAGTGATCGCCTACAACGACTTCATCCAGTACAAGGGCGAAGCCGGTACCAAGGAAGCCGGTAAATGGCGCCTGGAAGGCAAGGACTACATCGTTAAAGACGGCGACGTGATGCACTTCCGCTTCAACGTGTAAGCCACACACCCAAGAAAAAGCCGCGTTTGATACGCGGCTTTTTTGTGTCTTGTTTTTGCTTTTCTGTGGAAGCGAGCTTGCTCGCTCCCACAGGGATTTGTGCTGGATCAAGACTTCTTCGTACGCGGCAGGAAAATCGCCAACACCCCAAACAACGGCAGGAACGAACACAGGTAGTACACGTACTCGATGCCGTGAATGTCCGCCAAATGCCCGAGCAACGCCGCGCCAATCCCGCCGAAGCCGAACATCAAACCGAAGAACACCCCGGCGATCATCCCGACATTACCCGGCACCAGTTCCTGGGCATACACCACGATGGCCGAGAACGCCGAGGCGAGGATGAAGCCGATGACCACGCTGAGGATGCTGGTCCAGAACAGGTCGACATGCGGCAGCAGCAATGTGAACGGTGCAACGCCGAGGATCGAGAACCAGATCACCGCCTTGCGCCCGATCCTGTCGCCGATCGGCCCACCAAAGAATGTCCCCGCCGCGACCGCGCCGAGAAACAGGAACAGGTGCAACTGCGAACTGGCCACCGACAGGTCGAACTTCTCGATCAGGTAGAAGGTGAAGTAGCTGGTGAGGCTCGACATGTAGAAATACTTGGAGAACACCAGCAACCCGAGTACCACCAGCGCACTGGTCACTCGGCCCTTGGACAGGCCGTGAGTCGCCGCCTGGCCTTGCTTGAGCTTGAACAGGTTCAAGTGGTTGGCGTACCAGCGGCTGATCCGGTAGAGCACGAACAGCGCAAACACCGCGAACAGGCCGAACCACGCCACGTGCCCCTGGCCGTAGGGAATGATGATCGCCGCCGCCAGCAACGGGCCGAACGCCGAGCCTGCGTTACCGCCGACCTGGAAGGTCGATTGCGCCAGCCCGAAGCGCCCGCCCGAAGCCAGGCGCGCTACGCGGGATGCTTCCGGGTGGAAGGTCGATGAACCGATGCCGATCAGCCCCGCCGCCAGCAGAATCAACGGGAAGCTGCCGACCATCGACATCATCAGAATGCCGACCAGGGTGCAGACCGTCCCCGCCGGCAACAACCACGGCTTGGGATGACGGTCGGTGTAGTAACCGACCCACGGCTGCAGCAGCGAGGCCGTCAACTGAAACGTCAGGGTGATCAGACCGACCTGAGTGAAGGTCAGGCCATAGTTGGCCTTGAGCATCGGGTAGATCGACGGCAACACCGACTGGATCAGGTCGTTGATCAAATGCGCCAGCGCCACCGCGCCGATGATGCGCATCACCAGAGGACTGCTTTGGGGCGTAGCGGACGCCGGCACTGAGCCGGTCTGGGCGTTGCTGATAGCCATGGGGTTTTCCGTACAACAGGTGGGTGCAAACAGGCAGGTGCGTCAATGTGCCATTTTTCAGTGCAGCAACGCCATCCCCTTAGCCTGCTAACGACCTCGATTTTCATCGCGGCAAGGTTGATGGCGCAAAGCCATGGTCTGAATCTTGCCTTCCTTGTCTGCTTGAACACGGCTTCCTTACAAAGGAGACCGACAATGGGAAGTTTCGCTACAGAGTCGGCCTACAGAGCGGACAAGGGTGAACTTTCGAGGCCTTTTTAGAGGGCACGAGTCGGCGGTGCAACAACCTCCGACGCACGCCAATGGTGCGTGGTGTCCAGAGGAGTCATGGGGCATGCAGGCTTTTTTATCACCGGGGATCGGGCTGCTGGGGCGTTTTGGTTTTGCACGCAAATTCCAGCTGTTGTTTTTGCTGTTTATCCTGCCGCTGGCCGGCAGCCTGTGGATGATTGGCCAGGACTATCGCGACAAACTCAACCTGATCTCCGGCGAACGCGCCGGAGTGCGGCAACTGCTTGCGCTCGATGCGCTGGATGACCTGCTCGCCGCCCAGCGTGATCGCGCCGCCCGGTGGCGCGCCACGGAAACCAATCGCCAGCCAACGCCGGCCACCCTCGCCGCGATGGCCGCCTTCGATGCGGTTCAGCCCGCCGTGAACCAGGCCACTGCCGAGTTGGGCAATGCCCTGCAAAAAGAAGCTGCCGAAGGTGAAACGCTGTCGCGTTATCAGGCCCTGCAAACCGCCCTCGATGGCCTCGACTCAAAAAGCCTGAGCAGTGTTGGCTGGTGGCCCGATGGCTACGATCGCTTCACCAACGCCTTGAGCGCCCTGCAAGCTTTGCGCGAGCAGATCGCCATGGACAATCGCCTGACGCTCGCGCCGTGGCTGGAGACTTATTTGCTGACGCAGATTTCCACCCAGCACGCGCCGGACCTGATCGAACGGGTCGGTCGTCTGGCGGCGGTGGGTCAGGCCTCGGTGGTGTCTGGGCAGTTCACCCTGCAAAGCCGTCTTCAACTGCGCGACTTGCGCAGCCGCATCGGTGATGCGCGAGAGCAGCTTGTGAAAACAGCTGGCCTGCTCGAAGCGCGCTTGCCCAGCGCCCTGCAAACCTGGGCCGGGCAATACCACGACAGCCTCAAGCGCCTCGATGCAGGCCTGAAGGTGCTGGATGACGGCGTGTTCGGCGGCAGCATCAACCTCAAGCCGGATGACTTCGAGCGCAGTCTCGATGCCCTGCTCTCCAACCTCGCCTCGTTGCGCCAGCAGTCGCTGGTGTCGCTGGATCAACGCCTGGATTACTACCACGGCTCGGCGATCCGCCAGTTCATTGTGGTGGCCGCCGTGTTGGGTTGCCTGTTGCTGGCCGCGCTGTATCTGTTCATCTGTTTACAGACCTCGATCCGCCGCAGCGCCAGCGGCATCACGGTGCTGGCCGAGGCCTTGCGCGATGGCAATCTGAGCCTGCAAGTACCGGTTCAGGGTCGGGATGAACTGGCGGCCATCAGCACCGCGCTGAACGTCGCCGTGGTGCAACTGCGCACCAGCCTGCAAGGGGTGGATCACGAAACCCTGCAACTGAGCAATGCGGTGCAAACCCTCAACCATCATTCCAGCGACGCCTTGGGCGAAGTCGAAGCCCAGCAGTTGCAAATCAGCCAGATTGCCGCTGCGGCGACGCAATTGGCCGCGACCTCCCAAGGGGTGGCCCACAGTTGCGAACAGGCGTCCGGCAGCGCCCAGCACACCCGACGCATTGCCGCCGACAGCAGCCGTGACAGCCAGCGCACCACCGCGAGCATCCAGCAACTCAATCAACGCCTGAACGACACTGCTGCGGCGCTGGGCCGGGTCAGCGAGCAGGGGCAGCAGATCCAGCTGGTGGTCGACACCATTCGCGGCGTCGCCGAGCAGACCAACCTGTTGGCACTCAACGCCGCCATCGAGGCGGCTCGGGCGGGCGAGCAAGGGCGTGGCTTCGCGGTAGTGGCCGATGAAGTGCGCAGCCTGTCGCAACGCACACAATCGTCGACCGCACAGATTGCCGGCACGGTCGACAGCCTGCGCAGCACGGTGAATGAGGCCGTCAGCCTGATGCAAGCCGCGTGCAGTCAGGCAGAGTCCGATGCACAAGCGGTCACCGGCCTCGGTGAACGGCTCGGGGAAATCGCCAGCGCGGTGCAGAGCGTCACCGATACCCTGGCGCAAATCGCCACGGCGGTGGAGGAACAGGCCAGTACCGCCGACGAGGTCAGCGGCAATATCCAGCAGGTCGATCAAGCGGCGGTGCGCTTGCTCGAAGGCGCCCGCGCGGTGAACCAGGCAGCGGACACCCTGAGCCACGGCAGCAAGGCCCTCAGCGACAACACCGGGCGCTTCCGCTTGAGTTGAGTCCGCCAGGACTTCTCAGGCGCGGATCACCGCTTCCGGGAAGTCCTGCTCCAGCTCGGTCTTGAGCCAGTCGATAAACCACACCACGTCCGCCGAGAGCTCGGCGGACGGCGTCAGCACCCGGTAGCTTTCCAGCTTCACCTGCGCGTCCACCACCCGCACCAGCTTGCCGCTATGGAGCTCTTCGCGCACCAGCACTTCGTTGGCCAGCGCAATGCCCTGCCCGCTCTCGGCCACCGACAACGCGTGGTCATTGTTGACGTAGAGCATGTCCGAATTGAGGTGGATGTCGAGGTCGTTGGCGGCGAACCACAGGTTCCACCACTCGCCGTCATCGACGTGGATCAGGTTGTGCCTCACCAGGTCAGCGGGGCTGTCGATGGGCTCGACGCTGGCCAGATAATCGGGGGAGCAGATCGGAAACACCCGAGGACAAATCAGGCTGGTGCGCGAGTGGGCATATTGGCCGTCCACCCCGTAGACGATGCCCAGGTCAGCGCTTTTGCCATCCACTTCGGTGAAGGTCGAATTGGGTTCGATGGCGAACTTCAAGCCCGGGCGCAGATGACGCATGGCCTCGATGCGCGGCATCAGCCAGCGCTTGGCGAACCCCGGTACCACCATGATGCGCAGCCAGCGTTCGGCGTGCTTGGGCTGCGCCTCTTTTCCGGCCTCGATGATCTGCTGCAAGGCGGCGGTGATCTTGCGGTGATACTTCTCCCCCGCCGTCGTCAGGTTGACCCCGCGAGAGGTGCGCTCGAACAGTTGGATGCCCAGCCAGTCTTCCAGCAACTTCACGTGACGGCCGATGGCCGGCTGGGTCACGTGCAGGGCTTTGGAGGCTTCGACATAGCTGCCCAACCGGGCCGCGGCATCAAAGGCACGCACCGCGTTGAGCGGCGGCAAACGGTGGTCAGGCATGGTTTCCGGGCGCCTTCTGCTGTTAAATTTTTTAACAGCCCCTATGTTAAAATTGAAGTTTCGCCCCCGCAACCCCTCGCTGATAATCGATCCACAGCAGAACAAAAAAACAGCTGGTTACAACACCCGAACGCAATCTCGATCCTGCCCAGAAAAATAATATCCATGGCCCGACGACACAGCTGTTTTCAGCACGTGCGCAGGCGATGGGGGAATCGGAGGTAACGCATGAATGCCCTGCATTCGCTGCAAACGCTGGCGGTGTCCATCCGCTCAGTGCGCAAAGTCTACGGTGATCCAAAGACTGGCCCGGTGGCGCTCAAAAGCATCGACCTGGACATTCGCGACAACGAATTCTTCACGCTTCTTGGCCCTTCGGGCTGCGGCAAAACCACCCTACTGCGGATGATCGCCGGGTTCGAATTCCCTACCGAAGGCGAGATTCTGCTCTACGGCGAAAACATCGCCGACCGCCCGCCCTTCCAGCGCCCGGTCAACACGGTGTTCCAGCATTACGCGTTGTTCCCGCACATGACCATTGCCGAGAACCTGGCCTTCGGTCTTGAGTCCCACCCGATGGGCAAAGTCCTGAACAAAACGCAAATGGCCGAACGGGTGCGCGAGATGCTCGCCCTGGTGCAGATGGAGCGCTTTGCCAACCGCAAGCCGGCGCAACTGTCCGGCGGTCAGCAACAGCGCGTCGCCCTCGCTCGTGCATTGGCGCCACACCCGAAAGTGTTGTTGCTCGACGAACCGCTCTCGGCGCTGGACCTCAAGCTGCGCCAGGCCATGCGCGAAGAGCTGAAAACCATTCAGGCCCGCACCGGCATCACCTTCATCTTTGTCACCCACGACCAGGAAGAAGCCCTGACCATGTCCGACCGCATCGCCGTGTTGTCCGAAGGCGAAGTGCAGCAGGTCGGTCGCCCGGAAGACATCTACGAACGCCCGCGCAATCGCTTCGTGGCGGACTTCATCGGGGAAACCAACTTCATCGAAGGCACGGTCACCCGCGTCGAAGACGGCCTGGCCTGGTTCGCCGGCCCGGCCGGTCATCCGCTGCCTGCGCAGCCGTGCAGCGATGTGCGAGTCGGTGCCAACGTCGCATTGTCCGTGCGCCCCGAGCGTTTGCATCTGGTGCCAGCCAGCACTGAGACCGCTCTGCCGTGCCGGATCGAGGCGCAGATCTACCTCGGCACCGACCTGCAATACCAGGTCAGCCTGAGCGACGGTTCGCGCCTCACCGTGCGCACCCCCAACTGCGTCGACCAGAGCAAACGCTTCGCCGTCGGCAGCCAGGCCGGTCTGTTGTTCGACCAGGGCAGCGCCAGCGTCCTGCACGATTGAGCACGAGGAATTGCCATGCACGCTTTACCGATTGCCAACACGCTGGAACGTCGGCGGGCCTTCCAGAGCTTTCTCGGGGTCAGCCCGGCGCTGATCGCCGTCAGCCTGTTCCTGATCGTGCCGATCCTGATCGTCATCGGTTACTCGCTGATGGAGGCCAACCCCTACGGCGGGGTGAACAAGGTATTCAGCAGTGACGCCTACACCTCGCTGCTGTTCGAGCGCCAACTGGACGACAGCCTGGCCTTCGCCGACTCCTACCTGATCATCGCCCTGCGCTCCATCGGCATCGCCGGGCTGACCACCCTCATCACTTTGCTGATCGGTTTTCCGGTGGCGGTGTGGCTGGCCATGCAACCGGCTCATCGTCGCGGCTTGCTGATTTTCCTGATCACTGTGCCGTTCTGGGCCAACCTGTTGATCCGCACCTATGCGTGGATTCTGCTGCTGCGTAACACCGGGGTGATCAACAACAGCCTGATGGGCCTCGGGGTCATCGACCAGCCGCTGCAACTGCTCTACACCGACGGTGCGGTACTGCTGGGACTGGTTTATACCTACGCGCCCTTCGTCGTACTGCCGATCTACGCCACCCTGGAAAAAATGGACATCCGCCTGCTCGAGGCCGCTCAGGACCTCTACGCCGGACGCGTTCGAACCTTGCGCAAGGTCGTGTTACCGATCGCCAAACCAGGAATTCTCGCCGGCGCCATCCTCACCTTCGTGCCTTGCCTGGGCGCAATGATCGCCCCGGAACTGCTCGGCGGCGGCACCCGGATGATGCTCGGCAACCTGATCTTCCGGCAGTTCAGCGATGCACGTAACTGGCCATTCGGCGCGGCCCTGTCGCTGGTGTTGATGGCGGCGGTGATGTTGGTACTGACGGTTTATGCCTTGCGTGCAGAACGCCAGCGCATCGTCAAAGGAGGTGCGTGATGATCGGCCTGTTCAAACGCAATACGCTGGGCGTGCAGGACTTCCCCGGCTTCGGCGGCTTCAGTTTCCTGTTCTACCTGTACCTCTACGCGCCAATCGTGGTGCTGGTGGTGTTCTCGTTCAATGCCAACCAGTCGGCCACGGTGTGGACCGGTTTCAGCCTCGACTGGTACCGCGCGGCCTTCGCCAACCAGGCCCTGCGCCAGGCGGCCGGCAACAGCCTGTTGATCGCGGTGTGCGCCAGCATGGTCGCCACGGCCATCGCCACCCTCGCCGCCCTCGGCACCTCACGGGGTGCGAAGTTCAAGGGCCTGCAACTGTCCATGGGCGCGATCATGTTGCCTCTGGTGCTGCCGGAAATCGTGGTCGGCGTCGCCACCCTCGCGCTGTTTTCCACCATCGGCCTGTCCCTGGGCTACGGCAACCTGATCATCGCGCACACAGTGTTCTGTATCCCGTTCGCCTTTCTGCCGATACGGGCACGCCTGAACGACATGGACCTATCCCTGGAACAAGCCTCGGCCGACCTCTATGCCGGCCCATGGCGGACCTTCCGCAAGGTCACCCTGCCGCTGCTGATGCCGGGGATTTTCTCCGGGCTGATGCTGGCCTTCATCGTGTCGCTGGATAACTTCGTGATCTCGATGATGGTCTCCCAGGCCGGCACCACGACCTTGCCGATCTTCATCTTCGGCCTGTTGCGCATGGGCGTGACACCGGACGTCAACGCCGTCTCGACCCTGATCCTGGGCGTCTCGGTGCTGTTCGTCACGCTCTCTTATTTGCTGGGCAAAAAGAAAACCTGAACCTTCTACGTACTGTGGGGAAATAGCATGAGCAAGTTGATTGCAAGCATCGGCACTTCGTTGTTCCTGACTTTACCGCTGACCATGGTCGGCAGCGTTCAGGCCGCGGAAAAACTCAACGTGGTGAGCTGGAGCGGTTACTTTTCGCCGGAGATTCTCGCCAAATTCCAGAAGCAGACCGGCATCGAAGTCACAGTCGATTCCTACGATTCCAACGAAACCCTGCTGGCCAAATTGAAACAGGGCGGTGCCGGTTATGACGTGGCGATCCCCTCGCACCAGTTCGTGCCGATCCTGATCAAGGAAAAACTGCTGGAGCGTTTCGACCCGGTCAACGAGCCCTACTACGCCAGCGTCGTCGACAACCTGAAAAAACCCACCTGGGACCCGGAAGGTGCTTACTCGGTGCCGTTCATCTGGGGCACCACCAGCGTGGTGCTCAACACCGAGCGCTACAAGGGCCCCACCGACAGCCTCAAGGCGCTTTACGAGCCGCCGGCCGAACTGCAAGGACGGATCAACATGTTCGACTCGGTCAGCGACGTGGTGGACATGGCCAGCCTGTACCTGAACATTCCGCTGTGCAGCGAAGACCCGAAGCAGATGCAGCAGGTCCTGACCCTGCTCAAGGCGCAGAAACCCTTCGTCAAGACCTACAGCTCCAAGGCCGGCTCGATCCGCGAAAACCTCGCCTCGGGTGAAATCGACATGTCGACCTTCTGGGGCGGCTCGTCGATGCGCGCCCGGGAGATGAAACCGAGCCTGAAATACCTGTACCCGAAAGAAGGTGTGCTGGCCTGGGTCGACAACATGGTCATCCCGACCGGCAGCAAGAACCCGGCGAACGCCAAGGCCTTCATCGCGTTCCTCAGCCAGCCTGAAAACGCGGCGATGACCCAGAACTTCCTCAAGCACCAGAGCCCGATCAAGGGTGTGGAGCCGTTCCTCGACGCGGGCCTGAAAGACGCCCCGGAACTGCACATTCCCGAAGGCACCCAGGTGGTGTTCAGCAAGACCTGCGGCGAAGGCGCGATCCGTCTGGCCGACCGTCTCTGGACCAACCTGATGCGTTGATCTCTACCGCCCCGACGCATTGGCGGGGCGTTTTTCCAGCCGTCTGAAAGGCCGCTTGCAATGAACTCTAACAACATCAGCGAACTGGTCCTGCTACAGGCCCATGAGCTCGCCGAACGCATCCGCCTGCGCCAGGTTTCCTGCCGGGAAGTGATGCAGACTTATCTTGCCCACATCGAACGCTTCAACCCGCGGGTCAATGCGCTGGTGAGCCTGCAAGCGCCAGAAGACCTGCTGGCCCAGGCCGATATCCGCGACGCCGAACTGGCGAAAGGCCAATACCGTGGCTGGATGCACGGCCTGCCCCACGCCATCAAGGACTTGTCCCTGACCCGCGGCATCCGCACCACCCTGGGTTCGCCGCTGTACAAGGACTTCATCCCCGAGCGCGACGGCATCATGGTCGAGCGGATCAAGGCCGCCGGCGCAATCATCATCGGCAAGAGCAACACCCCGGAATTCGGCCTCGGCTCGCAGAGCTACAACCCGCTGTTCGGCGCCACCGGTTGCGCCTACGACCCGAGCAAGACCGCCGGCGGCAGCAGCGGCGGCGCGGCGGCGGCACTGGCCATGCACCTGGTACCGGTGGCTGATGGCAGCGACATGATGGGCTCGCTGCGCAACCCGGCGGCCTTCAACAACATCTTCGGTTTCCGTCCGTCCCAGGGCCGTGTGCCCTTCGATGACAGTGCCGACCTGTTTATCGACCAACTCGGCTACGAAGGCCCCATGGCCCGCAGCGTGCGCGATGCAGCGTTGCTGTTGTCGGTGCAGGCCGGGGCCGATGCGCGGGCGCCACTGTCCATTGCCGAGCCCGGCAGCGCTTTTGCGGCACCGCTGGATCGAGACTTCAAAGGCACGCGTCTGGGCTGGCTCGGCGACTTCAACGGCTACCTGCCGATGGAGCAAGGCATCCTCTCGCTGTGCGAAAAGGCCTTTGCCGACTTCGAAAGCCTGGGTTGCCACATTGAACCCGTCCAATCCGAATTCGCGCCAGAGAAGCTGTGGAGCAGTTGGCGGACATTGCGCCACTGGATGATCGCCGGCTCGTTGGGTGCGACTTATGCCGACCCGCAAAAACGTGGGCTGTTGAAACCGGAAGCCTGCTGGGAAGTGGAGAACGGCCTGAAACTCTCGGCTACCGACGTGTTCGCCGCCTCGGTGACGCGCAGCGACTGGTATCGGGCGATCTCCAGGCTGTTCGAAAAATACGACTACCTGCTGCTGCCCAGCGCCCAGGTGTTCCCGTTCGATAAAACCCAACCGTGGCCCGCCTCCATCGAAGGCGTGACCATGGACACTTATCACCGCTGGATGGAGGTGGTGATTCCCGGCACCTTGTCCGGCTGCCCGGTGGCCAACGTACAGGTCGGCTTCAACGCCAGCGGCCTGCCCATGGGCCTGCAGATCATCGGCAGACACCAGGCCGACTTCGCTGTCCTGCAACTGGCGCACGCGTACGAACAGGCCAGCCGCTGGTTCCAACGCGGCCCTTCGCCACTGCTCAGAGGATAGATTTTGATAAACGGTTGAAAGCGCAGAGAAATATTTTAGATTTATGCTTGACGCATCCCCGTTACCGGTGAATAATGCGCGCCACTTGGCTACATAGCTCAGTTGGTTAGAGCATAGCATTCATAATGCTGGGGTCCGGGGTTCAAGTCCCTGTGTAGCCACCAAGTACTAAAAACGGCTTACCGCAAGGTAGGCCGTTTTTTTATGCCTCGAGAAAATGCGCTGCGGTGACAGGGAAATCCTGCACCGCATGCGCGTCTTGATCAGACGCGAACCGTCGGCAATGCCGACAACGCCCGCTCCCAGATCTGCCAGGTGCGCAACCAGACCATCGCCTGCCAATCAGTGTCGGCTGGATAGAACTGCTCGAGCAGATTCAGCTTGATCTCGCGCCCTGTTGCGTCATTCGGGTTGCCGTGCAGATGCAGCCAGTGATCATCGCGCAGATGCCGGTGAACGTCCGGCCCCGGATACGTCCCGCACTCGATGACAAACGGCATCAACCGTACCTGCGGCAGCGCATCGATCAATGCCTGCGAGGTGTAGCCGGTGGCCGTTGCCGCCACGCCGGTTTCGCTGACAGTGTCGGCGCCGGTTTGCAGGCTGTAGAGCCACGGGCCGTAAATCGCCTGCGCATCCGCCAGCGCCGGATAGGCGGACTCGGTAATCGTCAGCAACATCGGATGACCGTACTCGCCAGCGCCCGTGTGCAAGTCGAAACACATGGCGACCTCGGCATGGGCCACGTGCTTTTGCACGATCTTGTGCAGCGTGCAGTTCGACCAGCTCGGCGCCAGCCCGCCGAAAAACAGGCCGTCGGGATGAGCATGCTGACCACCCTCGACAATCGACATCACCGCCGACCAGCCGTGCAGGCGAATCTGCTCGTCGAGCAAAGCATCCGCACGATCACGCTGCGGACCGTGCAACTGCGAGCAGGCATAGATTTCATGCAGGGCGTTGTAGGCCTGGTTGTCTGGCAGCGGTCGCTGGAAATCCAGGTGATTGCGGTTCAGGTCGATGTTGTCTTCGTTGACCCGGCGCAACCACGCCATGCCCCAAGGGTTGATGGCATGGATCATGACCACGGCGACATCCGCTGGCAGGGAGCGCTTGCCCAACTCCTGCAGCCATTTGATCTGGCAGCCCGAGCCATAGAAGCCTTCGACCCCGTGAGTGCCGCTCAACGCGATCAGCAGCCGCTTGGCGCCCGGATCACCCAGCACCGCCACATCGGTACTCAGGGGCTCGCCGAACGGTCCTTTGAGCGGGTGTGGATACTCCGTCAGCGTTGCGCCTGCCGTGGTCGCTGCGGCCAGGAACTGTTCACGCTGGGTGCGATAGCTGGGCTGGGTGGGGAACTCGGTTTGCATGTCTGCCTCTTGTTGATCTTCTGGCCTGTTTGTTGGCAACGACCCTACAGAAAATCCTGCCATTGATGAAGGACAAAAACATCGGAGCCGCAGGACCCGGTTTGCTTCCCTCCCGGTCGGCCGATAAAGTCCATTGATCGTAGATCCAACGGACGGAGTACCCCACGTGTTCTCAACCTTCCCTTTGCGCCGCTATCGCCTGCCAGCCCTGGTTCTGCTCGCCAGTGCCTTGACCCTTACCGCGTGCAACAACGCTTCGGTGCCGACACTGCCGCTCGCACCGGAAAGCGCTTCCGGTTTTCGCACCGACCTGCGCACCCAACACGCCGAAAAATACATGGCCGCGGCGGCCAACCCGCTGGCGGCCGAAGCCGGACGGGAAATGCTGCGCCGGGGCGGCTCGGCCATCGATGCCGCGATTGCGATGCAAGCGGTGTTGACGCTGGTCGAACCACAGTCTTCGGGCATCGGTGGCGGCGCATTGATCGTGCTCTGGGATGGCAAAGCCGTGCGCACCTACGACGGACGTGAAACCGCCCCGGCCGGCGCCACCGAGAAGCTTTTCCTGCAAGCCAACGGACAACCGATGGGGTTCACCCAGGCGCAAATCGGCGGTCGCTCGGTGGGCACGCCCGGCGTACTGCGCGCCCTGGAACTTGCCCATCAAAAACATGGACGCCTGCCCTGGGCGCAGCTGTTTGAGCCGGCCATCCAGCTCGCCGAGCAAGGCTTCGCCATTTCGCCACGCCTGCACCAGTTGATCGCCGCGGACTCGTCCATGACACGCTCGCCGGAAATGATGGCTTACTTGCGTAATGCCGATGGCAGCCCAAAAGCCGTCGGCACAAACTTGAAGAATCCGGCACTGGCCGCCGTGTTCAAACGCATCGCCCATGAAGGCCCGGATGCCCTGTACAAAGGCCCGGTCGCCGAGGAAATCGCGGCCAAGGTGCAGGGTCACGCCAACCCCGGCAGCCTGTCCCTGACTGATCTCGCCAACTACCAGGCCAAGGAGCGCGCGCCGCTGTGCACCGACTACAAACGCTGGCAAGTCTGCGGCATGCCGCCGCCGTCGTCGGGCGGGATCGCCGTGGCGCAGATCCTCGGCACGCTGCAAGCCCTCGAGGCTCGCGACAAGCGCCTGGCGCTGGCGCCGCTGAAACCGGTCAAGACCACGGCCCCGGCCGGTATCGAACCCGACCCGCAAGCGGTGCACCTGATCTCTGAAGCCGAACGCCTGGCCTACGCCGACCGCGCTCAGTACGTCGCCGATACCGACTTTGTACCCGTGCCGGTTAAAGGCCTGGTCGACCCGACCTACCTCGCCAGTCGCGCCGCCCTGATCGGCGAACGCAGCATGGGCACGGCCAAACCCGGCACACCGCCGGGCATTCAGGTGGCCTATGCGCCGGACCGTTCGCCGCTGCGGATTTCCACCTCGCAAGTGGTGGCCGTCGATGATGTAGGCGGCGCCGTATCGATGACCACCACCATCGAGTCGGCGTTCGGCTCGCACATCATGGTTCAGGGTTTCATGCTCAACAACGAGATGACCGACTTCTCGTTCATCCCCGAAGAAAACGGGCAAAAAGTCGCCAACCGCATCGAACCCGGCAAACGCCCGCGCTCCTCCATGGCCCCGACCCTGATCTTCGACCGCCAGAGCGGCGAATTCCTTGCTACCGTCGGTTCCCCCGGCGGCTCGCAAATCATCGAATACGTGGCCAAATCCACCATCGGCCTGCTCGACTGGAACCTCGATGCCCAAGCAGCCATCAACCTGCCCAACTTCGGCAGCCGCAACGGCCCGACCGAACTGGAGCTCGGACAGTTCAGCCCGACGCTGATTCAGGCGCTGAAAGACAAAGGGCACAGCGTGAGCGAGATCGACATGACCAGCGGCACCCAGGCGATTGTTCTGGTCAAGGACGCCCAAGGCAAAGCGTCGCTGACAGGCGGTGCCGATCCGCGGCGTGAAGGGCAAGCGTTGGGGGATTGAGTCGTACGCGGGGATGAGAAAGGGCTTACCGGTGGGTAGGCCCTTTGTATATGAGCAAGTCGCTATCGACTGATTTTCAACCCCTGCCGAACCTGGTGCTTTTCCAGCGCCAGCTCGATCAGTCGCGTCACCAGTTCGCTGTAGGTCATGCCGGTGGCCTGCCACAGTTTCGGGTACATGCTGATGCGGGTGAAGCCGGGCAGCGAGTTGATTTCGTTGATCAGCACTTCGCCGCTGTCGGTCAGGAACACGTCGACACGGGCCAGGCCGGAGCAGCCCAGTACCTGGAACGCTTCGACGGCCAGGGCGCGAATGCGCTCGCTGGCCTCGACGCTGATATTGGCCGGCACCACCACTTCAGCAGCCGTGTCGTCGATGTATTTGCTGTCGTAGGAATAGAACCCGCTGCGCACCACGATCTCGCCGCAGCCACTGGCGATGGCGTCTTCGTTGCCGAGCACTGCGCATTCAATCTCGCGGCCGCTGACAGCAGATTCGATCAACACCTTGGTATCGAAACTCAAGGCCAGCTCGACCGCTGCGCTGTACTCAGCCTCGTCGGTGACCTTGCTCACGCCCACGGAAGAACCCTGATTCGCCGGTTTGACGAACAGCGGTAAACCCAACTTGCACCGCATCTCGGCAAACCCGGTGCGCGCCGCCGTGGCGCGGGTCAATGTCACGAACGGCGTCACGGCCAGGCCGGCATCGCGCAGCAGGCGCTTGCTGATGTCCTTGTCCATGCACACGGCCGAGCCGAGCACATCGGAGCCGACAAACGGCAGATCAGCCATGCGCAGCAAGCCTTGCAGGCAACCATCCTCGCCGAGGGTGCCGTGGACAATCGGGAAGATCACATCGACATGACCGAGCATTTCCTGGCTGGAGGTTTCCACCAGTTGCTGGCTGGCTTTACCCGGCACCACAGCCAGTTCGCGATTGGACTGATTGAGGGCGATCAGCGCCGGGTTTTCCTGGTTCAGCAAAAAGTTCGAAGGGTCGTTGAGGTGCCAGTGGCCTTGTTTGTCGATGCCGATCAGCACCGGTTCGAAGCGTGAACGATCCAGCGCATCGACGATGTTTTTCGCCGACTGCAGCGACACTTCGTGCTCTGCCGAGCGCCCGCCAAAGATTATCCCTACACGCAGTTTTCTCATCGCCTGGCCTCCTGGTGAATGTGCTTACAACTTGAATAGTCGAAACCTTACGGCTGCAAGGTCTTGCCGTCCACCGGGTCACCAATGGTCAAGAAGTGCCCGCCCGCGACGTGGTGCAAGGTGCGCATGGCATCTTGCCCTTCGAAGTGCCAGCGCCCTTCGCTGAACACGCGCTCGTCAGCCTGAGCGGCAATCACTTCGGCCAGGAACAGATCGTATTGCTGGTGGTTGTTCGGCTCCGGCAACAGGCGGCATTCCAGCCAGGCCACACAGCCTTCGAGCATCGGCGCATCAACCGACTGGCCGGTGAAGGTCTGCAAGTCGTAGGTCTCGAACTTGTCGCGGCCCTGGCCTTGGGTCAATTCCAGGCCAGAGGTCGAACCAACGGTTTGCACAATGTCGGCCTGGGCGGCGCAAGGAACGTTCAGCACAAAAGTGCCCGAGGCTTCCAGCAACTGGCGAGTCCAGGTGGACTTGTCCAGCACCACGGCAATTTTCGGCGGTTCGAAGTCCAGCGGCATGGCCCAGGCTGCCGCCATGATATTGCGCTGGCCACCGTGGGCTGCGCTGACCAGCACGGTCGGGCCATGATTGAGCAGACGATAGGCCTTGGACAAGGGAACCGGACGGCGGTGGGAAACGCTCATGGAAGTCTGCTCCTGAGGGGAAAAGAGCCGATTGTAACGGGATAAAACACGCTGAAATGAAAAGATCGCCAATGGCGATCTTTTCATGCTTCGGACAAAACGCTGGACTCAATTCACCAACTGATTGGCAAACTGCCCCACCGCATTGACCACTTTCTGTGCGCCGTCCTGGATCTCGACAATCACCATGCCCGCTTCCGCCGCCAGGGCCAAGCCTTGTTCGGCCTGGAGCTTGCCATCGGTCATCAGCGCCACGGCGTTGCGCGCCATGTCCTGGTTCTGCCGCACTACGAGGACGATTTCGTCGGTGGCCTGACTGGTGCGCGACGCCAGTTGCCGGACTTCATCCGCCACCACGGCGAAACCCCGACCCTGCTCGCCCGCACGCGCCGCTTCAATGGCCGCGTTGAGCGCCAGCAAGTTGGTCTGCTCGGCAATGCCGCTGATGGTTTTGACGATGGTACCGATCACCAGCGATTGCTCGTTCAAGGCCTCGATGCCATCGCCGGCGGTTTGCATATGCTTGGCCAAGTCACGCATCACGTCCACGGCCTGGGTCACCACGGCGTTTCCGCGCTGGGCACTTTGGTCGGTTTGCTGCGAGGTGCTGTAGGCAATGTTGGCGGCCTCGGTGACGGCTTGTTCCTGATTGACCTGATCGGTAATCACCGTGGCGAACTTCACCACCTTGTAGAGCTTGTTGTTGGCATCGGCCACCGGGTTGTAGGACGCCTCCAGCCAGACCGTACGACCGTGGCTGTCGACACGCTTGAAACGGTCGGCCACGTACTCGCCCGCGTTCAGGCGACGCCAGAAATTCTGGTACTCGGCACTGTTGTACTCCTCCGGCAGGCAGAAGGTGCGGTGATGTTTACCCTTGATCTGCGCCAGGCTGTAACCCATGCCGCGGAGAAAGCGGTCGTTGGCGGTCAGCACGTTGCCATTGAGGTCGAACTCGATCACCGCTGTGGAGCGCACCAGCGCACCGATCAGGTTCTCGTGCTCGCGGGAGGCCTCGATGGTCCGGGTCAGGTCGCTGGAGAAGATCGAAAAATACTTGATCCGCCCATCGGCCGAGCGTACCGGTTGCAGGATCGAACGCAACCAGGCTTCCTGGCCCGTACCGCGCAACAGGCGCACTGCGCCGGCGAAGTGCTCGCCACGGGTCAGCGCGTTCTTGAAACGCTGCTGGAATTCGTCGAACTTCACGTGATCCGGGACGAAGCCGTCGATGTGTCGGCCGATCAGGTCAGCACTCTTGTAGTGCATCTCGCCAAGGAAGTTCTGGTTGACCGACTGAACCCTTCCATCGCTGTCGAGGGTCAGTACCAGCATCTCGCTTTCCAGACTTTCCTTCACTTGCTGGAGGCTGGAAAGTTCTTCACGAAGAGCCGACAGCTCCTGCTTCAAGCGTTTATTGAACATGGGAAAGCACCGATGGACAGGGGTAGAAAGCGATATGCAGCCTAACCATCGGCCTTGGAAACATTTTCTTAAGCGTGCTTCAGGCTTGTCCTGTAAAAATAGTTACGACACGCATACTCAATGCGCGCCAGCGGCAGAACAGGCTGCGATTCTCGGCATTCGTGTACCGAAGTACGCCGCGCTGCCCACGCCCACCGCACCCATCACCGCACTGAACATCACGCAGATCCATGGGCTCCACGGCATCAGACCGATCAACAACAGCGGTGTGATGCTCGCCCATGCGGCGTAGGCAATGTTGTAGGTGAACGAGATGCCCGAGACGCGAATCCGCGCCGGGAACAGGCTGACCATCACCGATGGCACCGCGCCGACCACCCCGCAGGACAGCCCTGCCACGGCGTAGGCCAGGCCGATCCAGTCGCCGCCCATGATCAGGCAGGCATACAGCGCGCCGATGCCCAGCGGCAGCAGCAGGCTATAGAGCATCACCGTGCGCCAGGCACCGATGCGGTCGACCAGCAGCCCGGCGAGTACGCAGCCGATGTTCAAGAACACGATGCCCAGTGCGCTCAAGGCAAAGGTATGGCTGGCGGTCATGCCAAAGGTTTTCTGCATCATGGTCGGGGTGATGACCACGAACACCACCACCGCCGAAGTCAGCACACAGGTGAGGATCATCGCCGGCAAAATGGCCAGCCGATGCTCACGCAAGACTGTGCGCAGCGGCAGTTCGCCGGCCGCCTCGCGCTGCGCCTGCATGGCCATGAACACCGGGGTTTCACTGAGCCAGCGACGCAGCCACACGCCAATCACCCCAAACACGCCACCCAGCAGGAACGGGTAACGCCAGGCGTAATCGAGGATTTCCGCCGGGGTGAATGCCTGAGCCAGAAAGGTCGCGGTCAATGCACCGATCAGATAGCCGAAGGTCAGTCCAGCCTGCAGGAACCCCAGGGCATAACCGCGATGGGCGATGGGCGCATGCTCGGCGACGAATACCCAGGCACTCGGCACTTCGCCGCCCACCGCCGCGCCCTGGAGGATGCGCAGGGCCAACAGCAGCAATGGTGCGAAATAGCCGATTTGCGCATACGTCGGCATGATCCCGATCAGCAGGCAGGGCAACGCCATCATCAGGATGCTCAGGCTGAAGACTTTCTTGCGCCCCAGACGGTCGGCGAAGTGCGCCATCAGAATGCCGCCCAGCGGTCGCGCCAGGTAACCGGTGACGAAGATCCCGAAACTTTGCAGCAGGCGCAGCCACTCGGGCATTTCCGGCGGGAAGAACAACTGACTGAGGGTCAGGGCGAAAAACACGAAAATGATGAAGTCGTAGATTTCCAGCGCCCCGCCGAGGGCGGCGAGCCCGAGGGTCTTGTAGTCCGAGCGGCTGAACGGCGCCGGGCGCGAATCGGTGTTGGCAGTCATGTAAAGAACTCTGGCACAGGCAAAAACCAAGGCGCCCATGGTCTACGCAAATGCACCGGCGGACAACCCGTTAGACCAAAGTCCCATAGCCACAAAACAGCCCCGCAAAAATCCTCGGCTTGAATTAATGTTGGCGTCTGTCCAGACGGGCGGTCACTGCCCCGAAGACCACAACAAACATAAAAAACCCGAGGTAACCCCGTGGCCGCTGATATCGAAGATAGCCGCTCCGCCCGCTTTGCCCTGCGCTGCTCAAGTTTTGCCGAACGCTGGTTCCCCGACTCCTGGGTGTTTGCTGCCCTGGCGGTGATTATCGTGGCCCTGGCCACCATGGCGATGGGAGCCAAACCCACCGACGCAGCCATGGCCTTTGGTGATGGCTTCTGGAGCCTGATCCCCTTCACCATGCAGATGGCCTTTGTGGTGATCGGCGGTTATGTGGTCGCCAGTTCGCCGCCGGCGGTGAAACTGATCGACCGTCTGGCGAAAATCCCGAAAAACGGCCGCTCTGCCGTGGCCTGGGTGGCGCTGATTTCCATGGTTGCGTCGCTGCTGAACTGGGGCCTGTCGCTGGTGTTCGGCGGTTTGCTGGTGCGTGCTCTGGCGCGCCGAACCGATCTGAAGATGGACTACCGCGCCGCCGGCGCCGCTGTCTACCTGGGTCTAGGTGCGGTCTGGGCCCTGGGCCTGTCATCGTCCGCAGCGCAATTGCAGGCCAACCCGGCCAGCCTACCGCCGTCGATCCTGTCGATCACCGGGGTGATCCCTTTCACCCAGACGATCTTTCTCTGGCAATCCGGTGTGATGTTGTTGGCCCTGATCATCGTTTCACTGATCGTTGCCTACGCCACCGCCCCTGGCCCGAACTCCGCGCGAGACGCCAACGCCTGCGGGATCGACCCAAGCTTCAACCTGCCGCCGCTGCAACCACGCACCCGCCCCGGCGAGTGGCTGGAATACAGCCCGTTGTTGATCATTCTGCTGGTGCTGCTGGCCGCCGGATGGCTGTTCCATGAGTTCTCGACCAAACCGGCGATCAGCGCAATTTCCGGGCTGAACACCTACAACTTCCTGTTCATCATGGTCGGTGCCCTGCTGCACTGGCGTCCGCGCAGCTTCCTCGACGCCGTATCCCGCGCGGTGCCGACCACCACCGGCGTGTTGATCCAGTTCCCGCTGTACGGCTCGATCGCCGCACTGATGACCACGGTCAAAGGCGCCGATGCACAAACCCTGGCGCACCACATCTCGACCTTTTTCGTCAGCATTGCCTCCCACGACACCTATGCCCTGCTGATGGGCGTGTACTCGGCAATCCTCGGCTTCTTCATTCCGTCCGGCGGCGGCAAGTGGATCATCGAAGCGCCGTACGTGATGCAGGTGGCCAATGACCTGAACTATCACCTGGGTTGGGCGGTGCAGATCTACAACGCCGCCGAAGCCTTGCCGAACCTGATCAACCCGTTCTACATGCTGCCGTTGCTGGGCGTGCTGGGGTTGAAGGCGCGGGACCTGATTGGCTTCTCGTTCGTGCAATTGCTGGTGCACACGCCGTTGGTGCTAGTGTTGTTGTGGGCACTGGGGACGACGCTGGCATATTTGCCGCCGGTAATGCCGTAACCATAAAAAAGGGCCGGTATTGATATCGGCCCTTTTTGCTCCGCCCCGTCTGTTTCAGTAACTGCTGGTCTTAATACGCTGAAAAGGATCTGAGCATGTTCAAACTCGCGGCACTCACCCTCGCAGCCCTCACCCTGAGCACCACCGCCCACGCCGATGTCGCCCTGAAACTGGGCACTACCGAACGCGTTACCCGCCTCTTCGCCTATCCCAACAACTGCAACGTGATCTGCTTTCGCAACTGGACGCTTGAGCAAACCGTCGAGCATTACCTGACCCAGAGCGTGCAGCGCGATGGCTACGGTGACGCGAAGGTTCTGGTCAAAACCGATAACGGTCAGCTCCACGCAGAAATCATCGGCGTGCCCAACGGCTATGAAAAACCTTTGGCAGCGCTGCTCGATGCCGGTGACCTGGCCTATAACGGCGCCAGCAAACTGAATGCCGACGGCAAGTGGGCGTATAGCTGGTACCTGTTCCTGCCGCTGGGCATGGCCCTGGAAAACCGCAAAAGTGTCGAGCTGCTGCACTTCCCGCCCGACTATTCGTTGACTCAGGCCCAGGATTACCTGAAGTCCGCCACCACGGATCGATGGGCCACGCTGCTCACCGCCAATGGCATCCCGGCCGAGCAGACACCAGGTTTTCAGACCATTGTCGATATCGCCCCTATCGCCGCTCCGTCCAACGCTGGCAAGGACCTGGAAGGCGTCTACAGCTACTTCAACGACTACCAGACCACCATGGTCAGGAACGTCAGCCTGCATGCCAGCGGTGAAGCATTGCCGATGGTCGCCTTCGGTGCACCGGTACGTAACTGGATCAAGCAGCAATACGGGGCGACCGTGAACGTGCTGGGCCTGGCGACGATCAGCCCGAGTGACGGAGCGAAAGTGCGGGTGCTGGGTTCCAACCACCCGAGCTACATCTGGTACGCCGCCGACCCGGCGAACTATTCCGGCAACGATGCCAAGGCCAAGGCCGATGCCGCGGGCCTGAAAGTCATGGGCCAGGATTTGAGTGCCGCGTGCTGGCAGGCCGTCATGGGCCGCCAACCGGACAGCAATGCCGATGTCGAGCTGAAAACCTGCACGCAAACCTGGCAAGTGGCCGAGAAAGAAAAAACCTGCGAGCTGTTCTACACCTCGATTCGCAACCTGACGCCCGGACAGGCGGCGGCCAAATGCTCGACTGCAGCGATCCAGTTGCAGCTCAAACAGCTCAAGGCGCCGGCGCCAGGCACTGCTCTGCCCGCTCCACCGCTATAAACCGATTGCTGGCAGCCGACTGTCAGTTATGACAGTAGACCGCCCGCGATATCTGCGAGAGGCTTGGGCCGTACCCCATGTGCTGCGGCGCTGACAGGATCGTCAGCCGATGGAAGTCGCAGCACCCAGCCGACAAGGATCGTTATGAAAGCCAATGCACTGCGCAAGTCTCTCGCACCGCCGCCGCAGGGTGTTTACCCTTTTGTGGAGTTGCCCCTTCACCTCGGATTTCCATCCCTGGCCGATTTCGAGATTCTCTCGAACGACAAAGGCACACCGATGGCCGTAGCAGCGCTGCGCGAGTTTCCCCGCTTCAGCCGAATCTGCCGGGTATCGGGGCATTTGCTGCCCTATCGCTGCCGACATACCCGACAACTGACCCGAGATGTTCATGTCTATGACCCGCGTTTCTGCGGGCTGCTGCGCCACTCTTGCGACCCGAACGTGTTTCTCGACTTGAGCGAGTTGTGGTTATGGGCGCTGAAAGACATTCAGAAAGGCGACTGGCTGTCGATGGATTACGCCGCCACGGAAGACAAGCTGCTGCGCCAGTTCGCCTGCCACTGCGGTTCGTACAACTGCCGGGGCTGGATCACCGGCTACGATGAAGCGCCAAACGCCGACGGCCAGCTGTTTTTGCAACAGTGGCGTCGGCAAAGTCTGTATTGAAGGGTTTTACAGGGGTTCGAACGGACGCAGGCGGTACTGCGGCGGCAGTTGCTCGAAACCGCTAATGGTGGCATTCAGGCTCTTCCAGCGACCGTCCTTGATGCCGTAGATGCAGCCGTGGACCGACAGGCTCTGCCCACGGTGCCAGGCGTTTTGCACAATGCTGGTGTGACCGACGTTGGCCACTTGCTGGATCACGTTGAGTTCACAGAGGCGGTCGACCCGTTCTTCTTCGGTGGCCAGTTTGGCGAGTTCTTCGCGCTTTTCGTAATACAAGTCGCGAATCGAGCGCAGCCAGCCGTCGATCAGGCCGAACTGACGATCCTGCATAGAGGCGCGCACGCCGCCGCAACCATAGTGGCCGGTGACGAGTATGTGTTTGACCTTGAGCACATCGACCGCGTACTGAATCACCGACAGGCAGTTGAGGTCGGTGTGCAGCACCACGTTGGCCACATTACGGTGTACGAACAGATCGCCCGGCAGCATGCCGACGATTTCGTTGGCCGGCACCCGGGCGTCGGAACAACCGATCCACAGGAACTCCGGGGTCTGTTGGCGAGCCAGCTTGGCGAAGAAGTCAGGATCTTCCTCCTTGATCGCAGCGGCCCAACGCTCGTTGTTATCAATCAGATCTTGTAATTCGTTCATGCTTTGAAGCCTCAAGAATGATGCGCAGCTTTGACTGACAACCGTCCGTCGGGGTCACGCGCGAAATGCAGATGCTCTCCTGATCCGGAACACGGGGCTCCATGCCGGTGGAATTCTCGGTAGCCACGAGGGTCAACCGTAGTAAGGCCTACAGTATGAGGAATTGCCATGAATGATTCACGACGTCCGTACGATGCGGTGCAACCGGAACCCATCGATGACGACGAAGACCGTATGGGCTCGGTGCATGAGCTGGATTTCGATGAAGAAGAGCCCAACGCCAAAATCGGTGACGAATTGCCGGAAAGGGAGCGCGAGCAACTGACGCCGCGCCAGCGCGGACGTGAGGCGGGCCTGACCGGTGCCTCGACCGGTGACCATCAACCTACCGACGACGACCTGAGCCCGGAAACCCTGATCCGTGAAGACGGCGCCCGGGACGCCCATGAGGCTGGCAATGATAGCCGTGCAGATTGGGACCTGAGCATCGTCGATGAGGACGATATTGGCGGTGGTAATGGTCTGGATGAGGCTGAACTGGCTCGGAGCGATCCTCTCGACAAAAAACGTTGAGCTCTACGGACATCCGTAGGAGCTGCCGAAGGCTGCGATCCTTTGATCCTTGAAAAGATCGCAGCCTTCGGCAGCTCCTACAAGCTCAATCCACCAAAGTACAGGCCATGACCACCGCATCTTCGCGCCCGCCCACCGCCGGGTAGTAATCCCGACGCCGGCCGATCTCGTTGAAACCATATCGCTCATACAGCTTGAACGCCGCGGTGTTGCTGTCGCGAACTTCCAGGAAACACTCCCGAGCGTCGGCCTTGTAGGCAATCGACATCAAATGCTCAAGCAATGTCAGCCCCAGGCCACGGCCCTGGCTTTCCGGCTTGACCGTAATGTTCAGCAGATGCGCCTCATCGAGGATGATCTGCACCACACCGTGGCCCACCTGCTGCTGGCCTTCGAACATCAGCCAGATCTGATACTTACCCAGCCCATCGAGGAAAATCCCGCGGGTCCAGGGATGGCTGTAGGCCGCGTATTCGATTTTCAGTACGGCTTCCAGGTCCACCTCGGTCATCGGGCGAAACGATACAGCGTCACTCATTCGATTCTTTCCAGCGCGCCATCAGCCGACGCATGGCTTGCCACACATCAGCCTTACGCTGTGGCTCTTCCATTAATAATTCCAGGCCCGGCACTGCCCAGGCCGAGCCCAGGCCTTCGATCTGCAACTCGCGATTGAACGCCTCGGCATCCGCTTCGCCGGCAAACCGCACGGCGGGCAGGCCGATCAGCCACAAGCAGGCACAGGGCGTTTCTTCCATGCGCACCGAGAGAAAACCTTGCACAAAGTCACGGGCCGCTTCCGGGCCCTGATCCATTGTCCCGCGCACCAGCAGCGGCCAACGCACCGGCTCACCGACGATCTGCGGGCTGTCCGGCAGACCGGCGGCGCGCAGCATGTCTTTGAGCAGCAGGTAAGCAGGATCGCGAGTCTGGAAGGATTCACCTGTGGGTAACTCCACCAGCAGCAGGCAACGCCCGGCCCGCAGCAATTGCAGGGCGAAACGCGGCGGCGGCACGATCGGCGCCTTGACCACCACGGGCGCCTCTTCGGCCTCTTCCACCGGTTTGGCTCCGGTGCGCGTGCTCGCCAGCGATGGCCGTGGCACCTCGATCTTCACCCGCTCGGCCGGTTTGACCACAGGCGCCACGGGGGTCTCAGCCACAACAGCGGGCACGACAGGCGCGACCACAACCGGCTCTGGCATGTCCAGCAGCTCGGGCCGCGACGGCGCGGCAAAGGGCAATTCGGTGCGCGGCAGCCAGTTGACCACCTGCATGGCGGCCAGATAAGCGCGACGACGGGACTCGATAAGCAAAGGTCGGCCACTTGTGGATAACTAAAGTGCGCTGATTCTACCGCCGTTCGCTCAAGATCGCCCGCAGTTGATCGATGCACTTTACCGAAAAGAAGGCGACAGCCCGTCCCGAGATTGAATCGCATTGCGCCCGATGCAGTACAATCGCGGCTTTTAATCGCCAACCAGCCGGCCATTCCGATGATCGAACCCAAGCGCGTCTTGCGCGCCCTCGCTGAACACTGGGCACTCCTGGAGCCACTGTGCGAGCACTTCGACCAAGGCACACTGAGCCTCAACGAATTGCGCACGCAACTGGCCGCCCAGCAACTCGACAGTACGCCGCAGGACATCACCAGCCTGCTGGACGTGTGGATTCGCCTCGACATCCTGGTTCCCGTGGCCAAAAGCCCGAACCGTTTCGAGCTCAATGCGCAGATTCACGACTTCCTCGCCTATCTGCGCCGTGAACACCGTCTTGGCCTGTGCCTGGAGATCGAAGCCTACCTGCGCCACCTGGAGCGTCTGGCCGGTTATATCCAGGACGCGTTCGATATCCGCGATGGCAATGACCTCGCCCGCCAGTTGCGTCTGCTCGACATGCGCGTGCGTGACGTGCTGAAAAAACTCGATAACGACGAACAGGCACTGGTGGCCGTCGCCGAACGGGCGAAAACCAGCGACCGGCAGATTCCGTTGCGCCAGCGTTACGCTGAAGTGCTGGCGACCTGGGACGAATACGTCGAGCCGATGATTGATCTGGTGAACGCCGACGGCGCCTTCGAACAAGGCGTGCGCAAGGTCGAAACCGTCCTGCTGAAGATGCTCAGCGAACAGCAACGCCTCGGCCACCTGGTCGACGACGACATGCTGCTGCGCACCCACGCGCGCATCCTGGAAATGCAGACCAGCGCCCAGCTGACCCTGCGTCACGCCCGCGAGCTGCTGCTGCCGTTACGTGAAGAAGCCCGTCGGCACAACGCCGTGACCCGTGGCGCCGCATTGGCCCTGTCGATGATCCGCCGCAAGGGCATCGACGCCGTGCCGCAAGCGGCGATGCCGATGTTCACTCGCCCGCAGAGCACCTTCCTCGGCAGTGCCAGTCAGGTCGAAGCCTACGTTTATGCGTTGGCCCGCTTCGAACCGAAACCGGCGCGCTTCCCCAAGGCTCACAAGACCCAGAAAGGCGAAGCGCCACGGGCGCCACGCACCGTTCGGGAAATGCTCGAACGCTGCGAAGACGCCTTGCCGATGCCGGACCTGATGACCTGGCTGCTGGAGCAGGAGCCGGACGGCGCCACCGACGAATTGCTGTACTGGTTCTCGCGTCTGTCGCGGGAAAAACGCTTCAAGCGCGAGCGTCTGGAACGTCGCGAATACCATACTCACGAGCACCAGGTCAGCCTGCGCTCCTTCGCCCTGCTCTCGGTCAGCGACGCCGCCGCCGAGGATTCTGCGAGCACTCCATATGCATCTTGATCTTTCCGAACTGTCCCAACTGGCGCCGATCTTTCGCGAGCTGTTCAAGGGTTACCACGTCAGTCGCCGCGATCCGGAGCTGTACGCACAGTTGTCGAACTTCCAGGACCAGTACCGCACGCTGTTCAAGGCCCTGGGCTTTGAACTGGTCTGCGACACCCGGGGCTTCTACTACTTCGTGCCGGACCTCGCGGCGGCGGCGGTGAACAAGACCGCCCAGCGTCTGGCGCTGTTCACCTTCATCCTCGTCGAGCATCTGGCCGATCAGGGGCGCGACCCGATCGCCGTGCTCGACGGCGGCAGCCTCGGTCGCGACGAACTGCCGTCGTTGCTGGAAAAGTACCGCGACCTGTTCATCCAGGCCGAAGTGCAGACCCAGGACGAGCTCGAAGAAAAAATCATGCGGCGCATGACCCAGCTCGGTTTCGCCAGCGAAGAAAACGGCGTCTACCGTTTCCTGCCGCCGATGCACCGTTTCCTCGATGTGTGCCTGTCGGTGCAGCAGGACCGCGATCTGGCCGCCAGTCTGCACAGCGTCCTGCCGTTGCCGGTACCAGTGCTGATCGACGAAGACAGCGACGAAAAACTGCTGCAGACCGACGACCCGCTCGACCTCGCGGAATTTGAAGATGAAAGCGAAGAAGACGCACTGGCCCGTGCCATTGCCGAAGAACAGGAGCTCGACGCATGAGCAAGGAACGTTACGGTATCCGCCGCTTTGCCCTTTTGAACACCGCCGGCTACAGCCTCGGCCTGTTTCCGCTGGAAGAGCCGCTGTCGGTGTACGGCGCGAACAACCTCGGTAAATCTGCTTCGATCAACGCCCTGCAGTTCCCGATCCTGGCGCGCATGTCGGACATGAGCTTCGGCAAGTACAGCCTGGAGCAGTCCCGGCGCTTCTACTTCGCCTCGGACACCAGTTACATCCTGGTCGAAGTGAACCTGCCCCACGGCCCCCACGTGATCGGTGTGGTTGGCCGCGGCCCGGGCGGCGGCTTCGGTCACCAGTTCTTTGCCTATGCCGGCAAACTGGACCTGGCCCACTACCAAAAAAACGACACCTGCCTGCGTCAGAAAGAACTGTTCACCAACCTTGAGCGCGAAGGCCTGAAAGCCTACGAGCTCAAGCCGGATGAACTGCGCCGTTTGCTGGTCGGTGGTCACACCTCGATCCCGCTGGACCTGACGCTGATTCCGCTGCGCTCGACCAGCGAGCAGAGCCTGAAGACCTTCCGCGCGCTGTTCATCAACCTGCTGCACATGCGCGAAATCACCGCAGCCAAGCTCAAGCAGCTGTTCCTCGATGCCTTCGAACACAGCCTGCGTTCCGGTAGCGTCGACTACATCGCCGCGTGCGAAGAGGCGTTCCGCGATGTACGACGCATGGAGCAGGACTACAACTCGCTGGTCGCCGCCGGCCCCTTGGTCGAAGCCTTGGCCAACGGCGTGAAGCAACGCGACATCCTGCGCGGCAAACTGCACCGGATCTCGCCGTTGCTCGACTCCCTGCTCGGCACCTGGTCGGACTACGCCGGTGCGCGCAAAGAAGAGCTGACCATTCAGGCCGAGCACTACCGCAACGAGCAGGACGCCCTGCAAAACGATCAGCGTGGCGGCACTCAGGAACTGATGCGCCTGGAGCGGGAAATCACCGGCATCCAGCGCTGGCTCGGCGAATTGTCGGTGCTCAAGCATCGCTTTGCCCTGATCGATGACGTCAAGGTGCTGGAACAGCAACTGCTGGCCGCCAAGGATGCCCACGACGAACTGGCCGGTGCGCTGGCACAATCGCGCCAGTTCAGCGCCGAAGACCTCGACGAGCGCCTGCGCGACCTGGAAAAACGCCTGAAGTCGGTCAGGCAGCAACTCGATCATGCGGACAACAACAGCTACGCCCGTCTGCGCGAAGAATTCTCGCAGCAAGACGTCGAACGCCTGATGCGCCTGTTCAACAGCGCACTGTTCAGCCTGCCGCTGGGTGAACACGGCATCACCCTTGACGACGACGGCGAGTGGGTCAAATCCGTGGAGCTGATCCTCGACGGTTTCAAAGGCGAACGTTTCGAAGTGCCGGGCCTGTCCATCGACATCTCCCACATCGAACCTCCGGCATTGCAGGCCCTGGCTGACCGCGCGGCCCTGCGTGACCAGAAAGAGCGCCTGGAAAAAGAACTCAAGCAACTGAAAACCCAGCAAGCCGTGGCTGCCGACCGCGCCGCGAGCAAGACCCAGACCGAAGCGCTGTACCAGCAAGTGCTGGATGCGCAGAAAGCTCTGGAAGATTTCCGCCGCGCGCAAACCCTTAGCGCCGAGGAAGGTGACAAGCTTGAGCAACTGGCGCAAATGGAAGCCGCACAGGACGAATTGAAGCGTTCCAGCGACGCCTTCACCGAGCGCGTCCAGCAACTGTCGGCCAAGCTGCAACTGGTCGGCCGGCAGATCGGTGACATGGAAGCCAAGCAACGCACCCTCGACGACGCCCTGCGCCGTCGCCAGTTGTTGCCGGCAGACCTGCCGTTCGGCACACCGTTCATGGACCCGATCGACGATTCCATGGACAACCTGCTGCCGCTGCTCAACGACTATCAGGACAGCTGGCAAGGCCTGCTGCGGGCCGACGGCCAGATCGAAGCGCTGTACGCTCAGGTGCGCCTCAAGGGCGTGGCCAAGTTCGACAGCGAAGACGATATGGAACGTCGCCTGCAACTGCTGATCAACGCCTATGCGCACCGTACCGACGAAGCCCTGACCCTGGGCAAGGCTCGCCGTGCCGCCGTGACGGACATCGCCCGGACCCTGCGCAATATCCGCAGCGACTACGACAGCCTCGAACACCAACTGGCACTGTTCAACCGCGAGATCAACAAACGTCAGGTCTCCAACCTGCAAAGCTTCCGCATCGTGCTTGCACCGAACAAGGAAGCGCTCAAGCACATCGACCAGATCATCCACAGCGCCGGTCAGTATGAGGAAGGCGAAACCCTGTCGGTCTTCGACCTCAGCCAAAGCGCCGAGCAGGACAACAAGAACGAAGAGGCCAAGGAATACCTGGCGCGGCTGGTGGCGGCCAACCACAACCAGCTCGGCCTCAAGGACTTGTTCGAACTGGCGTTCGAGATCACCAAGGTCAACGGTCAGCCGGTAATCCACACCGACATCGACGGTGCGGCGTCCAACGGCACCACCATGACCATCAAGGCGCTGACCAACATGTACTTGTTGCTGCACTTGATGGACCGTGACCTGGCCGGACGCGTGCGCCTGCCGTACTACCTCGACGAGGCGGCGGACATCGATGAGAAGAACCAGGCCGCATTGCTGGAAACCAGCCTGCAACTGGGCTTCGTGCCGATCCTGGCGAGCGTGAAGCCGCAGGTCTGCGCCAGTGTCGCCATCGACCTGGAAGGCGGCAGCGGCCCGGCCGGCATCTACATCGACGAGGCGGACTGGAAGTACATCCGTCGTCACGATCAGGTTAAAGCGACGGTCAATGTCGAAGCGGACGAGCCGGAGCTGGACGCGGTCTGACGCCTCAAGCAATGACAATAAAAAAGGCCGCGCTCCATTGGATCGCGGCCTTTTTCATAGGTGTGTCATTTAGCTTTGCAGTGAACTTCAGGGCCTCTTCGCGGGCAAGCCCGCGAAGGCGTCATCACTGACGACACATAACCCTCAGACTATTTACCCAGCGAAATCTTCGGCGCCCAGGTCAGCCATTCATCTTCGAACTTGTCGAATAGCGCGAACGTCTGCTCAGGTAGCGCCGGGCTGCCCATGCGCTCACCGTCCGGCGTGGCAAAGGCGACACCGCCCTGAATAATCGTTTCCAGGGACTCAGTACGCACCGTTGCGCCTCTGAACAGGCCGACATCGAAGTCGAAACCGCTGGTGTTCCAGAACCGCGTGCCGTTGCGTACCAGTGGCGCGTACTTCGGCTCGATCAGGATATGGATCAGGACACGGTCAGCGGTCTGGCCCAGCTCATAGCCAGTCACCTTGCCCACGGTGATTTCGCGATACGTCACTGGCACACCGGCCTTCAGCGAACCACGACGAGCGGCGCTCAGCACCAGACTCAATCCCGCTTCCTGCTTGGCGGTTTCCGGCGCAGCGGCCAAAGCGACAAAGTTCTTCTGCGGCCCCAGATTCTTCGGTGCCGGTTGCACCTCGATGTATTGCCCGGTCACCAGGGTTTCGAGGTTGGACGTCTTGATCAGCCCCAGTTCAGGCTTGACCACCCAGAACTGACTGCCAACCCGGGCGATGCGCTCCGGCACTTCCGTAATCCGTGCGGTCAGCAGCACCGATTGCAGGTCGTCACTCAGGTCAACGTCCTCGATCTTGCCGACATCCAGGCCCTTGAAGCGAATTGGCGTACCCGTACGCAAACCATCGGCGCGGTCTACCTTGATGCTGATCACCTCGCCCTTTTGCGTGGCGTCGTCATGGCTGGCGAACAAGCGGAAACGTGGAATGCGCTTCTGTAGCGGCGCCTTGGCTTCCGGGGTTTCAAACGCAATACCGCCGGCCATCAAGCTTTGCAGCGACTCACTTTTGACTTGAATCCCACCGGTCAGTCCGCCCGTGAGCGTGATGCCGCTGGCATTCCAGAAGCGTGTCGAGGCGTTGACCAGATCCTCGTATTCCTTCTCGATGTGCACGCCGATGATCAACTGCTTTTTGGTGCGCGAGAACTGATAGCTCTGTACCGAACCGACCTTGACCTGTTTGTAGAGAACCGGACTGCCGACTTCCAGCGAACCAAGGTTTTCGGTGAACAACACCAGGTGCAGGCCCGGTGCACGCAGATCCAGTGGTGGCGCCTTGGGCCGCGCCACGAATTCGCGTTGCGGTGCGGCCCCCTTGTCGCCAGGACGCACAGCGATGTAGTTACCTTTGACCAGCGCTTCCAGGCCGGTAATCCCCGCGAGGGAAATCGACGGCTTGACCACCCAGAATTGCGTACCGTCCACCAGGTAATCTTCGGCCAATGGGTCCATCGTCAATTCGGCGGTGGCCCCGGACAGATCAGGATCGACCTTCAGCGCCTTGAGATTGCCGACCTGTATGCCTTTGTACATCACCGGCGTACGACCGGCCTGCAAGCCTTCGAAGTCGCTGAGCTTGACCTTGACCCGGATACCGGCCGCCGCTGCATCGAAGTCTTCGTAGAGTCTGAACGGCAGGCTTGGATCGGTAGGCGGGCTGTCCTTGCGGTTTTCAGGCGTAGCGAACGCAATACCACCGGCGACGATGCTGGCCAACGACTCGCTGCGCACTTTCACACCGGACAGATTGGCGTCAATGCTGATGCCGCTGGCGTTCCAGAAGCGCGTGTGTTTGCGCACCAGTTTGGCGTAGGTCGGTTCGATGAAAACCTTGAGCTCGACGGTGCTCTGGTCCTCGGAGAGCACGTAGCTCTTGATCTGACCCACCTTGATCTGTTTGTAGAACACCGGGCTGCCGCGGTTCAACGAACCCAAGCGATCAGCCTTGATGGTCAGGTGCAGACCCGGTTGGGCATCGGAGAGCGGTGGCTCCTGAGCCAGCGCCTTGAACTTGCGAACCGGCTCACCCTCACCCGGGCTGATCGCAACGTAGTTGCCCGAAACCAGCGTCTCAAGGCCCGTGATACCGGCCAGCGTCACGCTCGGCTTGACCAGCCAGAAACGCGTGCTGGTGCGCAGGTATGGCTCTACGTCCTTGTTCATTTCGATGCTGGCGATCACACCTTTGGAACTGCCCTCATCATCGAGCTTGAGGCTTTTGACCTTGCCGACTGACATGCCTTTATAGACAACTTCGGTCTTGTTGGCCTGAATACCTTCGCCACTCTCAAAACGCACCTGAATCTCGATGCCGGTCTCGTTATAGGCACGCCAGCCGAGCCAGCCGCCGATAATCAATGCAATCAGGGGCAACACCCAAATGGCAGACCAGTTCGAGGCCGGTCGGGTTTTCGCTACAGGCAAATCAGTCATGGTCGTCGTCCGACTCCGTGTTATCCCAAATCAGTCGGGGATCGAAAGTTACTGCGGCAAGCATCGTCAGAATCACCACAGTGGCGAAGGCGATGGCGCCAAGATTGGCTTCGATGCTGGCAAGCCGCCCAAAATTCACGACCGCCACGAGGATGGCGATCACAAAGATATCGAGCATCGACCAGCGGCCGATGAATTCAATGAAACGGTACATCCAGATACGCTGGCGAGCCGAAAGGGGCTGACGGCGCTGCACGGAAAACAGCAGCAGAGCGATACCTACCAGCTTGAAGGTGGGCACCAGAATACTGGCGATAAACACCACGGCCGCAATGGGGATCATTCCGTAGTGCACCAACTCGATCACACCTGCCATGATCGTGCTGGGCGCACCTTTGCCCAGGGAGTTCACGGTCATGATCGGCAACAAATTAGCCGGTATGTAAAGAATGGCGGCGGTAATCAGCAATGCCCAGGTGCGCACCAGACTATTCGGGCTGCGGGCATGCACCAGCGCCCCGCAGCGCGTACAGACTTGCTCGTCGGTATCAGCTTCCTGCCTGTTCAATTCATGACATTCCTTGCAAATCAGAATGCCTGCATCAATCGCCCGCATGGGCATCCTCTCCTGATAACGCTTGCCAGATCTGGTGAGGCGACATTACGACCTCCAGCCAGACTTGAATCAGCAACAAACCAATGAAGCACGCCAGGCCGAGGCCTACGGTGATTGCTGCCATATCTGCCAGCTTGACGATAGCCACCAGTACGCCCATGAAGTAAACCTCGAGCATCCCCCATTCGCGTACATGGTGATAAATGCGATAGAGCAACAAGCCGTAGCTGCGTCCGACATCAAAACGGATACTCAACAATACGGCCAATTGGCACAGCAGCTTGAGCAGCGGGATCCCCATGCTGCACAGGAATACGATCACTGAAACACTTTGCATGCCGGTGTCAAAAAGGGCGACAACACCGCTCCAGACAGTGTCTTGCGAAGATTGCCCGAGCAGATTGAGTTGCATGATGGGTAAAAAGTTCGCCGGAATAAACAACAACAAGGCGGCGATGACCAAGGCAAGACTGCGCTGTACGACGTTGTAGCGATGGGCATAAAGCTCGTAGCCACAGCGCGGGCACAGGGCTTTTTCGCCATGGGCGAGTTCGGGTTTACGCATGAGCAAGTCGCACTCATGGCAGGCAACCAGGTTGTCTAGCGGTAATTCTGACAGCCCTTGGGCGTCAACCGGATCCGGCATAAAGGCTCTGACTCTGAAAAAGTTGGGCCTATTCTAGTGCCATGGGCTGAAAATAACTGTGCGAAATGTGCAACAACCAGCCCTGTTTTTTTCACGCGCAAAAACAAAACCCCTACCTGCGTACGCAGATAGGGGTTTCGGAATTTAATCTTGACGATGACCTACTCTCACATGGGGAAACCCCACACTACCATCGGCGATGCATCGTTTCACTGCTGAGTTCGGGATGGGATCAGGTGGTTCCAAC